>CAXUOA010000041.1:0-14536 GCA_964252625.1 uncultured Acetobacteraceae bacterium | reverse complement strand
GGTATTTAAAACACGCCCCACCGGGGGGGGGGGGGGGCGCCCCCATCCCCTGGCGGGGTTTGGGGCAGAGCCTCAACCTTGCCTGCTATTTGCCGATCTTCCCGGCAAGTTCCGTGTAGCGCTCATCACCCTGTTTGGCCTCCTGCAGGCAGGTATGCAGTGACTTCGCCACCTCTTCCATGCCCAACATCTGTGCATAGGACGCCATCGTTCCGAACGCCGCGATGTAGTAGTGCAGCGCCAGCTGACCGCTTGCGATGATGCCGAGGTCACGCGCCGTGGAATCCGTGGCCTTGCCGATGATCTTGCCACCGACTTGCTGTATCGCATCGATGATCGGGTTGCTCTGCGTTGCAACCGGTGCAGCACCCATCTTCTGGCTCGCCGCCGCCAACCTCTCCTGCCAGGTTTCCGCGTGCTTGGAGCCGTGTTGCAGAAGCTCCTTCAGCGCGGAGTCGCTTGCCTGCTCCTGGATTTTTACCGTGACGTCCTTTCCCGACATGCTGGCGGCCTGCACCGCCGAAATTGCATCCTGCAGCATGGTCTTCACGTCGCCGGTCGCACTCTGAACCGCCATATCCATGGGTTTTCTCCTGTTGGCCGAACTGATCGTTCACGGCAGTGAGGCAACTCGAAGCACCCGGCCCGGTTCAGCACAGGTAAGCCAGATGTGACACTGGGGAAGAAGAACATTGTGCACGGCACAGCGAAGGTTTAGAATTTCTTTAGTGAAACACGGCTTTCCGATAGGCGGCTGAACGGCGGCAGGCGTGCAGGGCCGCCATGTTATACTGACCAGCCTTGAGGCTGACGCAATGAAAGCAAGCAGTCCTTTTTTGAAAAAAAGGACCAAAAAACTTCTGCTTCCTTCCCATTTGCAGCAGCCAGCTGTCTTTGGATTGATCGAGGTGTTTGCGCCTGCCCAGGAAGAAGGCTTTCCGTGCTTACCTAACCGTAAACTACAGAGCAGATCAGTACTACAGCCGGATGATCTGCACGCGGCCACCCGCGTCCAACGCAGGAGCATGCGGAGGCCGCAAGACCAGGGCGTCCGCACCGGCCAGTGCCCGCAGCAAGGCGGAATCCTGCCGCTCGAACGGTGTTGCCACCCAGCCAGCATCGGCGCTTCTGGCCAGTGTCGCCCGCAGATGGTCCGCCCGATGGTCGTTAGCCCGCACCGGGGCGCCCAGCACAACGGCTTCCTCTACCGGCCCGCACGCCGCCAGGCCGCCCAGCCGCGCCAGCGCCGGCAGGAGGAACAACACCGCACAGACGAACGCGCTCACCGGATTGCCCGGCAGTCCCAGCACCGGCATGCCGTCCAGGTCGCCGAAGATCATCGGCTTGCCTGGCCGCATGGCGATCTTCCAGAAATCGAGCCGAAAACCCACGCTGCCCAGGCCAGCCTGCACTAGATCGTGGTCGCCCACGCTGGCGCCGCCCGTCGTCACCAGCATGTCTGCGCCGCGCGCGCCCGCGGCCGCGGCCGCAATCCCGCTCGCCGTGTCGCCGGCCACCGGCAGCACGGTGGCGTCCGCCCCTGCGTTGCGAACCAGGGCGGCCAGGCAGTGCGCGTTGGAGCTGACGATGCCTCCGGTCCCCACCGCCTCCCCCGGCAAGCTCAGCTCGTCGCCGGTTGCCAGCACGGCCACCCGTGGCCGGCGATGCACCGTCAGCCAGGGATGGTTGCCCGCAGCGGCCAGGCCCACATCGCGCGCGCCGAGCCGCCGCCCGGCGGCAAGCAGCACATCGCCTGCCGAGAAATCCTGCCCCTGCTGGCGGATGTGCTGGCCGGGGCGCGGCGCCTCCCCGACCACCACGGTCTCCCCCTCGGCTGACGCATCCTCCTGCAGCAGCACGCAATCCGCCCCGGCCGGGATCACGCTGCCGGTGAAAAGCCGGACCGCTTCGCCCCATTTCAGCGTGCCGTCGAACGGACGTCCGGCCGGTGCCGCACCCACGACGCGCAAACGCGCGCCTGCTGGGGCGTCGGCTGCCCGCAGCGCATAGCCGTCCATGGCGGACACGTCGGCAGGCGGCTGCGTCAGCCTTGCGTGCACGCCGGCGGCCAGCACCCGGCCAAAGCTTTCGGGCAGGGCTACGGTTTCCGCACCGGTGGCGGACAGGGTGGCCAGGATACGGTCCCGCGCGTCCTGCACGGAAAGCAGGGACGTCAAGACGCGCCTTTCGGGCCGTAGAATGAAAGCAGAGGACGTCTCCCGGTCGGTGATCTGTCCAGCCTGCATTCTACGGGGCGCAGGCGAAACACTGCGTGTTTACATGTTCTCATAGCAGCCCGCTTTGAAATCGATGCTTGGGTAAGCAAGGAAGGCCTTCTTTTTTGAAAAAAGAAGCAAAAAACTTTTGCTTCCTGCGCAGGCTCAAATGCCTCAATCCATCCGGAGGCACCAGGCCGCTGCAAATGCGAAGGGAAGCAAAAGTTTTTTGGTCTTTTTTTTCAAAAAAGGACTGCTTGCTTTCTCTGTGTCAGCCGCAAGCCCAGTTGGCATCATACGTCCCTGAAGCGCCCCCGTCCTTGAAGACGACACGCAGATCTTCCACGCGCATGCCGCGGTCGATCGCCTTGCACATGTCATAGACCGTGAGTGCCGCCACGCTCGCCGCCGTCAGCGCTTCCATCTCCACGCCAGTCCGTCCGGTGGTCCGCACGGTTGCGGCAATCTCCACCGCCGTACCGCCGGCTTCCAGTTCCACTTGCACGGCATCGATCGGCAACGGATGGCATAACGGTATCAGGTCCGAAGTGCGTTTTGCCGCCATGATTCCCGCCAGCCGCGCGGTGCCCAGGACATCGCCTTTTTTCGCCGTTCCATCGCGTATGACCGCAAGCGTGCCGGGCTGCATGACAACGCGGCAACGCGCTGTCGCCACACGCGCGGTCACCGGTTTGGCGGACACGTCGACCATGACCGCGCGTCCCTCCGCATCGAAATGGGTGAGGGCGGTCACAGGGAGAAAAGCCGTCTTTGAGGGAGGGCGGCCGTAGCCGTGCGCGCCTGACACCCGTGCAGCAACCCGATGCCGCGCGGCGCACCGAAGCGGTGAAGCCGGCGAAGGAACGGGGGTTTTCTGCGGGCTACCGTCAGAAGAGAACGCCCTGCTTTGGCTCTATCCACACAGCAGCGTCCGCGTTGCCGCCGTCACATCCGGCTGCCGCAACAGGCTTTCTCCCACCAGCATGCAATGCGCTCCCACCGCCGCCACGCGCTTCAGATCGGCGTGGTCGCGTATTCCGCTTTCCGTCACCAATATCCGTCCGGGTGAGACGTGCGGCGCCAAGTCGATCGTCGTGGCGATGTCCGTGGCGAGTGTTTTCAGGTTGCGGTTGTTGATGCCGATGAGCGGCGTCTGCAGGCCCAGTGCCCGGTCCAGCTCCCTGCGGTCGTGCACCTCGGCGAGCACGTCCAGGTCCAGGTCGCGCGCCAGCCCTTCCAGCGCGATCGCCTGCAGATCCGTCAGCGCCGCCATGATCAGCAGGATGCAATCGGCCCCGGCCGCCCGGCTCTCGTAGACCTGCCAGGGGTCCAGGATAAAATCCTTGCGCAACACGGGCAGCGTCACCGCCTCGCGCGCCGCCTGCATGTCCGCCAGCGATCCACCGAAATGCGGCCCGTCCGTCAGAACCGACAGGCAGGTGGCGCCACCTGCCTCATACGCGCGCGCCAAGTCTGCAGGCTCGATCTCTGCCCGGATCAGGCCGCCGGACGGCGATGTCCGCTTGATCTCCGCGATCAGGCCGCATTTGCCTGCGATCAGACGCTGCTTCAGGGCCTGGCCGAAGCCGCGCGGGCGGTGCTTGGCGTGGGCGATCCGCTTCTGCAACACGCGCAACGGCGTCGCCAGGCGCCGGCGATCCACCTCGGCCGCCGTGTCGGCGCAGATCTGCGCCAATGCGTCCGGCAGTTCAGGGGGTAGTGAATCCGGCATGTGTCTGTAAACCCGCTTCAGTTCGCCCGACCCTGCGTGGAGTCGCGCGACAGCCTCTCAAAAATGTCCAGAGCTGCTCCGGCATCGATCGCCGACCGGGCCCGTATCACGCCGTCCCGCAAATCCGCCGCCTGTCCGGCAACAACCAGGCAGGCCGCCGCATTCAGCAACACCGTATCGCGGTAGGGTCCGGCTTGCCCGTGCAGCAACGCGGACAGGGCTGAAGCGTTGCCGGCTGCCTCACCGCCTTGAATTGCGGAGACCGGCGCCCGGGCCAGGCCGGCTTGCTCGGGGGTCACGACAAACCGCCGCAACGCGCCGCTCCGCCATTCCGCAACCACCGTCTCGCCGGCCAGGCTCAATTCGTCCAGCCCCGAGCCGTGCACCACCCAGACGTGCTCGCTGCCCAGTGCGCCCAGAACCTCGGCCAGCGGCGCCGTCCAGGCAGGGTCGTAGACACCCGTCAGCTGGCGTGTGACCGCGGCTGGGCTGCACAGCGGTCCCAGCAGGTTGAACATCGTCCGGAACCCCAGTTCGGCGCGAACGCCGGCCGCCAAGCGCCAGGCCGGGTGGTGCGCCGGGGCAAAAAGAAAGGCCAGGCCGATCCTGGCCAGCTGCGCTTCCAGCGCCGTCACCCCCAGGTCCGTCCGCAGGCCCAGGGCTTCCAGCACGTCCGCGGCACCCGTCCTGGAGGACAGCGCCCTGTTGCCGTGTTTGGCCACCGGCACGCCGCAGGCCGCCACGACGAAGGCGACCGCGGTGGACACGTTCAGCGTGCCCAGCCCGTCGCCACCCGTGCCGCAAACATCCACCGTGCCAACCGGCGCCGACACCGTCACCATCCTGGCCCGCATCGCGCGCACGGCGCCGGTCAGCTCCGCTACGGTCTCGCCACGCACGTGCAGCGCGGTGAGCAGGCCGGCGATCTGGACGGGTGTGGCGTGGCCGTCCATGATCAGGCTGAAGGCGGCTTCGGCTTCGGCTTCGGACAGCGTGGCGCCGGCGGCTACGTGGCGCAGGGCCGGCTTCAGGGCTTCCGTCACGAGGGGCAGGAGGTAAGCGGCATTTTAACAGGAAAAAGCAGGTAACTCTTGCCACTCGGCATCTGCGCTCTGCGTGTTGGCCGGATCGTGCCCACGCAGGCAAGGGCGTCAAGCCGCATCGCGGCCAGCGTTTGCGGCGCGTGCCAGTGTCAGGAAATTGGCGAGTATGTCGTGGCCGTGTTCGCTGGCTATGCTTTCCGGATGGAACTGCACGCCGAACACCGGATGGCTTTCGTGGCGCAAACCCATGATGACGCCGTCTTCCGTGTGCGCCGTCGCCACCAGGCAATCAGGCAGGGTGTCCGCCCGCACCGCCAGGCTGTGGTAGCGTGTGGCGGCGAACGGGCTCGGCAACCCCTCGAACACATCGGTGCCGAGATGGCGTATTGGGCTCACCTTGCCGTGCATCGGCGTGGGGGCGCGGATCACCTCGCCGCCGAACACCTGCCCGATCGCCTGGTGGCCCAGGCAGACGCCCAGCAGCGGCACTTTCCCGGCGGCCGCTTCTATCAGGTCGCAGCAGATTCCGGCCTCGTTCGGCGTGCACGGGCCGGGCGACAGCACGATCGCTTCGGGGTGCAGCGCCAGGGCCTCGTCGACCGTCAGAGTATCGTTGCGGCGCACGTCGCATTCGGCACCGAGTTCGCCCAAATAGTGCACGAGGTTGAACGTGAAGCTGTCGTAGTTGTCGATGAGGAGGATCATTGCGGTCCTGGGCTGGGAAGCAAAGCGGCTGTTCTAGCAATCAGCCACCTGGAGCCGGTTATACCAACCTGTCCTGAGGCTGACACAGTGAAAGCAAGGCCTTCTTTTTTCAAAAAAGAAGGCCTTTCTTGCTTGCCTAAACGTCGCTCTCGAAGCGGGTTGTTATCGTAACAAAGCGCAAGATGCCGGCACCATCCTCCGCGCCGGCCACGGCGGACGCTACGGCTTCCCCTCACGCGCCCGCCAGGCTAGGCGCGCCCGTTGCAGACGCCTCTCAAGCCGCTCTCTCTGCTGCGTCCTGAACCGCCGCCACGCCGCCTCGGCAAGCTGTGGCGCGTAGCTTTCCACCGGCAGCCGGCTCAGCCGCCGGCGCAGCGGGCTGGACGCCCGGAAGTAGTCCCGCCAGTGGCCGCCATTGGTCAGGACCGATTTCAGATAGCGCGGCGTGTCGAGCACCGGGTGGACGAAAACCTGCGCGTCCAGGGTGCCGAGGTCGTCCTCCAGCACGGGCGGGAACCAGTCATAGGCGCTATCGTCGCCGAACAAAGCGAGCGGTGCTGCCGTGTAGCCTGCGCGGGCGATCTCGGTCGCGACGAAGGCTTCGCTGATCGGCCAGCTTCTGACCCCGGGATCGCGCGCCATGGCCAGCCTGCGTTCGAACAGCAAGGCCAGCGCGCGGGCGGAGTAGAACGAGATGCAGTTGAGCGAGGCCCGCAGCACCTCGGCATCGTAGACCCGCCGCGCATAGGGCCACCAGAACCAGCCCGTCGAAGGGTCGGCGATCGGGGCGGCGACGAAGTCGAGCCCGCGGCTGGCCATCGCGTGGACCATCGGCGCAAGCGGCGACCGCACCAGGCTGTCGTATTCGACGAAGACGTAATAGTCGTAACCGGGATGTGCCCGATGGAAGGCATAGATCGGGTAGTCCGCGTTCCACCAGATCAGCGAACCCTTCTCGAAGCGATTGGCCAGGCCCAGGCCGAGCAGGTCCGCATTGGTAGTGCTGAACAGCTGGCCGTGCCCGGCGGGCGCGATCGGACCGTGAGTCGTGTCGGCGGAGATGAAGAAGTCGCCGCCGTCGCTGACGGCCCGGTAGCGGGCCACCTGCCGCTCGATGAACGAATCCCACTGATAGGTGCGCAGGATGACCGCGAAACGCGGCGGCGGGCCGGCTACGGCCGGGTCCGCGTCGATGCCTGGGGTGGGGGCCTCCGGCTCAGGCGCGCAGGATGGCATGCGCGTGCGGTTTGCCGATGCGGGCAGCCGCCAGGCGCTGACCGAGACGTATGGACGGCGCGGCCACCACGCGCTGGAACACCCAGGCGAGTACGATGGAGGCGGGTACGACACCAGCCAGTATGGCCCAGACCGGCAGCATGTCATGCAGCAGGATCAGGCACGCCAGCAGAAGCGGGACGTGCACGAGGTAGAGGCTGTAGGAGATCGCACCGAGCCAGGCGCAGGCCGGCGATGACAGCGTCCGGCGAATGGACCCCGGCGCCAGCACGCCGATGATGACCAGGCAGGATCCGCCACCGACCATGATGTCCTGCACGAATTCCAGACGCGACCAATGCGCCTGTATGGCCAGCAAGCCAGTCAGCACGCACGCCCAACCCGACCAGGACGGCAGCATACGAAGATCGCTCGGCTGCGAACGCAGGCCGATGGCGATCAGCGTGCCAAAGACGAAAAACAGGGCGAAGAAGGCGGTCCACTCTATCTCGAGCGCCAGCTTGCCGCTTGCGCCCAGGCCAGGGCTGACGGTGAGCAGGCGCAGATAACCAGTGTCGCCGGCGTAGCGCCATTGCGCGAGTGCGATGATGGCAAGCAGAACGCCGATGACAGCAGCGGCACCCCTGGCGCGCCACAGCACGATCGGCATCACAAGAAGCGGGAACAGGACAGAGACGCGCATTTCCCATACCAGCGAGTGGATGGGGCCGTTCAGCACGTTGTGGTGGCCGGTCAGGAACACATGGTTCAGCAGCACGCCGGACGTCACCGGATTGGACCAGTTCATCGTGTTCACCCAGTCGCTGAGGCCGGCCAGGCCGGTATGCAACGACAGCATCCGGCTGAGCAGTGCGGCGACCGCCACGGCGGCGAGATAGGGCAGATAGATCCGGCAGACGCGCTTGATCAGGAAGATACGGTAACCGGGTGCCCGCCCTTCCAGCCAGGGCAGCGCCAGCACCAGGCCGCTCAGCACGTAGAACAGGATCACCGCTTCATAACCGGCCCAGACGATACGGGCGGGCGTGTCGAACAGGATGGACTGCAAGGTGCCGTGCGGCGTGGTCGTCCAGTTTGAGAAGAAGAAGTCGCTGAACGCAGGCTGGGTGAGCAGGCAATGGTGCACGACCACCACCAGAGCCGCCAGGCCGCGCAACCCGTCCAGGGCGGCCACTCGATGGACCTGACGGAAGCTGGCCTGGATCGCAGGAGCATCGCCCCGAAGCGTGGGCGTAGCCGCCACGCTCACGCTGCTCCCAGAGGCGACGAGGCGGCGGCGGTTTGCCCCCGCCAGGCGGCAGTCAGCCCGGCTGCGGCAGGCGCGCCCCCAGCCGGCACGGCCGCGCCCGCCCCTGGGCCCGCCCCTGCGCGTACCGGCGGCGTCAACCCGGCCCCCCCATCGTCCACCTCCTCGATGCCCATGCCGTCATACAACGGCAGGCTGATCATGCGGGCCGCCACGTCCCTGGTGACGCGCAGGTCCCCGGCCACGCAGTTGGCCGCGATGTAGGGCTGTTCGGCCAGATGCGGATCGAAATACGTGGCGGTGCCGATCCCCGCATCGCGCAGGCGCTTTTGTATCTGCGTGCGTAACGGCGCGAACAGGCGCGGCAGCATGGCCGGGACGAATTGGTGCGCCTGCATGCGCGTGCAATCGCCCTGAAAGCGCATCCAGTCAAGACGGGACCGGTAACGCTGCATCAGCACGGCCCGCCGGCTCACGATCGCCTCATAGCCACCCAGGCGCAGGGACGCGACGAGAGCCGAGACTTCGCTCATCTTCGCATTGATACCCGGCATCGTCGCGGTGCGCGGCTGGCCGAAGCCGAAATTGGACATGGCGCGCAGCCGGCCAACCAGCGCCTCGTCGGCACTGTGGATCACCCCGCCTTCGCCCGCCGCGAAGGATTTGGTGGCGTGCATGGAGAACACCACGCTGCCGGGAAAGCCGGCGCCGAACCCGAGCCCGCCGGCCGAGACGGTGCCGAGCGAGGCCGCGGCATCGACCACGACAGGCACGCCCTCGTCGCGCCAGAGCCGCTCGTAGCGGCGCAGGTCGATGTCGTAGCCGAACGTGGCGTAGGGCAGGATCACGGCAACCTCGCCCTCGTGCCTGCGCAGCAAGGCGTGTTCGGACTCGGCGCAGGGCGCCCAGCTTTTACTGTCGATGTCGCACAGCAGCGGCGTCAGGCCGCACCACAGGGCGGCCTGCGCGGTGGCGGCAAAGGTGAACGACGGCATGAGGGCGTAACGCTGCCGTGCCGTCCTGTCTTTCGTTGCCTCACGCAACGCGATCATCAGGCCTATCGTGGCGTTACATACCGTAAGGCACGCTCCGGTGCCGCCGAACAGACGATCCCGCAGGGCCTCCTCGAACCGCGTGTTCACAGGGCCGAAATTGCTGAACGTCCCGCTGTCCTCGATGGCGGCGAGCAAGGCCGCATGCTCGCTGAGACGCGGCGGGTCCGGCCGCAGGAGCGGGATCAGGACACGGCCTCCGCGAAGGCGATTGTGCCTGGCTGGCGCGAGACGGCCTCGCCCCGGGCGGTGTCGGGCAGGCCGGCGAGCACGGCGTCGACGATCAGCAGGCCCACGTCGTTCTGCCACAGCCACAATCCGTTGGCCTGGCCGGAGAAGCTGGCTTCGCCGCCCAGCCTGCCACGCGGCACGAAGCCTGCAGCGAGGCCGATGCCGAACAGGCCTGCAACCGGCTGGCGCCCGGCGTCGATCACCCGGCAGGCGCCGTCCACCATCGGTGCGGAAGGGCCGCCATGCGCGTGCAGCGCGATGGGGCTGCCATCGGCCTGGAAAACCGGCAGGGCATGCGGCCGGTAGCCGAGCGCGGCGATGACCACATCGGCCCGGTCCATGATGGCGACCGCTTCCGGATCCACCGGCTGCAGCCGATGCAGGGCCAGGCGCGGTTCGGCGGGCCTGCCGCCTATGCCGCGCGCCCGCATGATCAGGTCGCGTGAATCCAGCCGGAACCCGGCGAAACGGAACACCCGTTTGCTGATCGGGCAGATGTCGTCCTCGGTGAATTCCGCATAGCCGTCGTCGAGCGCATCCTGCACGCAAGGGTAATAGATGCGCAGCGGCCGGCGATGCAGCAGTGTCACGCCCCCCGCGCCGAACCGGACGGATGGCAGGCGCTGCAGGAGAGCATTTGCCAGCGCCGCGGCGCTGGTCGAGCCGCCCACGATGGCGGCACGCGGCTCAGCGGACCGGCCGAGATGCGCCGCCACCCTCTCCAACCCGCCCGAGACGAAAACATCGCCGGATTGCAGCAGCTTGGGCCCGTAGCGCTCCACGAGGTTCGCACCGCCGGCTGTCTCGGCGGCAAGCCGCTCCAAAGGCTGGCTAGCGCCGGTCGCGATCACGACAAAAGGCGACACCAGGATGGCCGAGTGGCCCGCACGGTTCTCGACGGATGTGGACCAGCCCTGCGGCGACCGCTGCGCGCGGAGCGCCCTGTAGCCGGCGAGCACGATGCAAGCCGGATGCGCGGCGATCATGGACAGCAACGTCCGCCCGACCAGCGACAGGAACCGCCCTGCCAGGCGTAGCGGCACCGGCCCATCGCCGGCCTCCGCCACCTCAAGCGCCAGCGGGTGGGACAGCAGGCTGGTGAGTTCCGACGCCTCCGGACCACGCAGGCAATCGACAAACGTCGTCCCGGTGCTGTCGGAATTGATCTCGTAACGGCCAAGGCCGCCACAGCCTGCTTCCTCCGACGTCTCCACGACTGCCACCCCGCCAGACATCAGCCGGCTCAGCAAGCCGTTGCGATGCGCGGCGAGGAGCGGCGCAAGCCCGGCTGGCCCGGCGCCGATGATGACGACACGATAGGTCTTGGTCGCCACGCACCCTCCTGTTCTGAGAAAGCTACGTGCAACAAGCCGGACCGGCTACGGATCGCACAATGATAAGTTCGTGTTGCACGTAAACGTTTTGTAGATCGCGTCCGATACAACCGAACAAGTTGAGTGCGATGGTAATCGGACGGCTTGTTATACCGGCACGCTTTGCGGTTGATGCTTAGGCAAGCAAGCAAGGCCTTCTTTTTTGAAAAAAAGAAGAAAAAACTTTTGCTTCCTGCGCAGGCTGAAATGCCTCGATCGATCCGGAGGTGCCCGGCTACTGCAAATGCGAAAGGACGCAAAAGTTTTTTGGTCCTTTTTTCCAAAAAAGGACTGCTTGCTTGCTATGCGTCCGCCTCGAGTCAGCCGGTGTCAGGCCCGCATCTTTACCGTCCTGCTTCATTCAAGGCGCTGGCTATCTATCCTGGCCAGAGCCGGCAAGTTTTCCGTCCAGATGCGTGCGGATTGCAGGCCACTCCGATGCAGTGATGCTGTACACGCAGGTGTCTCGCAGCGAACCGTCCAAGGCGCGCTGGTGGCTGCGCAGGATGCCGTCCATCTTGGCGCCGAGGCGTTCTATGGCGCGGCGACTTTGCTGGTTGAGAAAATGCGTGCGGAACTCGACGGCGATGCAGGCGAGGGTTTCGAAGGCGTGAGCGAGAAGAAGGCGTTTGGCTTCCGTGTTCAGCAGCGTTCTTTGCACGCGTCGTGCATACCAGGTGGAGCCGATCTCGACGCGTTGATGTGTGCGGTCGATGTTCATGTAGGTGGTCATGCCGGCGATCGTTCCGGTCGCTGTGTCCCACACCGTGAACGGGATCATGCTGCCGGCTTCCTGCAGGTTCAGGCGGCGGGTGATCTCGGCGGGCATGGCGTCCGGCGCCGGCACCGCGGTGTACCACAGGCGCCAGAGTTGGCCGTCCTGCACGGCGTCCTGCAACCCGGCAAGATGGTCCGGCGCGAGCGGTGTCAGGCGGACGTGCTGTCCTGAAAGACCAAGAGGCAAGATGGGCACGGTCATCTCTCAGACCGCCCCAGCCATAAGCCTGTGGGCCTCACCGGCGCTATCTTGGCACCACTGGAGCAAAAGACTTTTGCTTCTTTTTTGCAAAGAAGAAGGCGCTGCTTACTTAGAAATGTATGGCCTGCCCATAAGCATCCAGCACAGCCTCATGCATCGTCTCGCTGACGGTAGGGTGCGGAAACACCGTGTGCATCAACTCCTGCTCGGTGGTCTCCAACGTACGCGCGATCGCGTAACCCTGGATCATTTCGGTGACTTCGGCGCCGATCATGTGTGCGCCGAGCAGGGCGCCTGTCTTGCTGTCGAAGACGACCTTGACCATGCCTTCCGGCTCGCCCATGGCGATGGCCTTGCCGTTGCCGATGAAGGGGAAGCGGCCGACGCGTATTTCGTGGCCTTCGGCGCGGGCACGCGCTTCGGTCAGGCCGACGGAGGCGATCTGCGGGCGGCAGTAGGTGCAGCCCGGGATGTTCGTCCAGTCGATCGGGTGCGGGTTCAGGCCGGCGATGGCTTCCACGCAGATGACGCCCTCGTGGCTGGCCTTGTGGGCGAGCCACGGGGCGCCGGCGAGGTCGCCGATGGCGTAGAGGCCGGGCTCGCCAGTGCGGCAGAGCGCATCGATGACGACGTGGGTGCGTTCGATGCGGGCCTGCGTGTTTTCCAGGCCCAAATCTTCGGTGTTGCCGACGATGCCGGCCGCCGAGATGACGCGGTCGACGGTGAGCTGCCGGGCGCCGGCGGGACTTTCGATGGTGACGGTGACGGAGTCCACGGATTTTTCGGTAGCGGTGACCTTTGCACCGAGGACGAATTTTATTCCTTGTTTCTCGAAGGCTTTCTGCGCGAAGGCGCTGATCTCAGCGTCTTCGACGGGAAGGATGCGGTCCATGAGTTCGACGATCGTGACATCCGCGCCCATGTTGCGGAAGAAGCTGGCGAACTCCACGCCGATGGCGCCCGAGCCGATGACGAGCAGGCGTTTTGGCAGGAGGGCAGGCACCATCGCGTCCTTGTAGGACCAGATGAGTTTGCCGTCCGATGCCAAACCGGGGAGCTGGCGGGCGCGGGCGCCGGTGGCCAGGATTATGTGTTCGGCCCGCAGCATGGTCTGCGGCGCGCCTGGCTTGGTGACCGTGAGCGTGCCGGCGCCTGCGAGTTTAGCGGAGCCGTCAAAAACGGTGACCTTGTTTTTCTTTAAGAGGTGGCCGACGCCTGAGGCGAGCTGTTTGGCAATGGCGCGGGAGCGTTTGACGACTTTCTCCAGGTCGTAGCGGATGTTGTCGGCGGCGAAGCCGAACTCGCCGAGATGGGCGAGCAGGTGGTTGATCTCGGAACTTCGCAGCAGGGCCTTGGTGGGAATGCAGCCCCAGTTCAGGCAGATGCCGCCCAGATGTTCGCGTTCGACGACTGCGGCGCGCAGGCCGAGCTGGGCTGCGCGTATGGCGGCCACGTAGCCGCCAGGGCCGCCGCCGACGATTGCGATGTCGAATTGCTGGTCAGCCATGGGCGGAGCTTTCGGCGAGGCGGGCGATGCCGTCCGCGGTGAGGCGTTGCACGGTCCAGTCCTGCATGCCGGTGGCACCCATCGCGCGGTAGAAGGCGATTGCGGGTTCGTTCCAGTCCAGCACGGACCATTCCATGCGCTGGCAGCCGTCCTGCAACGCGCGTTGCGCCAGGGCGCGGAAAAAGGCGCGGCCGATGCCGGCGCCGCGGTGTTCGGGTTCTACGAACACGTCCTCCAGATACAGGCCGCGGCGGCAGACAAAGGTGCTGAAATTGTAGAACCAGATGGCAACGCCTACGATGCGGCCCGCGGTTTCGGCGACCATGGCGTAGGCGGCGGGTTTCGGACTGAAGAGCTGTGCACGAAAATCGTCACCGGACGCCTGGGCTTCGGTTGCGAGTTTTTCGTATTCGGCAAGGGCGCATACCAGCCTGGCGATGTCGGCACAGTCGGCGGGGGTGGCGTCGCGCAATGTGAAGGCAGCTTGCGTGGGAGCATCGATCACAGGAGGAGCCCGAGCGGGTCCTCGACCAGGGATTTGAAGACGCCGAGCCATTCCGAGGCGAGCGCGCCGTCGATGACGCGGTGGTCGACGGAGATGGTGCACGTCATGACCGTGGCGACTGCGAGCTGTCCGTTGCGGACGACGGGACGTTGCTCGCCGGCAGCCACCGCGAGTATGGCCGATTGCGGCGGGTTGATGATGGCGGCGAATTCGCGCACGCCGTACATGCCCATATTGGAGATGGAAAAGGTGCCGCCCTGGAACTCGGCGGGCTTCAGCTTGCCTTGCTTGGCGCGCTCGAACAGGGATTTGCCTTCGCGTGCGATGGCGGCCACGGATTTGCTGTCCGCGTTGCGGATGATCGGCGTGATGAGGCCGTCGGGGATGGAGACGGCGACCGAGATGTCCACATTGTCGTAGAGGAAGATGCCGTCATCGGTGTAGCTGGCGTTGACGTTCGGCACGCGGCGCAGGGTGGCGGCGCAGGCCTTTATCAGCATGTCGTTGACGGAAAGCTTATAGGCTTGGTCGCCATCTTTGGGGGAGCGGGCGTTGAGGTCCGCGCGCAGCTTGAGCAGGGCGTCCAGTTCCACGTCGATGCTGACGTAGAAATGCGGCACCGATTGCTTGGCCTGGGTAAGGCGGCGGGCGGTGACGCGCTTGATGTTGCTGAGCGGGACGCGGCGGCCCGGTTCGGTGATTGCGGGCGGT
>CAXUOA010000040.1:12243-14784 GCA_964252625.1 uncultured Acetobacteraceae bacterium | reverse complement strand
AGCCTGCGCAGGAAGTAAAAGTTTTTTGCTTCTTTTTTTCAAAAAAGAAGGCCTTTCTTGCTTGCCCAAATATCAACCCCAAACCGGCACCAGGAAACGTTGATGGTTCGCATCGACAGAGTCGTGACACGCGGCGGCGACGGCGGGCAGACGTCGCTGGGCGACGGCACGCGGGTTGGCAAGGACGACCGGCGCGTGGAGGCGTATGGCACGATCGACGAGGCGAACGCGGCGATCGGCATTCTGCGCCTGCATTGCACGGCCGATGCCGAGGCGGACGGGATGCTGGCACGCGTGCAGAACGACCTGTTCGACATAGGGGCGGATCTGTGCGTGCCCGGCGTGGCGGGCAACCGCCTGCGGGTGGGGGCTGCCATGGCTGCGCGTCTGGAAGCAGAGATCGCGGCGGTGAACGCAGGATTGCCGCCGCTCACGAGTTTCGTGCTGCCGGGCGGCACGCCGGCGGCGGCCCATGCGCACATGGCGCGAACGATCCTGCGGCGCGCGGAGCGCCGTGTGGTGCGGCTGTCGGCGGAAGAAGCGGTGGGTGGCGGGATCGTGCCTGCGCTGAACAGGATGAGCGACCTGCTGTTCGTGCTCGGCCGGCGCCTGAATGCAGGCGGCGACGTGCTATGGGTGCCCGGGGGACAACGCTGATACCGGACCTGCCCGGCGTTGGCGGCCTGCAGGCTGAAACTTTTCGTCTCTGCCGGTTGCGCGCCGCGGCGGCGGCCCGCTGCAGATGTCCGCGACCGCGCCAGTAGGCGCTTCTCGCTTCTCTTCCTCGGACAGAAAGCCGCCCATCCTGCCACCGTGGTACACCGCAGGGCCAAGTTTCCTGAGCACGCCAAGCGTCCCTCAGGCTACCTGCAACCAAGCCCCGACTTCTCAAGGTTTGCGGCGGTTGTTGTCCTGTGTCGGTCCTGTCGAAAGGCGAAGCGCGCCGAGAGACACAGCCGCATCGCTTCGTGAACCTGCCGATGCTTTGTAGAAGCCGGGCCGACGCTCCGCCGTGCCGGTGCGATTGTTTGTGACAGAACAACGACAGTTCAGCGCGACAGGCACGCATGTGCAGGCGCCTGTCATTGAATGTAGCCGTCCGCACGCGAGTTACGGTTCAACAAGGATTACGTTGCGCAACGAACTCTTATGCGTATTCAGAATGTCCACAAGAAATGCTGTCACAAACCGAAACAATGATTGCGATCGCTCACGCCGGTGTGTAGGGCTGGTGACGTTCTGGCGCCCGGTTATTTCACCCAGGCGCGTAGGGGGGTAATTTTATTATGCAGCTTCGTGAATTTCTTGTTTCAGCCCTGCCGGAATGCGGAAACGAAAAACGCTCGGGCCGCCCGGCGCAAAGGCTGGGGTTTGCCGAAGCGGCGCTTGCCGGGTGCCTGCTGCTGGGCGGGCAGGCACAGGCTGCAACCTTTGCCTTGGGTGCGTACCTGACAAACCCGAATGGCAGCGACTCCGGGGCGGAGGCCACGTTCGAGGCGAATGCCGCGAGTTTCGCGGGTGCGATGGGCACGCCGGCGACGCTGCTGGACGTCTATGTGGACAAGACGCAGTCGGTGTGGAACTGGGCGTCGAATGCCTCGTGGCAGGCGTGGTCCAATTCGGTCTCGCCCGTGGCGAAAAACATGATACCGGTGGTCGGATTCCCGACGGCCTCGATTGCCGGCGGATCACCGAGCCCGGACCAGCAATTCCAGGCGTTCGCCTCTGGACAATACGATTCTGCGATCACGGGTGTGGTGCAGTCCTGGGCGGGTGCCGGTTTCAAGCAGCTCATCTTCCGCGTTGGCTGGGAGATGAACATCAACGGCGTAACCTATGCCGGCGATGATCCGCAGAGCCAGGCTGACTGGGTCAGCGCGTTCAAGCATATCTACACCGTGCTGCATCAGGCCGCGCGCAACGCCGGCGTCAGCATGCAGGTGGTCTGGAACCCCGGGGTCACGAACTATAGCAATGCTCTGGCAACGCAGAACCTGTATCCCGGCAACGGCTTCGTCGACATCATCGGTGCAGACATCTATGGCGGGATGTATCCGTTCTCCGACGGGTCAGGAAGCCAGTACCATGATTGGGTGACCGGGGGCGAGGACTACTCGCTGGGTGCGTTCATCGCCGAAGCCGGCAATCGGTCTCACTACTGGAATTACCCGGCAGCAACCAAATGGTCGCTGGACGGCAGCAACGGCCATAGCCAAAGCCTGCGCAGCCTGATCGCCTTCGCCAAGGCCCGCGGCAAGCCTTTTGCACTGCCTGAGGTGGGCGCGGGCAGCTCCGACGCAGGTAACGATGTGAGCGACGACCCGACATTTGCGTGGTGGCTCGGCGGCGTGCTGCAGAGCGCGTCCGACAGCGGGTTGACCATCGCCTTTGTCAGCGTCTGGGATACCAACGATAACGGAAATTACCAGTTCTCCTATGACTCGGATGGAAAGCCGGCCGAGCGCAAAGCCTGGGGCCAGGCGATCGGCGCCCTGGCACAGTAACCCACGCGGCCTTGGCCGGGCCCCCCCCCGCCGGCCC
>CAXUOA010000040.1:0-12233 GCA_964252625.1 uncultured Acetobacteraceae bacterium | reverse complement strand
GGCGCCCGCTCAGCGGCACCCGGCAAGGTTGTCTGTTCGTCGCCTGCTGGGTTTCCGACAGCCCGTCAGAAGCCCAGCCGCATTCCTGCCAGGAACGCGGTGCCCGGCGTCTGGTAACCGTTGACGGGTTCGAACGCCGAATTGCCAAGGTTCTTGCCCCAGGCGAACAGTTCGATATGCGGGGCCAGCTTATAGGTGACGTTCAGGTTGAAGATCAGGCCGGACGGTGAGCGGCCGACGACATAGCCGGGAACGCCGGCGTTGCTGGTAGGATAGTCCTGGAATACGCCGGTGTAGAGAAGCTCCGGTGCGATGGTAAGCCCGGCGACCGGTGTTATACGCAGGTTGCCGCTGGCCTGGTTGTACGGGCGGCGCAGCAGGATGGCGTTCGTGTCGAGGTCGCGGGCATCTGTGTAAGTGTAGGTGAGATCCGCCTGCAGCCAGCTTGCCGCGTGCAAGGTGAGCGTGGTCTCCACACCCTCGGTGCGGGCGCGGTCGATGTTGACCGGTGACGAACTGAGAAAGTTCGCGGCATACACGACCTCGATCAGGTCGCGTATGCGGTTGCGGAAGTATTCGACGCCGACGGTCACGGTCTGGTCGCGGGTGATCGGCAGGTCGGTGTTGAAGCCGGCCTCGTAGCCCGCGCCGCGCTCAGGGCGGAGGTTCGGGTTGCCGACATAGCCGTAGCTGTCGATGCCGTAGCGGTCATACAGCGCCGGTGCGCGAAAGCTGGTGCCGTAGGAGGCCTTGATGTGCGAGAGCAGCTCTGGAAGATCCAGTACGCCGCCGGCGCGCCAGGTGAACGCATCGCCGGCGATCGTGGTGCCGTCTTCGCGGAGCTGGCCGGTCAGCGCCAGACGCTTGTAGAGCGTCGATTGCACGCCGGCATAGCCGGAATCGATGTCGTCATGCGCGTGGACCGCGCTGAGATACCGGCCGTCGACCGAGTTCGTATCGACTTTCGTGTCGGACTGGTCTGATTGATGCTCGTAGCCGAAGGTCAGGCTGTTTGCCGTCAGCACGCCGTAGTCCTGGAAATGCAGCGTGTTGTTCCACTGCCCGTCCGTGCGGCGGCCGTGATAGCGGCTGTCGCCGGAGGCCTGGTTCGGGTCCTGCGAATCCAGCGTCACGCTGTAGCGCCGGTCTTCCTGCAGGTGCGAGAGATACAGGCTGGTGTCCCAGAAGCCGTCGAACAGCTTGCTGGTCAGCCCGAGGCGACCGAACAGCGAGGCGTCGTAGCCGGTCGTGTTGCCGCCATCATAGGCGGTGTTGACCACCTCGTCGTAGCCGTATTGCGAATCGCGCGCGCGCAGCAGCACGGAAATGCGCGTGTCCGGCAGGATGGTGGCGCCAAGCTCCGCCTGCGCGGTCTTCGCACGGTCGCCGTCCACTTCCCCGGTGTACACCGACGCCTCGCGGCGCGGCGTCTGGTCGAAACCGCGGGTGGAGAAGCCCTCCACGTTCGCGGCGTAATCATAGATGCCGAAACCGCCGGCGACATCACCCTGCGCCAGAAGCTGCGAAGGCGCGCCGCCGGCCAGCACGAGATGGCCGTGCGGCGCCGCGCGGCCGTGCCGGGTGATGAGGTTGATGACGCCGCCTATGGCACCCGAGCCGTACAGGCTGGAGAGCGGGCCGCGCACCACCTCGATCCGTTCGACGTCCTCCAGCGTGTCTATGCCGAAATTGAAGGCGCCGCCTGGATCGCCTGGATCATTGATCGGAATGCCGTCACGCAGCACCAGCACGTGGTTGGAGTTGGTGCCGCGTATGAACACGCTCGTTTGCGAGCCGGCGCCGCCGGATTGCACCACGCGCAGGCCGGGCACGGCGGCGAGCGCATCGACGAGGGTGACATAGCCGCGTTCCTCGATCGTCTTGCGGTCTATGACGGTGACGCCGGCTGCCAGGTTTACGACCGGGGTGGGCACGCGTGTGGCGGTGACGGTCAGGTTTTCCGGACTGTCCGGGTTGGCTTGCGCCAGGGCGGCGGCGGGGAAAAGACAGAAAGCAAGCAAGGCCTTCTTTTTTGAAAAAAAGAAGCAAAAAACTTTTGCTTCCGGGGGCGCGGCTGTTTCAACAACCTCGTTCAGTAATACAAGTTTTTTGGTTCTTTTTTTCAAAAAAGAACTGCTTGCTTTCTTGTACATGGCACAACGACCCCAAGGCCCGCGTGAGCGCGAACCGGCAACAACGGCGATTGCCGCATGCGGGTCTCTCTCCCACTGCTCCGGTGCACCCCGCCCGGCGCTCGCGCGCAGTCTCGACAAAGGCCGGTCTCCTGGCTGGCGGCCCTTGCCCCGCCTTCTCACCGCTAGGCGCGCGGCAATGGCATGCTGGGGCAAGGTGGTCGTGCCGCTTACAGTTGCGGGGGCAGCCGCGGTTTCGCACCGCATTCCCGAACACCTTCGTCTGGGAGGACGTGCTAGCGGCTAAGCGAGAAAGAAAGCAAGCAGTCCTTTTTTGAAAAAAAGGACCAAAAAACTTTTGCGCCCTGTCGGCGGCCAACCGGTGAGTCCGCGACAGCGGAGTCAAAGTCTTTTGCTTCTTTTCTTCAGAAAAGAAGGCCTTGCTTCCTTGCCTGCCTGCTGGTTCTAAAGACAGCATGGACAACATCCAGGACACCAGTTTCAGCGAGGCGCTGTCCGAGCGCTACCTGGCTTACGCGCTCTCCACCATCATGTCGCGCAGCCTGCCGGACGTGCGCGACGGGCTGAAGCCGGTGCACCGGCGCCTGATCTACGCCATGCAGCAACTGCGCCTGGACCCGTCGAGCGGCTTCAAGAAATGCGCGCGCGTCGTGGGCGACGTGATGGGCAAGTTCCATCCGCATGGCGATGCCAGCATCTACGACGCGCTGGTTCGCCTGGCGCAGGATTTTGCCGTGCGCTATCCGCTGGTGGAGGGGCAAGGCAATTTCGGCAACGTCGACGGCGATAACCCGGCGGCGATGCGCTACACCGAAGCGCGGATGACGGCGGTGGCCGCCAGCCTGCTTGCCGGCATTTCCGAAGACACGGTGGATTTCCGCCTGACCTACGACAACGAGGACCAGGAACCGGTGGTGTTGCCGGCCGCCTTCCCGAACCTGCTGGCAAACGGTGCGGCGGGTATTGCGGTGGGCATGGCCACGAGCATTCCGCCGCACAATGTGGGCGAGGTGTGCGCGGCGGCGATACACCTGATCGCCGACCCGCAGGCCACTACGGCAGAGTTGCTGGCGCACATGCCGGGGCCGGACTTTCCCACCGGCGGCATACTGAGCGAGCCGCCGGAAGCGTTGCTTGTGGCGTACGAGACGGGGCGCGGCGGCTTCCGGCTGCGCGCGCGCTGGGCGGTGGAGCAGGGACGTTTCAGCACCTGGACCGTCGTCGTCACCGAAATCCCCTACCAGGTGCAGAAATCCCGGCTGATCGAACAGATCGCGGCGCTGCTGGAAGAGAAGAAGTTGCCTTTGCTGGCCGACGTGCGCGACGAATCCGACGAGAAGATACGGCTGGTGCTGGAGCCCAAGACGCGCGGCGTGGAGCCGGAGGTTCTGATGGAGACGCTGTTCCGCGCGACGGCTTTGGAAAGCCGATTTCCGCTGAACATGAACGTGCTGACGGCCGAGCAGGTGCCGCAGGTGCTGGGGCTGCGCGGCGTGCTGGGCGCCTGGCTCGCGCACCGGCACGAGGTGCTGCAGCGGCGCTCCCGCTTCCGCCTGCAGGCCACCCTACGGCGGCTGGAAATACTCGAAGGGTTCCTGGCGGTCTTCCTCAACCTGGACGAGGTGATCAGGATCATCCGCGAGGAGGACGATGCGAAGGCCGGGCTGATCGCGGCGTTCAAGCTGAACGACGTGCAGGCCGAGGCGATATTGAACATGCGGCTGCGCAGCCTGCGCCGCCTGGAAGAGATGGAGATCAGGCGCGAGCATAAGTCGCTGAGCAAGGAAGGCCGCGACCTGGGCGCGCTGCTGGCCGACGAGGCGCTGCGCTGGGCCCGCATCACGGCGGAGATCGAGGAGACGCGGCGCTCGGTCGGCGGCGGCGCGCGCGGCGCGCGGCGGACCGAGCTGGGGGCGGGGCCCGCGCCGGTGGATGTCAGCCAGATCGTGGTGATCGAGCGCGAGCCGATTACCGTGATCCTGTCCAGCAAGGGATGGATACGCGCCGTGAAGGGGCACGTGCCGGATGCCGAGGGGCAGAAATTCAAGGAAGGCGACGCGCTGCGCCTGCTGTTGGCGTGCCAGACGACGGACCGGCTGATCCTGATGGCCGATAACGGTCGGGCCTACACGCTGCGCGCCGGCGAGCTGCCGCGCGGGCGCGGCGACGGCCAGGCGATACGGGTGATGCTCGATCTGGCCGCGCAGGATGACGTGGCGCACGTGTTCGTCTGGTCGGACGCGCACCGCTATCTGCTGGCGAGCAGCGGCGGCCGCGGCTTCGTCATGCCGGCCGTGGATCTGCTGAGCGACAGGCGGGCCGGCAAGCAGGTGCTGAACTTGCGGCCCGGCGAGACGGCGAAGATCTGCGTGCCGGCCGTGGGCGACCACGTGGCGGTGGTGGGCGAGAACAGGAAGCTGCTGGTGTTTCCGCTGGACCAGGTGGCCGAGCTTTCGCGCGGCCTGGGCGTGACGCTGCAGCGCTACAAGGATGGCGGGCTGGCGGATGCCAAGGTGTTCCGCCTGGCGGACGGCCTGACATGGCGGGCCGGCGAGCGGACGAGGACGGAGACGAATGTGCGGGAGTGGCTGGGCGAGCGCGGGCAGGCCGGGAAGTCGCCGCCGAACGGTTTTGCCCGGTCCGGGACGTTTTAGGCAGGTTTGGCTCTTTCAGAACACATGGCGTTGCTTCGCCTTCCGCAGGCGGGGCGTAACACCGATCCGTTTCGAACTTGACACTCGGGCAAGCAAGCAAGGCCTTCTTTTTTGAAAAAAAGAAGCAAAAAACTTTTGCTTCCTGCGCAGGTTCGGCTGCCTCGATCTGTTCGAAGGCACCCGGCTGCTGCAGATGCGACGGGGCAAAAGCTTTTTGGTTCTTTTTTCAAAAAAGGACTGCTTGCTTTTCTGTGTCAGTCTCAACACTGGCTGGTATAACGCCCCGGCAGCGGGATACGCGAGGTTGCCTCCTCGCATCCCATCCGAGGAGTCTGGAATGTTTGGTCGGCTAGCGTTTATCGTTGCGGTGTTGACGGCGGGTCCGGTTATGGCGAACTCCGTCTGCGACAAGCCCCGCGATGATTTCGACGGGCTGTATTGCCTCAACAAGGTCTATCAGCAGGCGGACGCGGATCTGAATGCAACGTATGGGCAGCTGAAGCCGAAGCTGG
Organism: uncultured Acetobacteraceae bacterium; assembly: GCA_964252625.1. GTDB lineage: Bacteria > Pseudomonadota > Alphaproteobacteria > Acetobacterales > Acetobacteraceae > BOG-908. The sequence continues at coordinate 6,914 of CAXUOA010000040.1, read as the reverse complement.
ATTCATCCGGGCAGGCGGCGCTGCGGGCGGGGCAACTAAGCTAGATCGGTTCACGCAACGAGAGCTGCAGCAAGCGGGAAGACTACGGGTTTTACGTAAACCTGTCCTGTGCCACGCAGACGACGATCATGCGCGCGAAATTTCTGCAGGACAGGTCGCGCGAGTGCGTGAGTTCGGGTTGCCGCAACAGCTTGTTGCAGTAGCCTTGCTTACTCCTTGTCCGCATAAGGATTGACCGTCCCTCGCCCCTGGACCCGAATAGGCGTCCCAGGTAGCGAAAAATGCTCCCGCAAGCTGTTCACCAGGTAACGGTGGTAATCCTCCGGCATGACCTCCGCCCGCGTGCCGAACACCAGGAACGTCGGCGGCCGCGCCTTTGCCTGCGTGATGTAGCGCAATTTCAGCCGGCGGCCTTCCACCAAAGGCGGCGGATGGCGCTCCAACGCCGCCTCGAACCAGCGGTTCAGCGCGCCGGTGGCGATACGCGTGTTCCAGATGGCGGAAGCCGCGCGCACCGCCGGCAGCAGCTTGGCCACGCCCGCGCCTGTCGCGGCCGACAGCGTCACAACAGGTATGCCGCGCATCTGCGTCATGCTGAACTCCAGCCGGTCGCTGATGGCTTTGCGTGTCTTGTCGCGGTCGTCCACCGCGTCCCATTTGTTCAGCACGATGATGCAGGCGCGTCCCTCACGCTCGACCAGGCGGGCGATCTGCAGGTCCTGCTCGTGCAGGCCGAGCGAAGCGTCGATCGTCAGCGCCACGATCTCTGCCATCTTCAGCGCCTCGATGCTGGCGCTGACGCTCATCTTCTCCAGCGGCTCCTCGACGCGCGCGCGCCGGCGCAGGCCCGCGGTGTCGACCAGCTCGATGTCGCCCTCGGGATCGTGCAGGATGGTCGCCACCGCGTCGCGCGTCAGGCCAGGCTCGGGGCCGGTGATCATGCGCTCCTCGCCCACCAGCCGGTTCAGCAACGTGGATTTCCCGGCATTCGGACGGCCGACGATGGCGAGCTTCAGTGGCCGCGTGCCCTCGGGCTCCTCACCCTCCTCCGGCTCCGGCGGCAGCGCCTCGGCAATCTCGCGCATCAGGTCGGCAATGCCCTCGTTGTGCTCGGCCGAGATGGCCAGCGGATCGCCCAGCCCGAGGCTGTAGGCCTCCATCGCGTTGGCCATGCCCAGCCGGCCCTCGGATTTGTTGGCGACCAGCAGGACGCGCCGGTTCTGCCGGCGCAGCCAGCGGCCGAAATGCGCGTCCGCCGGCGTGATGCCGGCGCGCGCGTCGATGACGAACACGATGAGGTCCGCCTCGCCCACCGCGGCCTCGCTGCTGGCGCGCATGCGGCCGTAGATGGCCTCGGGGTCGGATTCCTCCAGCCCGGCGGTGTCCACCAGGCGGACGTTGCGGCCGCGCAGCATGGCCTCGGAATCCTTGCGGTCGCGCGTGACGCCCGGCGTGTCGGACACGATGGCGGAGCGGCGGCCGGTCAGGCGGTTGAACAGGGTGGATTTGCCGACGTTGGGGCGTCCGGCAATTACGACTACGGGGAGCAAAGGGGGGTCCTGACGGGTGGAGAAGGCAAGGAAGGCCTTCTTTTTTGAAAAAAGAAGCAAAAAACTTTTGCTCCGGGCGCCTGCATTTAGGGGTGCGCTGGTTCTGCCAGTGCGGTTATGGCCGATATAGGACGCGTCCTGGTGCGGGCGGAGGAGCAAAAATTTTTTGGTCCTTTTTTCAAAAAAGGACTGCTCTCTTGCCTCAGTCAGCCGGCCGAAGATACACGGTTGATTGGTTCTCCACATCCAGCAGCCCGGCCCCGCCAGACGCCACCCCGGTAAACGCAATCAGGCAATCGCCGGCGTTGAGCGTCCGCTCCGTGAAGCGCTGGAACGGAGCCGCCTGCACCGCCTGCACCCCCTGGCTCGCCAACGGAACATCCAGCAAGGTTACGGCCCCGGCCGGGCGCGGCAGCGCGGCGGGGTCCGCCAGCCGAAGCACGTCATAGTCCGGACCGGGCTGGTGCCCCCGCAAGTGAGCGGCAGCGCAGGCCGGCGCCGGTAGATACAGGAACGCCGTGTCCACCCGCCAGCCGCCACGCGGCATCGTGCCCCACTGCGCAGCCTCAGGCGCGCCGGACACCGGCGCGGCGCTCACCGAGGCGGCGACCGCATCTACCGCAAACCGGCGGTTGGCCCGTATGCCCACGTAATTGGCCGTGCCGGGCGCAAACCTGAACTCGCCGCCCATGCCGAAAGCCTGCACCGGCGCGGCTGCGCCAGGCGCCACGGCCACGGCAAGCTGCACGCGCGTGGTGGTGTACAATGCCGCATCGCGCCGCAGGAACACGTAGCCGGCGCTGACGAGCGTCACCAGGCATGTGCCAGCCCCCGTCGCCGGCGGGACAGGCTGCGCCAGCGACACGGACACCGGTATGCTCACCGGCGTGGCGTCGTTGGCCTTCAAAATGCCCGCCCACAACCGCGAGACCGTGGGCATGCCAGGGATAACCGTCGCGTTGCGGCGCGCACAGGCCGCGCGATCGTCCGGCGTGGTGCCGAGCAGCACGAGCGCCTCGCTGAAGCCGGGCGCGTTGCCGGCGAGCGAGGTGCGGCCGTCCAGGCCGGCGAAGCCCTGGCCGGCGGGCAGCCAAGTCGTGAAAAGGCGGTTGCGTATGCCTGAATCGGCGCCGGTCTGCGCCACCGTCAGCGTGATTTCTGCGGCTTGAGCGGGTAAGCATAGCAAGGAAGCAAGTAGTCCTTTTTTGAAAAAAAGGACCAAAAAACTTTTGCTCCCTGTCGGCGGCTGACGGACAGGCGCGCGACAGCGGACCAAAAGTTTTTTGCTTCTTTTTTTCAAAAAAGAAGGCCTTGCCTTACCTGTAGATCGGGAACCGCGCGCAGAGCTCCAGAACACGTGCCCCAACTGCCGCCTCGGCCACCGCGTTCGTGCCGTCCGCACTCCCCGCCAGCCCGTCCACCAGCTCGGCGATCATCAGCCCCACTTGCCGGAACTCCTCCGTGCCGAAGCCGCGCGTGGTGGCCGCCGGGCTGCCCAGGCGTATGCCGCTGGTCACCGCGGGCTTGGCCGGGTCGAACGGTATGGCGTTCTTGTTGGCGGTGATGTGGGCGCGCTGCAGGCTGTCGTCCGTCGCCTTGCCGGTCACGCCCTTGGGGCGGAGGTCCACCAGAAGCAGGTGGCTGTCCGTGCCGCCCGTCACGATGTCCAGCCCGCCTTCCACCAGGGTTGCCGCCAGCATGCGGGCATTGTCGATGACGGCGCGCTGGTAGGCACGGAACTCGGGGCGCAGCGCCTCGCCGAACGCCACCGCCTTGGCCGCGATCACGTGCATCAGCGGGCCGCCCTGCAGGCCGGGGAAGACGGCGGCGTTGATCTTTTTCCCGAGGTCCGCGTCCTGGCTCAGGATCATGCCGCCGCGCGGGCCGCGCAGCGTCTTGTGCGTGGTGGTGGTCACCACATGGGCGTGCGGCAGCGGGCTGGGATACAGGCCGGCGGCCACCAGGCCGGCAAAATGCGCCATGTCGACCATGAAGAACGCACCCACCTCGTCCGCCACGGCGCGTATGCGCGCGAAGTCGATCACGCGCGGATAGGCGCTGCCGCCGGCGATGATCAGCTTGGGGCGTTCGGCGCGGGCCAGCCGCTCCAGCTCCTCGTAATCCAGCAGGCCGTCCTCGCGCCGCACGCCGTACTGCACGGCGCGGAACCATTTGCCGGACTGGCTGGGGGCCGCACCGTGGGTGAGGTGGCCGCCGGCGGCCAGGGACATGCCCAGGATGGTGTCGCCGGGCTTGATCAGGGCCAGGAACACCGCCTGGTTGGCTTGCGCGCCGGAATGCGGCTGCACGTTGGCGAAGGCACAGCCGAAGATCTGGCAGGCGCGCTCGATGGCGAGTTGCTCGGCTACGTCCACCTCCTGGCAGCCGCCATAGTAGCGTTTGCCCGGCAGGCCCTCGGCGTATTTGTTGGTCAGCACGCTGCCCTGCGCCTCCATCACCGCGGCGGAGACGATGTTTTCCGAGGCAATCAGCTCGATTCCGTCCTGCTGGCGGGCGAGTTCGCGGGCCAGCACGGCGGCGATGGCCGGGTCGGTCTCGGCCAGGGGGGCGGTGAAGAAGCGGGCTTGGGACGGGGACAGGGTCTGGTCGTTCATGGCCGGGGCTCCTTCGACGCGGGCAAGAAAGGAAGGCCTTCTTTTTTTGAGAAAAAGAAGCAAAAAACTTTTGGTCCGCTGTCGCGCGCGTGTCCTTCAGCCGCCGACAGGGAGCAAAAGTTTTTTGGTCCTTTTTTTCAAAAAAGGACTGCTTGCTTCCTGGGCGATTGCACGCAACGCGGCAAGCGGGCAGCTTTACCACTCACGGGCGCGTGGGGGGAACCCCGGCCCTTCTCTCGCAAGGACCCCCATGAGCCTCACCTTAGGCAACCCGCTGTTCGCCAAGAAGCCGATCGAGGCAAAGGGTGCGGACGGCAACCACGGGTTCAACCGCACGCTCGGGCCGCTCAGCCTGGTGGCGCTGGGCATCGGCGCCATCATCGGCGCCGGCATCTTCTCGCTGACCGGCATTGCGGCGGCGGACAACGCCGGCCCGGCGGTGGTGCTCAGTTTCCTGCTGGCGGCGCTGGGCTGCGGCCTGGCCGGGCTTTGCTACAGCGAGCTCTCCGGCATGATCCCGGCGGCGGGCTCGGCCTACTCCTACGCCTACGCCTCGCTGGGCGAGCTGGTAGCCTGGGTCATCGGTTGGGCGCTGACGCTGGAATACGCGGTCGGCGCGTCCACCGTGTCGGTCTCCTGGTCCGGCTACATGGTGGGCTTCCTTGGCAAGCTCGGCCTGCAGTTGCCGCATGCGCTTACCGCCTCGCCGTTCGATACGGATGCCGCCGGCCACGCCGCACCCGGCATCGTCAATTTGCCGGCCGTGTTCATCGTGGTCTGCGTCTCGATGATCCTGATACGCGGCATCAGCGAGTCCGCGAAGACGAACGCCGTCATCGTCGCCATCAAGCTGGCGGTCGTCGCCGCCTTCATCGGCTTCGGCGCCTATTACGTGCACACGGCAAACTGGCATCCGTTCATCCCGCCCAACGCCGGCGAGTTCGGCCATTTCGGTATCTCGGGCATCTTCCGTGGTGCCGCCACCGTGTTCTTCGCATATATCGGCTTCGACGCCGTGAGTACAGCCGCGCAGGAGGCCAAGAACCCCGAGCGCGACATGCCGATCGGCATCCTCGGCTCGCTGGCCATCTGCACGGTGCTCTACGTGCTCGTCTGCCTCGTGCTGACCGGGCTGATCAGCTACACGAAGCTGCACGTCTCCGCCCCGGTCTCGGTGGCCATCGGCGAGACGCCGTTGACCTTCCTGAAGATCGCCGTCGATATCGGCGCCATCGCGGGGCTGACCAGCGTGATCCTGGTGATGCTGCTGGGGCAAAGCCGGGTGTTCTATTCCATGGCGAGCGACGGCCTGCTGCCGCAGGTGTTCTCGACGATGCATCCGCGCTTCCGCACACCCTACTTCTCGAACCTGCTGTTCATGCTTTTTGCGTGTGTGGCGGGCGGCTTCACCCCGATCAGCGTGCTTGGCCACCTGACCAGCTTCGGCACGCTGCTGGCATTCAACATCGTCTGCGTCGGCGTGCTGGTGCTGCGCCGCACGGACCCCGACCGCGCCCGCGCGTTCCGCACGCCGTACTCGCCTTACATCCCCGTCGCCGGCATCGTGGTGTGCAGCGCGCTCATGCTGTCGCTTGAGCCGCAGGTATGGGCGCTCGCGGTGGCCTGGCTGGTGATCGGCCTCGGCGTGTTCTTCGGCTACAGCCGGTACCACTCGCGCCTGCGCGGCCACGCTTGAGGGGTGCGCCGTTTCCGGCGGGCCGGCCGCGCCGGCTGCGCCGCCACGGCTGGACACGCCGGCTGGTGGCCGAGCACACGCTGGGCGTGGACGACCTGATCTGGCCGATCTTCGTCATCGAAGGTGTCGGCCTGACCGTCCCGGTGGCCGCCATGCCGGGCGTGGATCGCGTCAGCCTGGACCGGCTGGAGGGCCACGTGGCCGAAGCCGCCCGGCTGGGCATACCCGCCGTGGCCCTGTTTCCCGCAACCCCGCCGGACCGCAAGGATGCCGAGGGCAGCGAGGCCCTGAACCCGGACAACCTGATATGCAGCGCCGCCCGCCTGCTCAAGCGCGCCTATCCCGGGCTGGGCCTGGTGGGCGACGTGGCGCTGGACCCCTACACCGACCACGGCCATGACGGCGTGATACGCGACGGCTACGTGGCCAATGACGCGAGCCTCGCCGTGCTGACCCGCCAGGCCGTGCAGCAGGCGCAGGCCGGCATCGACGTGATCGCACCGTCCGATATGATGGACGGCCGCGTGGGCGCCATACGCGCGGCGCTGGACGAAGCCGGCCTCATCGACACGAGCATCATGAGCTACGCCGCCAAATACGCGAGCGCCTTTTACGGCCCGTTCCGCGACGCGCTCGGCTCGGCCAAGTCCCTGCAATCACCACAGGGCGGAGGGGACAAGAAAACCTACCAGATGGACCCGGCCAACACCGACGAGGCGATGCGCGAGGTGGAGACCGACCTGGCCGAGGGCGCGGACATGGTGATGGTGAAACCCGGCATGCCGTATCTGGACATCGTCCGCCGCGTGGCCGAGCGCTTCGAAGTGCCGACGTTCGCCTACCAGGTGAGCGGCGAGTATTCCATGATATGCGCGGCCGCCGAACGCGGCTGGCTGGACCGCGAACGCGCGGTGCTGGAGAGCCTGCTGGGGTTCAAGCGCGCGGGGGCGGACGGGGTGCTGACGTATTTCGCCGTCGAGGCGGCGCGGGTTTTGCAGAAGTAAGCAAGGCCTTCTTTTTTGAAAAAAAGAAGCAAAAAACTTTTGCTTCCTG
>CAXUOA010000039.1:0-14792 GCA_964252625.1 uncultured Acetobacteraceae bacterium | reverse complement strand
TGGGCGCCGCCCCCGTGCTCAGCGCCGGCGCGCTGGCCCGCCTCTTCGTCTCCGTCACCATGATGGGGGACGAGGCCGCGGAGCTCGTCCGCACCGCCCCCGTCTCCGTTCGGGCCACGGACCGCGCCAAGCTGTCCGCCGCGGCACTCGCCGTCACGCTGATCCTGGCGGTCCCCGTGGGTGGCCTGGCCATCAGCCTGCCGGACGCCATTCCGGCCATGGCCGCCGGCATCGCCGGGAACGTCGGATGCAACCTCATGCTGGGCCTGTGGCGCCCGGCGCCCATCCGCCGAACCGACCTGCGCCGCGACCACAAAGGCTGGGGCGGGCTGGTGAACGTGGCAGGCTTCGTCTTCAGCGCGTGCTGGTCCGTCGCCGCCTGGCAGATGCTGCGCGGCAGCTGGTGGGCGCTCCCGCCGGTCTGCCTGGCACTCGCCGGCCTCCCACTGTGCAAACCGGCAGGGCGATAAGCGATGCCGTCCGAAAACAGACCTGCAGCGGAAGGCGAAGTTTTCGCTTCCTTTTTCCAGGGAAGTGCTCTCCTCCTCACCTTCGCCCGAAGCGGCCACCTCTCGAAAGCCGCACCAAGGACCTGCAATGGACGACACCGTCAAAGCGCCGGCCGGCACCGCCCGGCTTCACCCAGGCGCGCGGGACGCGGCGGCCCTGCGTCATCGCATCCTCGACAAGCTTATCTTCCAGATCGGCCGTGCACCGGAAGAGGCCACGCAACGCGACTGGTTCGCCGCTACCGCGCATGCGATACGGGACTTCGTAGTGGAATGCTGGCTGGAAACCGGCCAGTCCGCCTCCGCTCCCGGCAAGCGCGTATACTACCTCTCGCTGGAGTTCCTGATCGGCCGCCTGCTCTTCGATGCGGCCGGCAACCTCGGCCTGCTGGAACCGGCTCGTGCAGCCCTGGCCTCGCTGGGTGTGGACATGGATGTGCTGCGCGAGCAGGAGCCGGATGCGGCGCTCGGCAACGGCGGCCTCGGGCGGTTGGCCGCGTGCTTCATGGAAAGCATGGCCACGTTGCGCATCCCCGCGTACGGCTACGGCATACGCTACGAATACGGCCTGTTCCGCCAGGTGATCGACCAGGGCGTGCAGCGCGAGCTGCCCGATGACTGGCTGTCCGTCGGCAACCCCTGGGAGTTCGAGCGCCCATTGGTGGCCTATACCGTAGGCTTCGGCGGCGCCATGCACGCGCGGCAGGATGCGCAGGGGCGGCTGCTTCTGGACGCGCAGGGGCGCCAGATGTTCTCCTGGCTCCCGGCCGAGACCCTGTCCGCCGTGGCGTACGACACGCCCATCATGGGCGGCGGCGGCGATCACGCGAACACGCTTCGCCTGTGGTCGGCGCGCGCGATCGAGAAGCTGCATTTGGACGAGTTCAACCGCGGCGACCACGTGGGCGCGTTGCGCGACAGGGTCAGGACAGAGTCGGTCTCGCGCGTGCTATATCCCGGCGACGATTCCGATGCCGGGCAGGAACTGCGTCTGCGCCAGGAGTTCTTCTTCGCCTCCGCTTCCCTGCAGGACCTGGTAGCGCGCCACCTCACGCAGTTCGGTGACCTCGCCACCCTGCCCGAGCATGCCGCCATACAGATGAACGACACGCATCCCGCCATAGCGGTGGCGGAGATGATGCGCCTGCTGGTCGACATACACGGGCTGGATTGGGCGCAGGCCTGGCGCATCACCGTTGCCACCTTCAGCTACACCAATCACACGCTGCTGCCGGAGGCGCTGGAGACGTGGCCGGTGCCGCTGGTAGAACGGCTGCTGCCGCGGCACATGCAGATCATCTACATGCTGAATGCACAGCACCTGGAACGCGCCCATCGCGAGCACCCCGCCGCGGACGGGCTGCTCGCGGCGCTGTCACTGATAGATGAGTCGTACGGGCGCCGGCTGCGCATGGGCCACCTGGCATTTGTGGGCAGTCATGCGGTGAACGGCGTCTCCGCGCTGCATACGGAGCTGATGCGCCAGACCGTATTCGCCGACCTGCACCGGCTGTATGGCGACAGGATCAGCAACAAGACGAACGGCATCACATTCCGCCGCTGGCTGCATCGCGCCAATCCCGGTCTGACGCAGGTGCTCGTAGACACGATCGGACCGGCCTTCCTCACCAAGCCGGAGCGACTCACGGACCTCGCAGCGCATGCAGGCGACAGCGCGTTGCAGGCAGCAATCGCCGGACAGCGCCAGCTCGCCAAGCAGGCGCTAGGCACATTCGTCAACGAGGCACTGGGGCTTGTCCTGGACCCGCACGCCCTGTTCGACGTGCACATCAAGCGCATGCATGAATACAAGCGGCAGTTGCTCAACATCCTGCAGACGGTTGCGCTCTACAACCAGATACGCGCGCAACCGATGAGCGACAACGTGCCGCAAGTGAAGATATTCGCGGGCAAGGCGGCACCCGGCTACAAGGCCGCCAAGCAGATCATCCGGCTGGCCCATGACGTCGGTCACGCCATCAACACGGACCCTGCAGTGGGCGGCCGCCTGCGCGTGGTGTTCCTGCCGAACTACAACGTGAGCCTGGCGGAGCGCATCATTCCGGCGGCCGACCTGTCCGAGCAGATATCCACTGCCGGGCTGGAAGCTTCCGGCACGGGCAACATGAAATTGTCGCTGAACGGCGCCCTGACGATTGGTACGCTGGACGGGGCGAACGTGGAAATCCGCCAACATGTCGGCGCGGAGAACATCTTCATCTTCGGACTCACGGCCGACGAGGTGACGGCGCGGCGGCGCGGCGACATGTCCGGGCACGCGGCCGTGGCCGCCTCCTACCCGCTGGAGCAAGCGCTGCGCGCGATCTCCTCCGGCGTGTTCTCGCCAGACGAGCCGGACCGTTACCGCGAGCTCATCGACAACCTGCTGCGTCACGACCGCTTCCTGGTGACGGCCGATTTCGACAGCTACTGCGCCAAGCAGGATGAGGTGGCGGCCTTGTGGCGCATGCCGGACCGCTGGTGGCGGACGGCTATCCTGAACATCGCCAATTTAGGCTGGTTTTCTTCTGATCGCACGATCGCCGAGTATGCGGTTGATATATGGAGTATAGAGAAGCAGGCCGTCCTTTCGTAAGTGCAAAAACTTTCACTTCCTGTCGAATGCCAGCTGGATGCCGAAAGCGTCGAACACAGCTAATACCAAGCCGCTTTGAGATTGACGTCTGGGCAAGCAAGGAAGGCCTTCTTCTTTGAAAAAAAGCAGCAGAAAACTTTTGCTTCCTGCGCAGGCTCAAATGCCTACATCTATCCAAAGGCGGCTGGCTGCTACGGATGCGAAGGGAAGCAAAAATTTCGCCCTTTTTGAAAAAGAACTGTTTGCTTTCTGTGCATCAGTCTCGAAACTAGTTGATATATACCAGCCAGTCTTGTTGCTCATGCAGTGAAAGCAAGCAGTCCTTTTTTGGAAAAAGACCAAAAGATTTTTGCTTCCCGTCGCATTTGCAGCAGCCTCGTGCCGCCGGATTGATCGAGGCGACTGAGCCTGCGCAGGAGGCAAAAGTTTTTTGCTTATTTTTCAAAAAAGAAGGCCTTCCTTGCTTGCCCAAACGTCAGCCGCAGAGCGGGTTGATGTAAGGTATGACCGGGTCTACTTCATCGTTAAGAGGAACGGAGTTACCTATTTTTTAAGATATCCGAAATGCCGGCAGCAGCCAGTACACCCGTGCTGAAACACGCCTGCAAAAGATAACCGCCCGTTGGCGCGTCCCAATCGAGCATTTCGCCAGCCACGAAGACACCAGGGCGCCGGCGAAGCATCAGGTTTTCGTCGAATTCCGCCAGTGCGACACCGCCGGCAGAGGATATCGCGCGGGCAATCGGCTGCAACCCTGTCACAGCAACGGGAAGTGCCTTTATCAGGCTGGACAATCGCGCCTGCTGTGCACCGGCGTGCAGCGCTTCCTGCACGAGGCCGATCGCCACAGGCGACAAATTAGCCGCCTGACGCAGAAAGTTCGCCAAGGAACGGCCCTGGCGCGCACCATCCGTCCGCGCCGCCAGATCGGCGGGGGCGATGTCCGGCCGAAGGTCAAGCTGCAACGTTGCAGGCACTGTCTTATCCAGCGCTGCCCTTATCGGCGCAGAGAGCGCGTAGACGGCACCACCCTCCAGCCCCTCACGCGTGATCATCGCCTCGCCGCGTATGGTCTGTCCATCGAGGGACAGCGCAATGCGTTTAAGCGGGGTGCCCTCGAAGCGGTCTGCAAAGATCCCAGACCACGCGACGCGGACGCCGCAATTGCTGGCACGCAGCGGCGAGATCCGCACGGCTGCCCGCTCCAGAACAGGCACCCACGCGCCGTCTGATCCCAAACGCGGCCACGAACGGCCGCCCAGCGCCAGCAGCGTGGCGTCAGGCACGGTGTGCACGTCACCCGCCGGCGTCGAAAAGCACAACGCGCCGGCACTGTCCCAACCGGTCCATCGATGACGCGCCGCAAACTGCACGCCCCGGCCCTCCAACCGGCGAAGCCAGGCGCGCAGCAAAGGTGCCGCTTTCATGGCGCGCGGGAAGATCCGGCCCGAACTGCCCGTGAAGACGGGTTGGCCCAGGCCTTCGCACCAGGCAGCCAGCGCGTGTTGCGGAAACGCCTGCAACGCGCGCGTCATCAAGGGCGCAGCTTCGGCATAACGGCGCAGGAACGCCTCCGGCGGCTCGCTATGGGTCAGGTTCAATCCGCCGCGTCCGGCCATCAGGAATTTGCGGCCTGGCGAGGGCATCTGGTCGTAGACGGTGACGGCGTGGCCATCGGCGGAGAGGTGTTCTGCCGCGATCAGCCCGGACGGGCCGGCGCCGATGATGGCGATGTCTGGCATGGAAGAAAGATGGCTTTCAGAAATGGCTGGGATTTAGAAGCAGTGTAGCCCTGTCTTCCTTTACTTCGGGCAGCTGTGGCGGCGCGCAAGCCGCCTGCCCGGGTATACCGTTGACCACAGCGCTTAGGCCTTACGAATCGAAATGCAAGCTGGTGGGAAGCACCCTCTCTCAGGGGAGTACCGTGTTCTTCAGGTGGTCCGCCAGCCTGAGTGCCAGGGCAACGATGGTAAGCGTTGGGTTCGCCTGGCCCGATGTCGGAAACACCGCACTTCCTGCCACGAACAGGTTGGTCAGGCCGTGTATACGGCAATTGGCGTCGACCACCCCCGAGCGCGCGTTTGCAGACATGCGCGCAGTGCCGATGTGGTGCCCGCCATAGGCGCCGTCCTGCAAGGCGGCCAGCTCCACCTCCTCTGGATCATAGATGAACTCTCCGGCGCCGCATCGCACCAATTGGCCGGCCAGTGCAGCGAGCGACGCGCGTATCGTATGCATGTCCAGCGCAGTGTGCCGCCAATCCACCAGCAGGCGCGGCAGGCCGAGCGCATCGGTGTCGTGCGTCACGCTCACGCGGCTGAGCGGGTTCGGCTCCTGCTCGGCATGGAAGTCCAGACTGTATCGGCCATCCCTGGGCGCCACGATCACGCTTGGATATTTGCGCGCAGCCAGCGTGCGGTGACGCAACCAGTGCAGCAGGAAACCGGAAGTGCCGTGCGGGTCTGCAGCGACGTTGCGCAAATGCGCCAGCCACACGGCAGCGGGCAGCCGCCGCCCGCCATGCAGGCGCTTGCCGTATTCGTGGCTGATGAACGGCGCCGCAAAATACAGCGCGGAAAGCGCGCCGGTGCGGTGTGACGGATCGGGTATGCGCGGATGGTGCAGGCGGGCCACGAAATTGCCCGTGCGCAAACGCCGCTGTGCCGCCGGCGCCATCGCCAGGCGCCGCCGGCAATATACGCCGTCGTCGGACACGTCGTAGCCGTGCCAGGCGGGTGCCGCCGGCTGCAGCGTGCCGAGCGTGCCGGCAACGTGGCACATGTAATGCCGGCCGACCTGGCCATGCGCGTTGCCGATGCCCTCCGGATGATTGTCGCGTGAAGCCAGCAGAAGCCGCGGCGTCTCCAGCCCGCCCACGGCCAGCACCACTTGCCTGGCGCGCACGGTGAAACGCCGGCCGCCTGGTCCCGCCACCTCGAGCCTGTCGACGGCGCTCCCGTCCGCCGCCGTCCGCAGCGCGACGACACTGGCATGCAGAAGCACGCGCACGTGGCCGTCCTGCGCGAGGCGGGCCTGGTAGCGGGCGCCGAAATCGGTGGGTATGCTAAAGCGTTCCAGCGTATCGGCGCTGAAATCCTCGCCGGCAAACCCCGCCAGCATCGGGCGCAGCCCAGCAGGGAACGCGTCCGCTGCCGTGTAGGCAAAGCGCCCCGCCTCGCAGAGCGTGTTCGCCTGCTTATACCAGGGCATCAGCGCGTTCAGTCCGATCGGCCAGCCAGCGCCGGCAATCCAGGGCCGCGCCTCGAAGTCGATCGGATCCAGCGGCACGCAGCGGCCGCCCCAAATCGCGGTGGAGCCGCCGAACCCGCGCCGCCTGTACGTGTGCGTTGGCGAGTGCAGACGGGGGTCGGCAACCGTACCCTGGTAGAGTGCCTGGGACGCCGCCTCGAACGTACGCCCGCCGCCCTCCAAAAGCAGAACGGATAGTCCGGTGTCCATCAGCGCGAGCGCCAGGCTTATCCCGGCAGCACCGGAACCCACGATGCATATGTCTGCCGTGAGCACCGCACCGGTCTCAACCTCGACCGCCTCGCCCATCATGCCTGTGCGGTGAACCAGCAAGCCGCTTCCGCCAGCCCGGCCACATCGTCGCTCCGGGCAAAGCCGAGCGCGTCCGCACGCGTGGCATCCAGCCTGGCATGCCTGGCGAATAGCGCCAGCAACGCGGGCGGCAGCGGTTCCGGCAGGCGGCCAGGCGGCAGGCCGGCCCGCGCGGCCGCAAGCTTGGCGATCTGCAGCGGTGGTGCGAGCACACGCCGCTCGATGGCCAGACGCCGGGCGCCGACACGCCGAAGCGGCACCGCGCCTATCGCCCGCGCCAGCATGGCGAACACCTCGTTCCAGCGCGACGGCTCACGCGTGCCGAGGTTGAAGGTGCCGCCAGGCGCCTGCAGACAGGCCAGGGCCGCCGCCGCCACGTCGCGCACATGGACCAGGTTGCACAACCCGTCGCCCGCGGCGCCGAGATCGCCCAGGCGCCCGGCGCGCAGCAGGCGGCACAGCCGGCCGATCCATTGTTGGTCGCCCGGACCATAGACGATCCCCGGTCGCAAGATGCTTACCGACCCGCCGGAGGCCGCAAAACCCCGCAATGCCTCCTCACAGGCGATCTTGCCCGCAGCGTAGCGGTTGCTTCCCGCCTGCAGCACGGCGTCCTCCCGCAGGACGCCATCCGCGGCGCCATACACCGCCATGGAGCTCAGATGGACGATCCGCTGCCCGCCCACTGCCGCAACCGCGCACAGATTCGCCGTGACGCGCTGCATCGCCGCCTTACTGCCCGCGGCGGCGTTGACCACGGCCGACACGCCGGCGCACGCAGCCTCCAGGCTTGCACGGTCCGTGGCATCGCACACGCGATGCGCCACACCGGCGCCCGGACGCCGGGAGGCGGCTATGGCGGCATCCGGCAGCGCTGCCATGATTGCCCGGCCAATGAAACCGCTGCCGCCCAGAACGAGTATTTCCCGCTTCATGACTGGCGAAGGAAAACAAGCAGTCTTTTCCTGACGCCGGGTGCCTTTGAAGACGCCGGAGCGGCGGACCCTCGTCCTTGCCTTACGGCCTCGTTGTACACCCCAAGCAGCTGCTCGGCCGCAACGCGCGCGTCCAGCCGCGCGGTGAACACGCCGTGGCCTGCCACGGCAATCCGCCGCGCCATATTCGCGTCGTCCAGCAAACTGCCGATGGCGCGCGCCAGGGCCGGCACGTCTCCCGGTGGCACAAGCAGCGCGTCCACCCCGTCCGTCAGAAACTCCGGCACGGCGCCGACAGGCGTGGTTATCACAGGCACTTGCCAGGACAGCGCCTCGATCACCGCAATCGGCAGCGCCTCGTGATGCGACGGCAGCACCAGCAGGTCAGCCTGGCTGAGCCACGCCGACGCCTGCGCCCGACTGGCCCAGCCAGGCAGGTCCACCCGGCTCGCCAGGCCGAGCGTGCCGCACAGCCGCGCCATGCGGTCCACTTCGCCGTCCCCGGCGATGGTCGCCTGCCAGGCGCACGCCCGCAGTGCCGGGTCGGCCAAAGCCGCGAGCAGTTCCGGCACGCCTTTCCGGTCACCGATGCGTCCCAGGAACAGGATGCGCGGCGGCCCGTCCGCACGCGTGGGGCGCGCCGGCGAACGTGGCACCCCGTTCACCACGATCGCGACCCGTGCGGGTTCGAGACCCACTTCGCGCACCAGGAACTCCCGCCAGCCTTCGCCCAGCACGATCACGCGCGCGGCCCGGCGCAGCACGAACCCCGTAGCACGCCGTGCCAGCGGGTGCAGCCTGCCGTGGAACGCGGCGAAATCCGCACCGTGCATGTGGATGACGACCGGCACACCGAGCGCGCGTGCCAGCCCGCACAGCACGGATTTGCGCACCACGCTGCCGCGCGTGGTCATGTGGGCGTGCACCAGATCCGCCTGCCGCCATGCGCACAGCCACGCCAGTTGCACGAGCACGCGCAGGAAGAGGACGGCCCCCGCCGCACGGCCGCCTTCACCGCGGGTGTCGAGCACCCGCACGCTCGGGCCGTCCTGGCGCACGCGCCAGGCCTCCAGCAGGTAGCCCATCAGCGTGCCCACGCCGCCCGAGACGTGGCCCAGGCCACCGCCCGCCAGCACGGCAACCTTGAGTCGATCTTTGCCCTTTCGCATCGCTTGTTATCATGTCACGTAACGAATGTGTCGCGCTACACGGGTCTTGGGCATCGCGAGAGAAAGGCCTTCTTTTTTGCCGGACAGAAGCGAAAAACCCCTGGCTCCTGGCGGTACGCTGCTGGGCCTGCAGGCGCTACGGGCGGTTGCCTGCCTCATGGTCGTCGCGTTTCACGCGCTCGAGGCCGCGGCGCCGTGGTCGAAGATGTCCTGGCCGAACGGGTCCGGCGGGGTGGATCTTTTCTTCGTCATCAGCGGCTTCGTCATGTTCACCGCCTCACGCCGCCTGGCCGGGCGGCCAGACGGCTGGCGCGTCTTCATGCAGCGCCGGATCGAACGCATCGTCCCGCTCTACTGGCTGCTCACCTTGGCGAAAACCGCCATTACCCTGGCCGCGCCGGGCCTGGCTCCCACGACACGCCTGTCTGCCTGGAACCTCGCCGCCTCCTTCCTTTTTATCCCGGCCCGCGACGCCGCCGGCATCGTCCGCCCCGTGCTGCCCGTCGGCTGGACGCTGAATTACGAGATGCTGTTCTACGTCCTGTTCGCCGCCGCCCTGGCGCTGCGGCGCAACGCTCTCATCGTGCTGCTGCCCGTGCTGCTGCCTTTGGGACTGGCCGGCTTCTGGCGCTCCGGGGAGTGGCCCGCTGTCCTGTCACTCGCCAATGGCCTGGTGCTGGAACTGTGTGCCGGCGTGGCGCTGGCCCAGGCCATGACCTTCTTCGGGCGCCTCAGCCAGCTTGCCGCAGCCTGCATGTTGTCTGCCGGCTTGCTGTCGCTTCTCCTGGTTCCTGCCTGCGGCCCGTGGCGCTTTCTCGCCTGGGGCGTGCCAGCGCTGCTGGTGGTGGCCGGCACCGTGGGGCTGGAGGAGCGCCTGCGCGCGCTTCTGCCAGCGCTCGCGCTCGAACTGGGCGACGCCTCCTACGCCATCTATCTCAGCCACGTCTTCGTGCTTCCGGTGCTGGTGCATGCGCTGGCCGGCGCCCGGCTGCCACCGGCGGCGGCCACAGCCGCCCTTCTGCTCGCCAGCCTCGTCGCCTGCCCAGCCGTGGGTCTGGCGCTGAACAGGTTCGTGGACGCGCCCCTGCAGGCCCGCCTGCGCCGGCTTCCGCGCCGGCCCGCTCTGGCCTGAGAGGCGCGTTGCACATCGTTACCAGTTGTCCGGTTCGGCTTACACAGCGCAGGCTATGTTCAGCCTGCCGCCGTCCAGACGGTGCGGCACAAGGAGATATCCGATGCGGTTTCCCACTATCCTTCTGACCACGGCCGTGATCGCCTTCAGCGGCGCAGCGCTCGCGCAGAGCTGGCACGGCGGCCATCACGGCGACGAGCTGTTCCACGGCATCGCCCTGAACGACGCCCAGAAGAGCCAGATGAAGACTATCGAACAGGCTGGCTGGACGCAGGCGAAGCCCACGATGGAGCAGGTCCGCTCTATCCACGAGCAGATCATCGCCCGCATGCTGGCCCCCGGCAGCGTCAGCGAGGCCGACCTTGCACCTTTGGTGACGCAGGAGGAGCAGCTGCGCTCCCAGCTCGACCAGATCAGGCTGAACAGCGGCCTGCAGATGCGCGCTGTGCTGACGGCGTCACAGCTGGCTGATGCGGCTGCCAAGCACACGCAGCTTGTAAGCCTGCACGAGCAGGAGCGCGCAGTGGCCGATCCCACGGACAGCAGCAAGTAATCCAAAAGATTTTCGCATCTTGCATGTGATGCCAGCCCGCTTTGAGGTCGGCGTTTGCGCAAGGAAGCAAGGCCTTCTTTTTTGAAAAAAAGAAGCAAAAAACTTTTACTCTCGCGCAGTTTCAGCTGCTTCGATCAGTCCGGAAACGGCCGACTGGTGCAAATGCGAGGGAGCAAAAGTTTTTTGCTCCTTTTTTCAAAAAGTACTGCTTGCTTTCGCTAAGCACCCTCAAGACTGGTCGGCATCACGTAGTCCGATACCTATACGCGGTCTGACAAGCAGCCACGGCGCAAGTGTCGGACTACTGGTGCAGTAGCAACCGACCGATATTGGCTTCGGGCAGTTCCTGTCCAGACAACAAAGTAGTGAACTACCGTCACCCTCTATTGATGGGGATTTGAAGACCAGACGAGGCTATTCAACATTCAGCCGCGGAACGCAGCACCCGGCACATAGCCCCGGGGGCACATGACCCACCAACGCAGTGTCGCCGCCGTGATCGTCACGCATGACCGGCCCGGCCTTTTGAAACGATGCCTCGACGCGCTTTCCGGGCAGACCCGACCACCGGACTGCATCTTCGTCATCGACAACGCCAGCCGCGAACCCGCGGCACCGCTCGCCGCCCGCACGCTGAATGCCGTGACGATACGCCTGGAGCGCAACCTCGGCGCCGCTGCGGGTTTCACCGCCGGCATACAGGCCGCACGCGCCGGCGGCTTCACCCATATCTGGATGATGGACGATGACGGCGCCCCCGCCACTTCCTCCTGCCTGGCCAGCCTGCTTGCAACCGAGGCGGAGCGCGGCACCGCGCTGACCTGCCCGCTCGTGCTGGACGTGGCGGACCCTGCCCGCCTCGCCTTCCCCTTGCGCCAGTCCGGACGCACGCGCTTCACCGTGGCCACGCTGAAACGATGCCGCCATGTCGACGGCTTCGCGCATTTGTTCAACGGCGCGCTCATTGCCAGCGCCACCTTCGAACAGATCGGCCTGCCGAACGCCGCCCTGGGCATGCGCGGCGACGAGGTGGAGTTCCTGCTGCGGGCCCGGCGTGCCGGGCTGCGTATCGTCACAGACTCACAGACCGCCTTTTTGCACCCGTCCTCGAACGAGGAAATCCATCCCATACTGGGTGGTCTGTTCTACGCCGTCGTGCCCTGTGACGACCGCAAGCGCGCGTGCCAGTTCCGCAACCGCGGCTGGATTTTCACCCGCTACGGCCTGTGGCCCTGGCTCGCCGCCGACCACGTCCGCTACGCGATCCATTTTCTCGGCAACCGCGATCCCGCCGCCTACGCTGCCTGGCTGCGCGCCACCTGGTCCGGCGTGCTCGGCCATCTCGAGCCGGCTGCGGCACAGCTGCCTCTGCTGCCGGTCTGCGAGACGGCCGTGCCATGACCAGCCCGATCCTGCCCGGCACGGTGCTGCAACGGCTGATCCTGCCCGTGACCACGGAAACCGCAGGCCTCTATTTGCGGCAGCACAGCAAAGCCGGCCAGCGCCGCGCCGCGTCACAGATGGCGCCGGGCGCCGTGGTCGATCTCGACACCTACTTCAACAGCTTCGATGAAACCGTCTGGCGGCGCCACACCTGCCTGGGCGAACTTGCCGTGACGGTCACCCTGCTCGGCACCTGCCGCGTCCAGCTCTGGCGGCACAGTCGCTACACGGCGCCTGCTTTGCTGGCGGAGATTTCGGGCACCGGTACGCTGCGCCTGCACGTGCCGATGCCGCCGCATCCCCGCAGTACCGGCCGGCTCGCCTTGCAGATCATCAACGACGCGGAGCCAGGCGACACCGGCAGCCCGGCCCGGCTGCTGGGCGGCGCCTGGACCACGGACACCGTGCCGCAGGACATCCGCCTGATGCCCGTGCTGTGCACCTTCGACCGTGACGGCGCGCTCTGCGACCTGATCGAACGTATTGCCGCCGATGCCGATGCCGCCGCCGCCCTGGCCGGCCTCGTCATCGTCAACAACGGCCCGCCGGGCCTGGCGGCGCGGCTTGCCACAGCCCGCCTGCCGAACGGGCTTGGCCGGCGCGTGCACATCGTCGAACAGCCAAACGCCGGCGACGCAGGCGGCTTCACCCGTGGCATGCTGGAGGCGCGCGGCCTCGGCGCCACCCACGTGATCCTGATGGACGACGACGTGGCGGTGGAGCCGGAAGCAATCCTGCGTACGCTGCGCTTCTACAGCCTCGCCACGGGTGAACTGGCCATCGCCGGACACATGCTGGACCTGTTCCGGCCGACACATCTCTACGAGGCGGGCGCGCGGTTGAACGACGCCAAGCTCGCCCTCGTGCCGATGCATCTCGGTGCCGAGATGGCTACGCCGGGCGCGCTGGACTGCTTTCTCCACGACCAGCCCATGCACTACAACGGCTGGTGGTTCATGGGCCTGCCGCTGTCGCTGGTCGCGCGCGTGGGCCTGCCCATGCCCTGCTTCATACGTGGCGACGACGTGGAGTACGGCCGCCGCCTGCACGATGCCGGCGTACCTTTCGTCGCCATGGCCGGGATAGGCATCTGGCACGAGCCGTTCTACGCCAAGCTCGGCAGCTGGCACGCCTATTACGAACTGCGCAACATGTTCATCCTGGCCGCCTGCCACCGGCCGGACGCCCACCGCCTCATCACCCGTATCGCCTCACGCTGGATCGTGGCCGAGCTGCTGATGTTCCGCTACCAGCGCGCCGCCCTGTTCCTGCGCGCCGTCGAGGATTTCCTGGCCGGGCCGGAGCTGTTCGCACGCGACCCGCGCGCCCTGCACGCAAGCCTGATGAAGCTGCGCGCCGCCTACCCGGCCCGCACTGCCCGGCGCGAGCAGGTCGTCCCCGGCATCGTCCCGCCGGTCGGCCCGCGCACCCGCCTGCAATTCAACGTGGGCGTCAGCCTGGCCCTGGCAGCGGAATATCTCCGCCGCGACGGCACCGGCCGGACGATAGCGATCGAACCGCCCGACCACCTCTGGTTCCGCGTCCTCGGTGCCGGCGCGGTTGTCGTGCGCGAGCCCTGGGAGGTCGATCATCCGATCTACACGCGCGACCGTGCCACCTACCGCGCGCTGCTGCACCAGGCGATGCGTTTGCTGCGCCGGCTGCGCCGCAACCCGGGCGTGGTGACGGCGTGGCGGAAAGCACATCCTGACTTCACCAGCGAGGTGAGCTGGCGGCGGTATCTGGGCATGACCGGGGACGGGGTGCCGCGCGCCGGGAAGATTTCGGGGCTGACCCAACCCCCGCCAGTTCTGCCAAGGCGCATGCCTGCAGAAGCAGGCCCGGCCGCCGTGCAAGCGGAGTAGCCTTTTTTATACCGGTGGCCTTTAAGATTGACCTGTGAAGAAAGGCCAAGGGCTCTGCCCCTGGACCCCGCTAAGGACAGTCGTCCTTAGAACCTGTTCGTGAGTAGTCCAAACAGATGGGGGTCTGGGGCCTCGAGGCCCAGCGGGGTTTGGGGCAGAGCCCCACCCTTCCTACCGGTCAACTCAGGGCCGCTGCTATTATACCAACCAGTGTTGAGACTGGCATAATAAAACAAACAGTCCTTTTTGAAAAAGGGCCAAAGAACTTCTACTTCCCCGCTTATGCACCAGCCAGATGATTTCGGATTGAGCGGGACAGCCGAACCTGCGCAGGAATCAAAAGTTTTTTGCTTCTTTTTTTCAAAAAAGAAGGCCTTGCTTGCTCGCCCAAGCGTCAGTCTTAACGCGGGTGGGACTCACCCCAACTCGATCCGTATCAAGGATGGCCGCTCCAGCACGCTCTCCAGCCGCTCGATCCGGTCCAGCGCCGCCCGCATGCTTGCCTCGCGCGTCTCGTGCGTCACCAGGACGATCGGCACCGCCTCGCCGGGTGCGCGCCCGTGCTGCAGCATGCTCTCGAGCGAGACACCCGCATCGCGCAGCGCGCACGTCACGTCCGCAATCACGCCGGGCTGGTCCGTCACCATCAGCCGCAGGTAATACGACCCCACATACGCCGACATCGGCACCGACGGCGCCTCCGACAGATACGCAGCCCCCGTGCCCCATACCGGCACCGCACGCCCGCGCGCGATGTCGATCAGATCGGCCACCACCGCGCTCGCCGTAGGCCCCGCCCCAGCGCCGCGCCCCTCCAGCATCAGCCGCCCGGAAAAATCGCCTTCCACGACGACGGCGTTATAGACCCCATCCACCCGCGCCAGCGGCGCACCCTCCGGCACCATGCACGGATGCACCCGGCTTTCCACCCCGCCCTCGACCAGGCGCGCTATGCCCAGCAGCTTGATCCGGTAGCCAAGCTCGCGCGCAAACCCCTGGTCCAGCGCGGAAATGCCGCGTATCCCCTCC
>CAXUOA010000038.1:0-14896 GCA_964252625.1 uncultured Acetobacteraceae bacterium | reverse complement strand
CCGGCGGCGTGCTGTCGGTCGGCGCCACGCTCGCGCTCGGCCTGGCCGGGCAAGGCGGCGGTGTTCTGGATGCGGCCTCGGGCAGGGCCACCGCCGGCGCGATCACGCTGGCAGGTGCCGGCAGTGCGCTGGTGGCTAGCCCGTCCGGCTCCGTCGAGATAGGCGGCACGCAGGGGGCGCCATCAGGCAGCGTGCAGATCGATGCGGGCGGCGTGCTTTCCGGTGTGGGCAGCGTGTCGGCTGCCGGCGCCATCGTCGATCTCGGCACCATCACGGCGTCCGGCGGCGGTACGCTGGCGCTGGGGGCGGTCTCGGGCAGCGGGACGCTGCTGGTGGGCGTCGGCGGCGAACTCGCTTTGACCGGCAGCGCAGGCAGCCTGCTCACCGCCGATTTCGCCGGCGGCGGCACGTTGGCGCTTGGCCAGGCGGCCCTGGCCGCCGCGCCGCAGATCGCCGGCTTCGGCGTCGGCGACCAGATACTTCTCTCGGCCGGGGGCGCCACCTCGGCCAGCTATGCGCAGACCGCGCCGGGTACCGGCGTGCTCACCATCGAGGCCGGCACCCAGACGCTGGCCCAGCTCACGTTGCTGGGTGTCCAGACCGGCCTCGCCTTCTCCGTCGCCGGATCGGCCGGCGGCGGCACCGTCCTGACAGCAACACCGGACAATACGTCCGGACCAGGGGGAAATTTCATGACGAATCCATCAACGGACACCGGTTTTCAAGTCAACCAGCAGAGCCTCGACACCAGTCTGCAAGACGCAGGCCTTGGCTACGCGCTGAGCGAGATCAACGCGTTTCTCGGCATTGACAGCTATAACGAATGGTTCTCCGCTGACGGCCAGGCGCCCTCCAGCGGCTATGGCTGGACGGCCCCTTTCCTGCCCTATCTGGAAGTGGTGGGCCCGCTGACCCAGTCCGGCACCAGCGGCAGCGGCCCGCTCTCCGCGTTCAAGGTCCTGCCAGGCTACACCGCCCTGATCGCGGAAGGCGGTGAGCCGCTCACTTTGTCCGACAACAGCGCCGGCGGTGACCTCATCGTCGGCAACGCCGGGGGCGGCAACATCTACGCCCATGCCGGCGACGACACACTGGTGGGCGCCGCCGGGGCAAACACCCTGTTCGAGACGAACGTGACGGGCGCCTCCAACATCACGAACGGCAACACCGTCTTCGTGCATGGCGGCGGCAACGACACGATTTCCACCAACAACGACTCCGCGGCTATCACCACCAGCGGCGGCAGCAGCGAAGTGCTGCTCGGAACCGGCGGCAACAACACGGTCACGCTCGACGGCGCGGACACCGTGATCTGCGGCGCCGGACCGGTTGACAACGTGACTGTGAACGCGGCGGTGGGTCTCGGGCACAACGTGGCTTTCGGCCCCGCTTCCGGCGCGCTGAACTTCTACGCAGGCGCCACCCAGTCCATCGTTGTGGGCGAGGGCGGCGAGGTGAACATGTATGGCGGGTCCGGCAACAATAACCTGCTCTGGGCTGGCAGCAGCGCCGTCAGCTACTTCGGCGGCAGCGGGTCGACCGGCATAGTCGGCGGTTCGGGCGAGACCTACGTCCAGGGCGGTGCTGCCCCGGTCGACGTGTTCGGCGGCTCGGGTGACCTCATCCTGACCAGCCCCGCCGCGGGATCGACGGTGGTGGTCAACCAGGGCAACAACAACATCGCCGCCAATGCAGGCGTGGACGTGTGGCTGGGCGGCAGCTCGAACAACACCGTCGCCGGTAGCGCCGGTGCCTTCGTGTTTGGCGGCACGAACCTCGGCAACAACCTCTTCAACGCCGGCGCCGGCAGCGAGACGCTGTGGGGCGGGCTCGGCGCCGACACGTTTCAGGGCGGCACCGGCCATGCGCTGCTGGAGAGCGGCGGCGGCCATGACGTGTTCGATTTCCTCAACGGCAGCGGGGCGCAGGATACAATAGGCGGCTTCATCGTGGGACAGGACACGATCGACCTGTCCGGCTACGGCTCGGCAGCACCGCAGATCACCTATGCCTACGGAGACAGCATACTGAACCTGCAGGACGGCTCGCGGATCGTGGTCTACGGCGTGTCCAACCTGACCGCGTCCTCGCTCAGCCTGAAGTGACACCAGCCCGTCGGGGGCCGGCCGAGAGCCGGCCCCCGACGATAGTTACAGGCGCTCGAACCGGGCATTCTGCCTCCCGCACACGAAAGCTGCCCGGTCGGCGCCGACGAAACGTCCTCTGCCCAACATGATGCTCTTGCCGCGACTCCGCTTCGGCTTCTAACCTACTGAGAGCAGTGCACGAGCCGGCGTCCCGGCTTGGCCGCTGCTTCGGGGGATATCCGTATGTCTCTAAGCATGCACGCCAGCCCCGCCGCCAACCCGCTCGACGTCATGGAGCAGATCGTCTCCGCCAACGAATGGGTGTTCGACCGCCGGTCGGATGCCGAGATGGCGGCGGAAGCGCCGGGCAAGTGGTGCGATTACGGATTGTATTTCAGCTGGTCGGCCGAAATTTCGGCCATGCACTTCACCTGCACCTTCGATCTAAAGGTGCCGGCGCCACGGCGTGCCGCTCTCTACGAACTGCTCGCGCGTGCCAATGAGCGCCTGTGGATCGGCCATTTCGGCATGGATAGCGATGACGGCATGCCGCTGTTCCGCCACGCGGTGTTGCTGCGCGGCGCACCGGGCGCTTCGGCCGAAAGCCTCGAAGACATGGTGGACATCGCCATCACCGAATGCGAGCGGTTCTATCCGGCCTTCCAGTTCGTGCTGTGGGGCGGCAAGACGCCGGCCGAGGCGCTGGAAGCCGCTATGCTGGAATGCGTGGGCGAAGCCTAGGTCACAGGCGTTGAACGACACTGCGATCCTGCTCCTCGGCGCAGGGCGAATGGGTGCCGCGATGTTCGCGGGCTGGGCTGCGCAGGGTCTTCCACCCTCCGTGCTCGTAGACCCGGCGATGCCGCCCGGTGTGGCACGGCCGCAGGACAGCCTGGTGGCCAGCCTGGCCGCCTTGCCTGCCACCTTCCGTCCCGGCGCGGTCATCCTCGCGATCAAGCCGCAGATGGCTGCCGAAACCCTGCCCGGGCTGGGAGGGCTGCTGCCGGCCGGCGCCGTGGTGCTGTCCATACTCGCGGGGCTGCCCATCGCACGGCTCTCCGCACTCCTCGGAACACCGAACGCCGTCGTACGCGCCATGCCGAACACGCCGGCCGCCATTGGTCAGGGCATGACCGTGGCCGTCGCTGGCCCCGGCGTGTCGCCGGCGCAGCACGCGCTTTGCACACGCCTGCTCGCCGCGTCCGGCGAACTGGCCTGGCTGGACAACGAGGCGCTAGTCGATCCCGTGACTGCAGTATCCGGCTGCGGGCCGGCCTACGTGTTCCTGCTGGCGGAGCTGCTGGAACGAGAAGGCGCAGCGCAAGGCTTGCCGCCGGCTCTGGCAAAGCAACTGGCGCGCAAGACAGTGTCCGGCTCCGGCGCTTTGCTGGCCGCCTCGCACGAGGAGTCCGCGCAGCTCAGGCGAAACGTCACCAGCCCGAACGGGGTGACGGAGCGGGCCTTGGCTGTGCTTATGGAGGAGGCAGCCTGGCCTGCGTCGGTAAGGCGTGCCCTTTCGGCTGCCACGGCACGGTCCAGGGAGCTGGCGGGGTAGGCCGAAGCGTGAGCTTTAGCTGCCTGGGCTTCGTCGCGTAGTGGTAAGGAAGGCCAAGGGCTCTGCCCCTGGACCCCGCTAAGGACAAGTCCTTAGAACCATTCCTAAAGCGGTGCTTAACATGGGGCCTCGGTCTACCGATCCTTTCCTCAATCAAGGTCGCTTGCCCTCCGGAAACTTGCATCACCCACCCCAAGCCCAATCTGTCCGCCAGCCGAAGCAGGAAGCCGCCTCCATGACCGACGAAGAGTTCGACGAGGCGCTGGTCGCTTCTGCCTTCACCCTTGCCACGTCCTCGGGATGGGGCGCCGTCTCGCCGGCGGCCGCGGCGCGCGAGGCAGGGCTGAAGCTGGAACGTGCACGCACGCGTTTCCCCAACGCGCAGGCAATCCTGCTGCGCTTCGGCCAGTTGGCCGACACGCAGGCCTTGACCGACGCGCTGGACAGCGGCCCGGTACGGGAACGCCTGTTCGACGTCGTCATGCGCCGGTTCGACGCGCTGCAGCAGCACCGCAGCGGCATACTGGCACTTCTGGACAGCCTTCCGCTGGACCCCGGCACCGCGCTCGTGCTTGCCGGTGCCACGGGCAACAGCATGGGCTGGATGCTGGAGGCGGCGGGGGTGCCTGCTGCCGGCTGGCGTGGCGCGCTGGCGTCGCAAGGCATGGTCGGCGTGTGGCTCTACACGCTGCGCGCCTGGCGGTCCGACGAATCGCCGGACCTGTCCGGCACCATGGCCGCGCTGGACCGTGCGCTGACACGGGCCGAGCAGGTCGCAGGCTGGCTGCATCATACACCGTCTGCGGCGTCCGAGCCGGAGCCGCAGCCCAAGCCGTTCCCCGAACCGGACCCGCAGGATGAGGCGGCCCTGGCCGCAGCCATAAGCGGCGCTGCCGACTCACCGCCACCGGATGCCGGCGCCGTCGGAACGGCGCCGCTTCCTCGCCGAGCCGCCAACAAGGTGCAAAGCTTTCTCGTTCTTTTTTTCAAAAAAGAACTGTTTGCCTTCCTTCCCGGGCAGATCAGACGCATGTAGGGCGGAGCGGCAACAAGCCGCGCGCAAGGGAGACAACACATGGCCGAAGCTGGCGATCCTGCCACGATCCTGACGGAGATGACGCGCCGGTTCACGGAGATGCGGTTTCCGGCAATGATCCCGGACAGCTCGGCCCTTCTGGCCGCGCATCGGCGCAACATGGAAGTGTTGTCCAATGCGAACCGGCTGGCGCTCGAAGGCGCTCAGGCTGTTGCCAGGCGTCACATGGAAATCATGCAGCAGACGATGACGGAGCTTTCCGAGCACATGCGGGAGCTGTCTGCGCCGGAGACGCCGCAAGCCAAGGCCGCCCGCCAGGCGGAGCTGGTCAAGAAGTCGTACGAACGCGCGGTTTCCAACATTCGTGACCTGTCCGACCTCATCCAACGCTCCAACGGCGAGGCGCTTACGGTGTTGAGCGAACGCTTCAAGGAGGCGATGGACGAGGTGAAGGGTCTGCTGGAGAAGTCCGAGCATTCCTCCAGCTGATCAGGCACCGGCGGACCGCGCGGCGGTGCGGTCCTACGCGGTAAAGGAGATTTTCCTCACGCTGCAAGGCGAGGGAATGCAGGCGGGTCGCGCGGCGGTGTTCTGCCGCTTTGCCGGATGCAATCTCTGGTCCGGGCTGGAGCGCGACCGCGCAACCGCCATCTGCCGCTTTTGCGATACCGATTTCGTGGGTCTGGACGGCACCGGCGGCGGCCGTTTCGCCAGCGCGGACATCCTGGCTGGTGCGATCGCCTCGGAATGGGCCGCGGGCTTGCAGGATCGTCTTGTCGTGCTGACCGGCGGCGAGCCGCTGCTGCAAGTCGATGCCGCTCTTGTCGAGGCGCTGCACCATCGCGGGTTCCAGGTCGCCGTCGAGACGAACGGTACCCAGCCGGCGGCCTCTGGCCTGGACTGGCTGTGCGTCAGCCCGAAAGCCGGCGCGGCGCTGCTGCTGACAGGCGGCGATGAATGCAAGCTGGTGTTTCCGCAACCCGGTGCCATGCCGGAACAGTTCGAGCATCTGGCGTTCCGGCACTTCCTGTTGCAGCCGATGGACGGCCCGGCGGTAGCGGCGAACACGCGCGATGCTGTCGCCTACTGCCTTGCGCATCCGAAATGGCGGCTCGGCGTACAGACACATAAGACGCTCGGGCTGAGGTAGGCGGGCGTGTAAAGGCAGGCTGCGGAACAGGAACGCGCTTTGAAGACGGGTCAGCCTGCCTGTGACGACGAACGGGCTTTATCCGATCCGTTTCCAGTGTATGATTGCACCGTGGGCGATGCGCCTTGGCGGCGCGGCTACGCTCATGCAACACCATGCGCGGGCGATCTCATGGCGAAGACGGAAAATTGGCAGAGACGGCGTCGGTCCGAGAAGGGATTTGACGAATATGCACCCGACCCGGTCACGCCCATGCCATCTTTTCCCCGGCGTCCCACCGCCCCCATGCCGGTCGCGACCGGGCCGGACAGCACGGCCGTGGTAAAGTGGTTCAACGCCGAGAAAGGCTTCGGCTTCGTCGAGATGACAGACGGCGGCGGTGACGTGTTCTTGCATGCCAGCGTGCTGGCGCGCACCGGCGTGACGGCGGTGAACCCAGGCGCCACCTTGAAAGTGCGCACCGGACAGGGCCAGAAAGGCCCCCAGGTCACCGAGGTTCTCGAGGTTGATGAGAGCACCGCCGGCTCGGCGCCCGCCGTTGCGCCCCGTGCACCGCGCCAGGATCGCGGCGAGTATGGCGGCGGCGGCGGTGGAGGTTTCAGCGCTCCGCGTCGCGGCTTCGATGCCCCCGTGTCCTCCGGTCCGGAGCAGGCAGGAACCGTTAAATGGTATAACGCCACGAAAGGCTTCGGCTTCATCGCACCCGAGGATGGCGGCAAGGACGTGTTCGTGCACGCGTCCGCTCTCCGCCGCGCAGGGCTGACCGATCTGGCCGAGGGTCAGCGAGTCACGATACAGATCACGCAAGGCCAGAAAGGCCCCGAAGCAGCCTCGATCCGGACAGACTGAGCCGGCCGGACAAACACCGCTCGCGCAAGTAGTTTTCGGAAATGAGGGTCTGTCGCGCTCCGGGATGGGTAGCCAACTAAACATATCCGGTGCTTCAGGCCCGGGAGTTTTTTCTGCGGCTAACGGCATCATCTGCGCGTTAATCTGGGAGGCAAGCACCATGCACAGGTCTGGTTTGGGGGTTACAGTGTCGGAGGCAGGCTGTGTGGCAGCGCTGAGAATGCATCAATTCCACAGGCGGTCTGCCGGCCGCCTCGGGGCGCCGGCGGCGTGAGGCGCTTCCTCGCCGTCCTTCTTGCGGCCGCTGTGGCTACCCCGACGTTGGCCGCATCAACCGATCCGACCCGCATAGGTGACGTAAGCACCACGTTCCGCGTCCTGGGCCGCAACGACCAGATTGTGGTGGAGCGCTACGACGATCCGAAGGTGGATGGCGTGAGCTGCTACATGTCACGCGCGGAAAAAGGCGGCGTGAAGGGCAGCCTGGGGTTCGCCACCGACCCGAGCCGTTTCTCCATCGCGTGCCGTGCCACCGGTCAGGTAACGCTGAAAGGCGCGTTGCCGGACAAGGAAGTGGTGTTCGGTGCCAGCGCGAACTGGCTGTTCAAGGAAATCCGCGTCACGCGCATGTGGGACAAGGAAAAACGTGTGCTCGTATACCTCGTGTGGTCAACGCAGGCGCTGACACCCGAGGGCAGCCCGTTTAACAGCGTTTCTGCCGTAGCTGTCGATCACTAGACCTCCGGTGCGGCCGCCTGCGTTTCCGTCCGCCCTGACAAAGAGTATTCCCGACCCTGAGGTTGATACTTGCGCGAGCAAGGAAGGCCTTCTTTTTTGAAGAAAAGAAGCAAAAGACTTTTGCTTCCTGCGCAGGCTCAAATGCCTCGGTCAATTTAAAGGCAGGTGGCTGTTGCAAATGCGAAGGGAAGAGGGGTTTTTTGCTTCTTTCAGAAAGGAACCGCCGCCTTTCTTCTTCAAGGAGACCGCATCAATCCCCGACACTCTGGCAATAGACATCCGCACCACATTGCTCGACGTCCGGCGCGAGCATACTGTCAAGACCGGCACCAACGGCGGCTGCAGCCCACGTGCGACAGCCGTCACCCTCAGGGTAGATCGAGGCAGCTGACATTGCCAAGGAACAAAAGTTCTCTGCCTCTTTCAAAAAGGCCTCTCTGCTAATTCCGGAAACCCGGATCCAGCCGATCCAGCTTGCGCAACATAGCAGGCCACAACAGCTTGTTTGCCAAGGCAGCAAATCCTGTGGCAGCGCCAAGCTTCTCGTTGCTGTCGATCACCTCGGGATGTGTCGGGTAGTTGTCCGTGCCCAGGATGCGGGTCCGCACCTGCATCGTGCACGCCCGCTCCAGGTAATACATGCGAATGAAGGCCTCCGCCGGCGTGCGTCCCACGGTCAGCGTGCCGTGATTGCGCAGGATCATCAGGTTCTTGGTGCCGAGGTCCTTCTGCAAACGCGGCCGCTCGTCATGATCCAGCGCCACGCCTTCGTAGTCGTGGTAGGCAAGGTCGCCGGTAATCAGCTGCGCGGTCTGGTTCAACGGCTTCAGCCCCTCGCGTGACGAGGAAACCGCCGTGCCGTCCGGCGTATGCACGTGCATGACGCAGCCGGCATCCTCGCGCACCTCGTGCACGGCGGAATGTATGGTGAACCCGGCGGGGTTCACATTGTATTCGGATTGCCCGACCACCTGGCCGTCCATGCCGACGCGCACCAGGCTGCTGGCGGTGATCTCGTCAAACGTGTAGCCATACGGGTTGATCAGAAAATGGTGCTCGGGTCCCGGCAGTCGCGCGGAGATGTGGGTGAAGATCAGGTCGTCCCAGCCATGCAGTGCCACCAGGCGGTAGGCCGCGGCGAGGTCCCGGCGAATGGTCTGTTCCGTGGCGACGTCCGTCATCTGGTTCATGGTCGTGTCTCCTTGTCCTATTCTTGCAGCAAGTCTAGCGACATCGCCTTGATCAACGCCAGCACGGAACGGCCGGGATGCAAGCCGAGCCGTCTGGCGGCGTCCAGCGTCACGCGCGCCAGAAGCTGGCCGCCGCCGAGTTCCAGGCTGACCAAAGCTGCGTGGGCCGGCTCGTCCGCTGCCATGCCGATTATCGTGGCGGGCACGATGTTGTTCACGCTGATCAGGCGCGGCGCGTCCAGCGCCAGCACGACCTCGCGCGCGGGGATCAGCAGGCGCACTGGCGTGCCGGTCGCGGCGTCCGCCAGCGGCACCCATAGCAGCTCCGCGCCGCACGCGATCGCGCTCAGGCGGCGCTCCGGCGCGTGCGAAGCGATCCGTCCCCGCAGCACGCCGCCTGCGCCCTCCCGCGCCGCGATCGGCAGGTGCACGTCGGTGGCAACCTCTCCCAGCGGCCCGGCACCGATCACGCGCCCGCCCTCCAGCAGCACCAGCGTGTCGGCCAGGCGCATCACCTCGTCCAGCGAATGGCTGGCGTATACGATGGGCAGTCCGAATGCCCCGCGCAGCCGCGCCAGATAGGGCAGGATCTCGTCGCGCCGCGGCTGGTCCAGCGCGGAGAGCGGCTCGTCCATGAGCAGCAGGCGCGGCTGGCTAAGCAAAGCGCGGCCGATGGCCGTGCGCTGGCGTTCGCCGCCGGACAAAGTGCCCGGGCGCCGCCGCAGCAGCCCTCCCAGGGCCAGCAGATCGACCACGTCGTCGAATGCCAGGCGCCCTGGCCCGGTACGGCGCAGCCCGTAGCGCAGGTTGCCGGCCACCGACATATGGGGGAACAGGCGGCCTTCCTGGAACACGTAGCCGATGCCGCGCTCCTCGGGCGGCAACGTGTGCAGCGGCAGGCCGTCGAGCTCCACGCGCACGCGATCCGCCCGCAACAAGCCCGCGATCGCCAGCAACAGGCTGGATTTGCCGGCACCGGACGGCCCGAACAGGGCGGTGACACCCGGGGTCGGCGCCTCGAAGGCGATGGCCAGGGTGGAGGCGGCAAAGCTGTGCTCCACGGCCACGCGCAACGTCATGCGGCAAGCCGGCCCGCAGGCAACGCCGGCGACGGCGACGTCAAAGCTTGCTGCCTCGCTTCAAAAGAGAACGCTTTCCTGCCTTGACCCGCCGAGGTGCGAGAACCTCCGCCAGCAGCAACCCGCCAACAGCCAACCCCACGGACATCAGCGCCAGCCGCGCCGCCTGCGCCTCTCCGCCCGGCGTATCCAGCGCGCTGTAGATGGCGAGCGGCAGCGTGCGGGTCTCGCCGGGGATGTTTGCGGCGAACGTTATCACCGCGCCGAACTCGCCCAGCGACGCGGTGTAGCCCAGAACCGCCGCCGCCAGCACGCCGGGCGCCGCCAAGGGAAGCGTGATGCTCAGGAACCGGCTTGGGCCGTGCGCGCCGAGCGTGCGGGCCGCCTGTTCCAGCTGCGGGTCTATCGCGTCCAGCGAAAGGCGTATGGCGCGCACCATCAGCGGGAACACCATCACCCCGCAGGCGAGTGCCGCCCCGGCTTGCGTAAACGCCAGCCGCACGTGCAGCCAGCGCCATAGCCAAGCGCCAACAGGGCCGTCTACGCCGAAAAGAAGCAGCAGCAGCCAGCCGGTAACGACGGGCGGCAGCATGAGCGGCAGATGGACCAGCGCGTTCAGCAGGAACCGGCCGGGGAAGCGGCCGCGGGCAAGTACCATGGCGGTGAGCACGGCCAGAGGCAGGCCGAAAGCCACCGCGCGCAGCGCCACGTTCAACGTCAGGTAGACGGTTTGCTGTTCGTCCTGGGTCAAGGAAGCAAGCGGTTCCTATTCGAGACCGTTGTTCCTGCCGCCCACACCGGTCCGCCAATCCGCGGTTGCGGAGGCAAAAGTTTTTTGCTGCTCTTTTCCAAACAAGAAGGCCTTTGCTTCAAGGCCGCGCGAACCCGTAATGCTCGAACACGTCCCGTGCCGGCTGCGTGCCGAGAAACGCCAGGAACGCCCGCGCATCCGCCGTGTCCGTCACCACCGCGGCAGGGTACCTGATCGCGTCGTGGCTGGACGGCGGAAAAACACCAGCCACGGCGAGCGTCGGCGCCGCCCTCACGTCGGTTGCATACACGATTCCGGCCGGCGCCTCGTGCAGCTCCACCAGGCGCAAGGCCGAGCGCACGGAATCGGCGGGGGCCAGGCGCTTCTGCAGGCCGGGCCACAGACCGAGCTTTTCCAGCGCCTGCTGCGCGTAGATGCCGGCGGGCACATGGCCCGGGTCGCCCACCGCCAGGCGGCCTGCGGGGCCAAGCAGCCCATCCAGCGACACGCCCTGCGCCAGGCTGACCGGCTTCAGCGCGTCCTTCGGCTCGACCAGCACCAGGCTGTTGCCGAGCAGGTCTTCCCGCGTCGCCGCGGCGATGCCGTGGTGACGCGCCAGATCGTCCATCCATTTCTCGTCGGCCGAGATGAACACCGCAGCCGGCGCGCCGTGCTCGATCTGCAGGGCCAGCGTGGAGCTGGCGGCGAAACTGAATGTCACGGGGCCGTGCCCGGCGGCAGTCCACAGATGGCCGATATCCGGCAACGCGTCAGCCAGGCTGGCCGCGGCAAAGACCAGCAGCGGCTTCGGTTCGGCAGCGCGGGCCGCCAGCGGCAGCGCGAACAGCAAAGCGAGCAGGCGCTTCATCGGGTGGCTCCGTTCTTCCAGCCGGACAT
Organism: uncultured Acetobacteraceae bacterium; assembly: GCA_964252625.1. GTDB lineage: Bacteria > Pseudomonadota > Alphaproteobacteria > Acetobacterales > Acetobacteraceae > BOG-908. The sequence goes on along the minus strand of CAXUOA010000038.1, from coordinate 3,564 downwards.
CTCCTGGCCGGCATCGCGTGGCAGCAGTAGCGACATAGGTCCCGCCAGTCCGCTTATCGCCGCCACCACCAGGAACGCCAGGGCAAAATCCGCGGTCACCGGCACGGCGTGGCTGGTGCCGGCACGGGCCAGTTGCAGCACCCCTGCGCTTATGGGGATGCCCACGGTCAGCGAGACCTGCTGCAGCATGGAATACAGCGTCGTGGCCGCGCTCATCCGCGCGCGCGGCACGTCCGCGTAGGCCACCGCGTTATAGGCGGTGAACTGTATCGAGCGGATGACGCCGTTCAGAACGAGAACGGCGTATAAGGCGGCTGCCGGCCAGCCTGGGCGGAAGGTGGCATAGGCCGCCAGGCCCACGGCGCAGGCGATGCCGTTAAGCGCCAGCACGTTGCGAAAACCGAAGCGGCGCATCACCCACTGCGTAGCCGGCTTCACGCCGATGGCGCCCACCGCGCTGGCAAAGGTGATCATGCCGCTCTGTGCCGCGCTCCGGCCGAAGCCCAATTGTATCATCATCGGCAGCAGGAACGGTACGGCGCCGATGCCGACCCGAAACAGCGAGCCGGCCAGGACGGAGACGGCGAAGGTCGGCAGCCGCATCAACGAGAAATCCAGCAGCGCCCGCTGCTGCCGCCTGGCCCGCAATGCATAGCCGGCGCCGGCCGCCAGCGTGGTCGCCGCCATCGCCAGCACGGCCCACGCAGGCACCAGATTGCGGCCGGCCACTTCCAGCAGGCCCATGAAGCCGCCGAGCGCCAGTCCGGAGAGCACCAGGCCCGCGAAATCGAAGCGGCCGGGATCGGGCTCGCGCATGTCCGTGATGAAAAGGCTCACCAGAACGAAGCCGGCGATGCCGATCGGCACGTTGATGTCGAAGATCCAGTTCCACGACAGGTAGGTGACGATGAAGCCGCCGACCGGCGGGCCGATGATCGGGCCGATCAGGGCCGGCATCGTGACCCAGGCCATGGCGCCGATGAGTTTCTCCTTCGGCACGCTGCGCAGCAGAACGAGCCGACCGACGGGCAGCATCATCGCACCGCCCGCGCCTTGCACGATGCGTGCGGCGACGACAAAGCCCAGCGAGTCCGCCCGGCCGCACAGTATGCTGCCGAGCGTGAACACTGCGATGGCCGCACGGAACACCTGGCGGGTGCCGTAGCGGTCCGCCATCCAGCCGCTGGCCGGAATGAACACGGCAACCGCAAACAGGTAGGCGGTGAGAGCCACGTTCATGTGCACCGGGTCCGCGTGGAAGGCACGCGCCATGGCGGGCAGAGCCGTGGCAATGACAGTGCCGTCCAGGTTCTGCATGAACAGGGCACAGGCCACGATCACGGCCACCAGCCGCTGCCGCCCTGGCGCCAGCAGCACGGCTGCCGCCCGGGCGTCGCTGGTGTCAGAGCCGCTCACGGCAAAGCTTTCCCCGTACAGGAATACCCGCCTTCGTTGCTGAAGGAAGAAGCAAAAACTTCTGCTCCCCGGTCCGGGTTCTGCCGGTGCAGCCGGCTTGCCTACGCTGCCTTGCGTATGGCGGCTGCCTTGACGTCATCGCCGACGGAGGCCGCGAATGTCGTGAAGTTCGCCTCGAAGCGGCTGACCAGGTCTGCCGCCTGCGCGTCGTAGGCAGCCGTGTCTGCCCAGGAGCGGCGGGGATCCAGCACCTCGTTGGGAATGCCGGGCACGTCGCGCGGGATCATCAGGCCGAAGAACGGGTCCGGGCTGAAGGCCGCGTCGTTCAGCGAGCCGTCCAGCACGGCGCGCAGCAGCGCGCGCGTGTGGCCGATGGCCATGCGGCGGCCGGTGCCGTATTTGCCGCCCGTCCAGCCGGTGTTGACCAGCCAGCACGATGCGCCGTGCTGCTCGATCAGGCGTTCCAGCAGGCGGCCGTATTCCTCCGGCCGGCGCGGCAGGAAGGGCGCGCCGAAACAGGTGGAGAAAGTGGCCTGCGGCTCGCTGCCCAGGCCTTTTTCCGTGCCGGCGACACGGGCGGTGTAGCCGCTGAGGTAATGGTACATCGCCTGCGCGGGTGTCAGCCTGGCGATCGGCGGCAGCACGCCGAAGGCGTCCGCGGTCAGGAAGATCACGTTCTTCGGCTGGCCGCCGCGTCCCGAAAGGTCGGCGTTGGGGATGAACTCGATCGGATAGCAGGCACGGGTGTTTTCCGTATAGGCACCATCCGCCAGGTCGAGGCGACCGCACGGGTCGGCCACCACGTTTTCCAGGACGGTTCCGAAACGGTGCGTGGCGTTCCAGATCTGCGGCTCGGCCTCGGCCGAAAGGTTGATCACCTTGGCGTAGCAGCCGCCTTCGAAATTGAACACGCCATCGGGCCCCCAGCCATGCTCGTCGTCGCCGATCAGCGCGCGGGCCGGGTCCGAGCTGAGCGTGGTCTTGCCGGTGCCGGACAGGCCGAAGAACAGCGCAGTGTCGCCGTCGGCACCCACGTTGGCGCTGCAATGCATCGGCATCACGCCTTCCGCCGGCAGCTTCCAGTTCATCACGGTGAAGATGGATTTCTTGATCTCGCCGGCATACTCGGTGCCGGCGATGATTATCTTGCGTTCGGCGAAGCTCAGCGCGATGGCGGTGCTGCTGCGTACGCCGTCGGTCGCCGGGTCCGCCTGGAAGTCCGGCGCGTGCAGGATGACGTAGTCCGGCTGGAACGCCGCGAGCTCGGCCTGCGGCGGCCGGATGAACATGTTGCGCGCGAACAGCGTGTGCCAGGCGCTCGTACTGACCAGGCGCACGCAGACGCGCCGCGCCGGGTCGGCGCCGGCATAGAGGTCCTGGGTGAACAGCTCGCGGCCTTGCATGTAGGCCTGCACGCGCTGCTTCAGCGTGGTGAAGTTTGCCTTGGGGAGCCTCTGGTTCACCTTGCCCCACCAGATCTCCGCCGTGGTCTCCGGCTCGTCCGCCACGTATTTGTCGGCCACGGAGCGGCCGTTATGCACGCCGGTGCGCACGATCATGGCACCGTCGACGGAAAGGCGGCCCTCGTTGCGCCTGATGGCGTGGGCCACCAGTTGCGAGGCGGCGAGGTTTGCGTGCACGGCGCCCGCCCCCTGAACAGTGACCGCCTGCACGCCGGAACCCGCGAGCGGCGTGTGGCCGTGGCCGGTGGCATCGGTCTGCAGTTCCACGCGCGCATCCATCCGATCAGTCTCTCCGAAACACGTCCAACCCTTCTGGAAGGGTGCCGGGCGGTCCCCGGCGGATTCACTCAACGCGCGCGGCCCGCACCAGTCGCAGCAGGGCCGCCTGCACGCCCTTCGCGTCGCTGACGGGCCGGTCGAAGCCGACGCGCAGCACCGCGTTCTCCGGCATCGCGCCGTCCTGCGCCAGCCCGCCCTGCGCCGGCCCGTCCGGTGCCAGATCGAACCCATCCGGGTCGATGCCGAACATCCGCCACTCGCCTGTTCCGCCAGCGCGTTGCGCCAGCAGGTTTAAAGCCTCGCGTTGACGGAAATTGCAATGGCCGATGATGCCGTCCGCGGCGGCGGCCAGGGCGGCGAGCGCTGCCGCAGGTGGCGCCAGATCGGCCGGGGCAAGCGTGTGCGC
>CAXUOA010000037.1:14398-14973 GCA_964252625.1 uncultured Acetobacteraceae bacterium | reverse complement strand
AGCGGGCGCTGCGGGCTCCGGCGGTGCCACGCTCACTGTCTGGGCTGGCAGGGGCGCGGACATGGGCCCGGGCGAGGCTGCCGGCGTCGAGGCTGCTGGCGTTACGGGGGCCGGCGCCGGTGCTGGCGTCACCGCCGCTTCCGTCTGCGGCTGGGCCGGCGCCATCGTCTGTGCCGCAGGGGTCGCGGGCCGGTGGCCGTATAAATCCCATACCCCGTAGGCCACGCCGATCACCGCCAGGGATATCGCCACCGCGGGCAGCGCAACCGTGGCGGTGGAGCGCTGGATCTTGCGTTCGGTCACCGAGACCAGGTCCGTCTCGCATTTCGGACAGACGAACGGTTCGCCATCCGGCACCTCGATCACGCGCTGCCGGGTCGCAATGTCGCACAGCCCGAAGTTGTTGCAGCGGCCCCGGCGCATGGTCATGGAAATCGGCCCTTGAAGATCAGTCTGGCGTGATCACCCTACGCCGTTCCATCGCCTGCCGGAACAGCTTGGCCACGCTAAGTGCGTGCGGTGAGACTTCGGGGCAACAGTAAACACGGAAGCCGTGGCACCCCGCCGGACGCGCC
>CAXUOA010000037.1:12346-14388 GCA_964252625.1 uncultured Acetobacteraceae bacterium | reverse complement strand
GCAAAAGGGCTGCCTGCCTACTTCGAATGCGTCCGACCGATAAAACCAGCCACGTAGTCATGCAGCTGCTGAAGCGCCGCCTGGTGCGCGTACACCATGTGCCCGGATTCGTATTGCCTGAACTCGATGTTGCCCGCCAGCCGGTCCGGAATGGGCAGATGCTGCATCTCGTAGATGCCCTCGTAGAACGGCGTTGCAAGATCGTAATATCCGGCGTTGAGCTGTATCTTCAGGTTCGGGTTCTGCTTCAGCGCGGCTGCAATGTCCGGCATCACGTTGGCCGATTGCGGCAGCTTCTCGTTGGCGCCCGGCGGCTGGTGCTGCATGTCCCACCAGCGGAACAATTCGATCTCCGGCTTGTAGGCCACGCCCTCGCCGTAATGCAGCACGCGCCGCACGTAATCGTTGAAGCTGCTGACATAGGCGCTGCTGATGGCCGACGATTGCGGATCGTAGTCGGCCTCCTTGCTCAGCGGATCCATTGTCGGGCCCGAGAAGCGCGTGTCCAGCCGGCCCGTCGTGGTGTCCGTGTCGTCCTGCAGCGTTTTTTCGAACTCGCCGCCGGTGATGCGCATGTTCGCCTTGCGTATGTAGGCGACGGGCAGGCCGGTGTAGTCGTGCAGCTTGGCGATAATGGCGGTCTTCCTGTCTGCCGGCAGGGTGTTGCCGGCGGCCAGCGCCAGCGTGTAGTCGCCCATGGCGAAACGCTCCACCTCGCCCAGAAAGGCGGGCAGGTTGGCGGGGGGGTTCGGCCCGAGCTTGTGGTGATACCAGGCGGTGGCCGCGTAGGTGGGCAGCGCCAGCGGATAGGCCACGTCGATGCCCGGGTTGGTCTCCGGCCCGTCCACGCTGGTGTCGAAGCTGAGTATCTGGCTCAGCAGGATCACGCCGTTCAGGTCCAGGCTGTAGTCGGATTGCAGCATGTTGGAGACCACGGCGGAGCGCGTGGTGCCGTAGCTCTCGCCGAACAGGTATTTCGGCGAGTTCCAGCGGTTGTAACGCGAGAGGAACGTGGTGATGAATTCGCTGAACGCGTGCGCGTCGGCGTCTATGCCGTAGAACGCCTTTTCCTTGTCGTGGCCCGCAATCCTGCTGAACCCGGTGCCTGGCGCGTCGACGAACACCATGTCGGTGGCGTCCAGCAGGCTCTGGTCGTTGTTGACCAGCTGGTAGGGCGCCGCTGGCGTGTGGCTGTCGTCCAGCGTCACCACGCGGCGCGGCCCGAAGGCGCCCATGTGCAGCCACACGCTGGAGGAGCCGGGCCCGCCGTTGAAGAAGAAGGTGACCGGCCGGCCTTCCGCGGGCGCACCCTTGGCGAAATAGGCCACGTAGAACATCGAGGCTTCGGCGGCCGGGTTGCGGTCCTCGTCACCGCCGTCCTCGTGGCCGTCTTCCTTTTCCGGCCGGGCGGCGTCGTCCCAGCCTTTCGGGTGTATCACGAGCGTGCCCGCCACCGCCTGGTAGGCGATCGGCCGGCCGCCGATCGTCACCGATCCGTCGCTCGCGCGGGCTTCCGGCTTGAAGTGCGGCGGCTTCTGCGCGTCGTGGTCCGCGTCATGCGGCTTGGCGGGGGGATCGGCTGCCATCGCCGGAGCCACGACCCACGCCGCAGCCAGCATCCCTGCCGCAAGCAATGCCGCCCGCCGCCCGTTCCTATGTATCATGTCGCTCTGTCGTCCTGGATCAGTGTGGCAGGTTTCGGCGCGCCGGACGAAGTCCGCCGCGTTTGCGTGCAGCGCCGCCAGCGCGCTCGCATGGGCATACACCATGTGGCCGGACCGGTAGGTGCGTATCTCGATGTTGCGCTGCAGCCGGCGCTCCATCGGCAGATGCCGCAGCTCGTGTACGCCCTCGAAATATGGCGTGGCCAGATCGTACACGCCGGTGTTGAGCTGCATTTTCAGCGTGGGGTTCATCTTCATCGCCGCCGCCAGGTCCGGCATCACGTTGACCGGCTGCCGCAGCGCCGCGCGGGCGCCGGCCGGCCGGTGCTGCGCGTTCCAGCTCTGGTAGAAGCGTATGCCCGGCTTGAACACCCGGTA
>CAXUOA010000037.1:0-12336 GCA_964252625.1 uncultured Acetobacteraceae bacterium | reverse complement strand
CCGCGCGTGGTCGTCCCAGACTACCCATCTGTCTCGCGCTCCTCATACGTCCAGAGGCGTCACGCGCGAGCGTTGCCTTCACAGGTCAACACCGAAGGCCGTTCTGGCCTACCCCCCAGGCCGCACCGCCACGCAGGATTGCGACTGCGCCCGCAAGTCCCGGCACGCCGCCGCGGCATTCTCCGCGGATAGCCCGAGCAGCCGGGCGCGGTACATCACCTGCCCGCCGAACGGCGCTGTGGTGCCCAGCACCGCCTGCGCACCGCCGAGCTCGCCTGGCGCCAGCGACCGCACGCTCTCCGCCGTGCGCCGCGCCTGCTCCGGCGTGGCGAACGCACCCACCTGTATCGCCCAGCGGCCGGTGGCCATCGCCGGCCGGATCGGGGCGCCCTGCGCATGCGCGATGGCCAGGTTGCCCGGGAACCGGTAGGGCGGCGCACGCGCGGCCATGGCCACACGGACAGGCGCTGCCGGCGGCGCGGCCCTGCAAGGCGCGTTCGGGTCATAGGCCGCGTTCGGGTCCTGCCAGCAATGAGCGGGGCGGGGCTGTGCCGCGGCATAGACGCGCGGCGCCTGGCTTTGCGCGAAGCCGGCGGTCTGCACGTAGGCCGGGGCTTGCGTGACGACAGGCGCGGGCGGCGCGCTGCGGCACGGCGCCGACGGATCATAGGCGGCGTCGGGATCCTGCCAGCAATTCGCGGCCGGACGGGCATAGCGCCCCACGGGTACGGGCGGGGCCACGGCCACGGCCGTCTGCACCAGCGCCTCCGGCGGGGCGCGGGGGGCGGGGGGCGGGGGGGGCGTCCCGGGCGCCGCCGGGGGGGCGCCACGCGCTGCTCGGCAAAGGCGGCCAGAGGTCCGCTCGCCGGCCGCTCGTTGCCCAGCCCGGGCGCGGCCGACGCCAGGTAGTTCACCGTCTCGTTGGGCAGGCTGCCGTGGCCGGCCAGGTACATCTGCACCCTGTGCGGCCCGGCATTGTAGGCCGCCAGGAAGGCCGGCGAGCCGAACTGCTGATACAGATCCTTGATGTAGCCGGTGCCGGCCATGATATTGTCATGCGGATCATAGGGGTCCGGCCCCAGCCCGAAGCGCCCTGCCAGCTCGCTGTAGGTGGCCGGCATGATCTGCATCAGTCCCATCGCACCCGCGTCCGAGGTGATCGGCTGGCCGTGCAGATACTGCCGGCCGCCGCTCTCCTGGTGGATCACCGTGCGTATCCAGGGCTTCGGTACGCCGAAGCGGCTGGCGGCCTGGCCAATATACGGGCCCCAGGGGTCTTCCGGCGGGCCAGGCGGCGCATAGTTCGCCGGCCCGCTGGAACCGGTCACCACGGCGCGCTGCCCGCCGCCACCACCACAGGCGGCCAGCACACAGACCAGCAGCATCGGCAGCAGGCGGCGCCAGCAGGGTGCGGGACGGGACGAGTGACTCACAGGCGGCCTCACTACGGATACATCCGCGCACACCGGGGTGCGCCAGTCTGTCAGGCCGGGTGGCGCACCTGCAAGCGGCATCGTGTAATCAGGCGGCTGTTGTTGCAGGAACTCAACGCTTCCTGGATTGCCGGAAGGCAAGAAAGGCCTTCTTTTTTGAAAAAAAGAAGCAAAAAACTTTTGTCCCCGCGCTGCTGCAACGCTGCGGCGTTTTCCTGCGGCACCCGGCTGGTGCAAATGCGGAGGTAGCAAAAGTTTTTTGGTCCTTTTTTTCAAAAAAGGACTGCTTTCTTCCTCACCTCACCCCGAAATCGCCCTGGCCTGCGCCACGAACCCCGCTATCAGCGACGGCTCCTTCACCCCGGGCGCGCTCTCCACGCCCGAGGAGACGTCCACCGCCGCCGCCTTGCTCTGCAGGATAGCGCGGCCGACATTGCCCTGGGTGAGGCCGCCCGCCAGAAGCCAGGCCGCGCCAGGTTCCCAGCCGGCCAGCATGCTCCAGTCCATGGTGGCGGCGTTGCCCCCCGGCCGGTCCGCGCCAGGCGGCGGCCTCGGCTCCACCACCAGGCAGGAGGCCGCACCCGCGCCCTCCGGCAGATCCTCCGCGGTGGATATGCCGACCGCGCGCCAGACCGGCACGCCGAACCGCGCGCGTATGGCGCCGATGCGCGCCGGTTCGGCGTAGAGCTGCAGAGCGCTCAGCGCCAGGGAGTCCAAAGCTGCCGACACCTCGTCGTCGGTCGGGTCCACGAACAGGCCGACCCGGGCGGGGCCGCCAGGCATGCGATGGGAGAGCGCGCCGGCCGACGCAGGCGTCACGTAGCGCGGGGAGGGCGGAAAAAAGACGAAGCCGATCCAGTCCACGCCGGCTTCGGCACAGGCGTCGAACGCGGCTTCACTGTTCACGCCGCAGATTTTTACGCGGACCGTCATGAAGGCAGAAAGCAAGGCCTGCTTTTTTGAGAAAAAGAAGCAAAAAACTTTTGCTCCAAGCTGCCGGCCGCACTTCGGCGTTTCCGGACGAACCCCGTCGCTGCGGGACGGCCTGCTCGCTTCACTTGGGCCCGGCCAAGGCCATCCGCCCAGGCCGCGTGATCGGCGGCGGCGCCGTATGCGTCTTCAGCTCGGCTTCCAACGCGCGCGCCCGGCGTTCCGCCCGGCGGTGGCGCTGCCGCGCGGCCACCGTGCCGAACCACACGAACAGCGCGCCGAGAAAGAAGAACAGGCCGGACGCCACCAGTATGGCCAGCGAGACGGGCACCTCGACGGTGAAATCCGTGGGCCACAGACCGAGCGGCGTCGCCTGCGGGTTCGACAGTGCGAACACGATCAACAGGATGAGAAACGGCAGGAGGATGATGAAGCGAAGCATGGCGTTCCGGTGTCCGTCTATGCCGAGGCTTTAGCACGGGCTTTGTTTGTTGTCCGGTTCACCCGTTCACGAAGCTCCTTGCCTGCCTTGAAGAACGGCACCGCTTTCTCGTCGACCGGAACCGCCTCACCGGTGCGCGGATTGCGGCCGGTTCGCGCATCCCGCCGCTTGATGGTGAAGGCGCCGAAGCCGCGCAGCTCCACCCGTTCGCCGCGTGTCAGCGCTTCGGAGATCTCGTCGAACACGGTGCCCACGATCAGCTCCACATCCGGTGCGCGCAGATGTGGGTTGGCCGCCACGAGCTCGGCAATCAGTTCCGACCTGGTCATAGGCAAGCGCCAGCGACAACCCACGATGGCACTTGCTAACCCCCTAGTTCCGCATGAGCGAAGGCTGCCAGAGCGCGTAAAACCCGTCAACATGAAGGGATTGGGTCAGCCCGTCGCGCGCGCCGAACAGCAGGCCCAGCAGGCTGTCGGCCGTATTGGCCTTACTCATCCGCTCCAGCCAGGTGGCTTTGTCCACGTCGCGCACGGGCAGGCTTGCGTCGATGTGGCGCTGTGTCTGCATCCAGCGCAGCGCCTGCTGCTCGCCGCCGATCTCGTCGATCAAGCCGAGGCCCAGCGCCTGCCGGCCGGTATAGGCGCGGCCGTCGGCAAGCTGGCGGACACGGTCGCGGTCCATGTGCCGCCCGGTGGCGACGATGCCGACGAACTGGTCGTAGAGGTCCATCACCAGCGCTTGGAGGTATTGGCGCCCGGGTGCCGACAGCGGCGCGGTGAAGCTCGGCTGCCCCTTCAGCGGGCCGCTGACGAGAGGGTCCGCCTTGATGCCGAGCTTGTCGAGCAGGCCGGACACGTCGCCCAGTTCCAGGATCACGCCGATGGAGCCGGTCAGCGTGCTTTCACGCGCCACGATGTGCGGCGCCGCAACCGCGATCATGTAGCCGGCCGAGGCGGCGGTGCCGTCCATGACGGCGACCACAGGCTTGGCGCCGGCGAGTTCCACGAGCGCCGCGTGTATGCCCTCGCCGCCGCCCACGGCGCCGCCCGGCGTGTCGAGATGGAGCAGCACGCCGCGCACGCCGGCATCCATGCGCAGGGCGTCCAAAGCTTCGATCTGCGTGCGCCCGTCGCCGATGACGCCGTTGATCGCGTAGCGGGCGACATGGGGCGTGCCGAGGCGGCCGTGGCGGGGTACCGCGATAATGGCGGCCAGCACGAGTGCCGCTATCGCGAGGACGCGCCAGAAGGTGAGGCGACGCTTCAGGCGCTGGCGGTCGATGAAGGCGTCGGTTTCCAGAGTCATGCGAAAGTAAGGCCTTCTTTTTTGCAAAAAAGAAGCAAAAAACTTTTGCCCCGCTGTCGCGGACTCAGTTCATGAGTCCGCGACAGCGGAGCAAAAGCTTTTTGGTCCTTTTTCTCGAAAAAGGACTGCTTGCCTGCTTACTCGCTGGCCTGGTTACGCCGGCGGATAGCCGCACCCAGAATATCGCCCAGCGAAGCCCCACTATCCGTGGTGCCGAACTCGGCCATAGCCTGCTTGTCCTCTTCCATCTCGCGTCCCTTGATGGTGAGCGACAGCTTGCGCGCCGCGCGGTCGATGGCGGTGATCTTCGCGTCCACCTTTTCGCCCACCGCAAAACGGTCGGGCCGCTGGTCGCTCTTCTCGCGCGACAGTTCGGCGCGGCGGATGAAGCCGGTCAGCACGTCGTCGATCTTCACCTCGATGCCGTTTGCCTGGACGGCGGTGACGATGCAGGTGACCACCTCGCCCTTCTTCACCTTGGACATGCTCTCGGCGAACGGGTCTTCCTGCAGCTGCTTGACGCCGAGCGAGATGCGCTCCTTTTCGGCATCGATGTCCAGCACGCGGGCGGTGACCATGCCGCCCTTCTCATAAGCGTTGATCGCCGTCTCGCCGGCTTCGTCCCAGGACAGGTCGGACATGTGCACCATGCCGTCGATCTCCGGCGCCAGGCCCACGAACAGGCCGAACTCGGTGATGTTGCGGATTTCGCCCTCGACGGTGCTGCCCACCGGGTGCTCCTCGGCGAACTGCTCCCAGGGGTTGCGCTGCACCTGCTTGATGCCGAGGCTGATGCGGCGCTTGGAGGCGTCCACGTCCAGCACCAATACGTCGACTTCCTGCGAAGTAGCGACGATCTTGCCCGGATGGACGTTCTTCTTCGTCCAGCTCATCTCGCTGACATGGACCAGGCCCTCGACGCCGGCCTCCAGCTCAACAAAGGCGCCGTAATCGGTGATGTTGGTGACGCGGCCGCTGAACTTGCCGTTCGGCGGATACTTCTCGGTGACGCCATCCCACGGATCGGCCTCGAGCTGCTTCATGCCCAGGCTGATGCGCTGGGTGTCCGCGTTGAAGCGTATCACCTGCACGCGCACCTGCTGGCCGATGGTCAGCGCCTCGGCCGGGTGGTTGATGCGGCGCCAGGCGATGTCGGTGACGTGCAGCAGGCCGTCCACGCCGCCCAGATCGACAAAGGCGCCGTAATCGGTGATGTTTTTCACCACGCCGTCCAGGATCATGCCTTCCTTGAGGCCCTGGATCAGCTCGCTGCGCTGCTCGGCGCGCGTCTCTTCCAGCACGGCGCGGCGGCTGACCACGATGTTGCCGCGCGCGCGGTCCATCTTGAGGATCTGGAACGGCTGCGGCACGCCCATCAGCGGCGCCACGTCGCGCACCGGACGGATGTCGACCTGGCTACCTGGCAGGAAGGCGACAGCACCGCCGAGATCGACGGTGAAGCCACCCTTCACCCGGCCGTAGATGGTGCCGTTGACGCGCGTGTTGGCCTCGAACTGACGCTCGAGCAGGGTCCAGGCTTCCTCGCGGCGGGCCTTTTCGCGGCTGAGCACGATGGAGCCGTCACGGTCCTCGTAGCGCTCGACGAACAGCTCGATAATGTCGCCCGGCTTGATCTCCGGCTTCTGGCCGGGCTGGGTGAATTCCTTCAGCGCCACGCGCCCTTCGGATTTCAGGCCGACATCGACGATGGCGAATTCGTCGGTGAGGCGGACGACGCGGCCGGTGACGACGGAGCCGTCAAAGCCGGTGTCCCGGCCCAGGGTCTCGTCGAGGAGGGAGGCAAAATCCTCCATCTCACGCGGCGGGGTGGAGGAGGGACGTTCTTGAACGCGGACGGCGGAGCTGGAAGCCATGTGGGCAGGGTGTTCCTGTTGCGAGCGCCCTGGGTCTGCCAGGTGCGGTCAGTGTTTGCGCCCGGCCGGAGTGCGGCGGTGCGTCTTGCCCACGATCTGCGGGCCGGGTGAACGAAAACAGGCCCTGAGCCCCGCGGGCTGGACCTGTGCAGGCGGGCGTGTAGAGGAGAAATCCCGGAAAGGCAAGACGCGCAAACCCGTTTGGGAAGAGATCGGAAGGTTTTGCGCCCTGCCGCAAGCTACCCGGACAGGTTCTCTGGCTGGGAGAAGCGGAAGCTTACCTCCGGCCGCGCTGCCGACGCGTCACCGGCCTCCATGATCGACACGCGCAGCAGGAAGCTGCCGGCCAGCATCGCCAGCGCCCCCAGCCGGCTTGGCGGGCCGCCAAACGCCAGACCCGCCAGCTTCAGCCCCAATGGCAGGACGGTACCGGCTCCCGTGGCGCCCCAGGCCTCCACTTTGCCCCATACACCATCGAGCGCCTCGTCCACCCCCTTTGCCTTGTAGGTGCGGTGGGACTGCACCGTGGCGGCCAGTTCCGCGGCAAGGGCTGCCACGCTCAGCGCGTCCAGCGCGCGCCGGGTGCGCGGCGTGCGTTCGCCCAACGACAGCGCGGCGGCGCCCGAGGCGATCGACGAGGCGCCGAAACGTATTGCCATCGATTGCGGAGCCGCGGCCCAGAGCGGCGTGCTGGTCGCTGCCAGCAGCGAGGCGGTGTAGGTGGCCAGCCCGGCACCGGCGATGGCGGCCGGGATATGGGCCGCGCGGGCGACCCGCCACGGCCAGCGCAGATGCGGCCGGCGGTCCGCCACGAGTTGCGCGGCGGCGGCAACCGACGCCGCCCCAGTGAAAGCCAGCAGGATCCAGGTGCCGATGGACATCGGTGACGTGCGCTTGGCAACGCGCATCATGTTGTAGAAGCGCTGCGGGGTGTGCAGGTCCCACACCAGAAGCGCCGAGCCGATGGTGGGCGCCAGCAGCGAGATGTAGCGCGCGCGGCGGGCAAGCGGCCGGCCGGCGTGGCCCTGGGTGGCTTCGGCCGCGGCACCGATGATGGCGCTGGAGCCGGACAGGCCGGCCAGCAAAATATAGCCGCCGACGACCCAGTTGTTGAACGGCGCGGATTTCAGCTGCGAGCGGCCGTAATAGGTCGGGCCGTCCCATTTGCCCGGGCGCCTGATCGTGTCGTGCGCGTCGCGGCCGGTTTCGGGCTTTTCGTCGGGCGCATGTATCGGGGTCGGCTGGTAGTTCATCGGCGCGCGCGGCCTTTCGGGCGGAGGGAAGGAAGCAAGGCCTTCTTTTTTGAAAAAAAGAAGCAAAAAACTTTTGTCTCAGCGCTGCTGAAGCGGTTCGGCGTTTCCTGCGGCACCTGGCTGGTGCAAAGGCGAAGTAGGAAAAGTTTTTTGGTTCTTTTTTTTCAAAAAAGAACTGCTTCCTTACTTTCTTCTTTTTGGCGTCTCCGCCGCGAACAACGCCAGCGCCGTGAGCGCCAGCCCAGCCACCGCGGCCAGCCCCGCGGTCAGCGCTGGCACCACCCGGTTGGATGCGCGCGTGGGCGCCGATGGCAGGTTGTAGCGCTCCGGGCGGTCCGTCAGCAGGAAGAACGCGTTAAGGTGGCCGAGACCGCCCGTCGCGCCAGGCGCACCGGGCGTGCCGTAGAGGTAGGCGTTGCCGACGCCCAGCCCGTGCAGCGTCTCCACCCGCTCGGCGGCGCGGTGCTGCAGGTCGGACAACTCGCCGAATTGTATGCTGTCGGTGGGGCAGGATTTGGCGCAGGCCGGCTCCAGCCCGCCTTTCAGCCGGTCATAGCACAGCGTGCATTTATGCGCCTTGCCGTCGGTGGTGCTGAGGTCCACCACGCCGAACGGGCAGGCCGGCACGCAGTAGCCGCAGCCATTGCAGATGTCCTGCTGGACGACGACGGTGTCGAACTCCGTCTTGAACAGCGCGCCGGTGGGGCAGGCTTCCAGGCAGGGGGCGTTATGGCAATGCTTGCAGACGTCGCTCAGCATCAGCCAGCCGCTCTGGTAGGCGGGCTGGTCGTTGCCGCGCACGCCACCTGAACCGCAGCCTCCATTTGCCGGCGCGCGCATGTCAGCCTGTTCCACGAACGCCACATGGCGCCACGAATTTGCCGAGAGCGAGCCGGTGTTGTCGAAGCTCTGCCCGGTCAGACCGATGTTGTCGGCCGGCAGGTTGTTCCATTCCTTGCACGCCACTTCGCAGGCCTTGCAACCGATGCAGACGGTGGTGTCGGTGAAGAAGCCGTAGGACTTGCCGGGCTCGATTAGGACATGGGCGGTGAGCTCGCTCTCGTTCGGGATCAGTCCGGGGAATTGCGAGCGGGTCTCTTCCAGCGCGCGTGGGTGCATGTCCATGTGCGTCAGACCGCCACTTGGACGGAGCTCGCCACGTTGCCGATCAAATTCGGCGCCGGCTTGTAACCGATGCGCACGCGCGACTGGTGGCGCTGCAACGCGGGCAACTGCCCCGTTTCCGTGCCACAGAGATGGCCGAGGATGAAAAGATGGCCCACGCCGTCATCGTCGGTGAGCTGGAAGCGGCCTTCCTGCACGATGGTCACCACACCCTCCATGAACTTCGCCATCGCCCGTGCGTCCTGTTGCCGCCTGTAACTACGCACGGCCGCCAATGCTGTGCGATGCGGCAAGGTTCACGTGTTCGTTGGTTGCCGCCAGGCCTGCAGCGCCCCAGATACTGTCGCAAAGGAGTGCCGCGTTGAAGAAGCCGCCTGCAAAACCGGTGAAGTTCCGCAACCTGCGCCAGGGTGTCGGCAGCCGCCTGGCCAGCTTCGTGCATGACTGGTCGCTACCCCGCCAGCTTTCCGGGCAGAGCGTGCAATCCAAGGCGGCGGAAAGCGAACTGTCACGCGGCCTGCGTCCGCGTCTGGAACAGGCCGATACGGTGGGCACCAGCATCTGCCCGTTCTGCGCGGTGGGTTGCGGCCAGCTGATCTATGCCAAGGGCGGCAAGCCGCTGCACATCGAGGGCGACCCGCGCAGCCCGGTCAACCAGGGAACGCTGTGCCCGAAAGGCGCCAGCACGCTCGGCGTGCTGCTGTCGCCGCAGCGCATCAACACGGTCCTCTACCGTGCGCCGCATGGGACGGAGTGGGAAGAGCGGCCGCTGGAGTGGGCGATGGACCGCGTAGCCGCGCTTACCAAACAGGCGCGCGACGATACCTTTGTCGAGAAACTGCCAGACGGGCGCACAGTCAATCACACGCTGGGCGTGGGATCGCTTGGCGGCGCCACATTGGACAACGAAGAGAATTATCTGATCAAGAAGCTGTTCTCCGGAGGGTTGGGAATCGTCAACGTCGAGAACCAGGCTCGCATCTGACACTCCTCTTCGGTGCCCAGTCTGGGTACCTCCTTCGGACGCGGTGCCGCGACGATGTCCCTGTGGGACCTCGAGAATTCCGACTGCATCGTGATCATGGGCTCCAACATGGCGGAGAACCATCCGATCGGGTTCCGCTTCGTGGTGGAGGCCAAGCGGCGTGGCGCCGAGATCATCCACGTGGACCCGCGGTTCACGCGCACCTCGGCGCTTGCCGACGTGCACGCGCCGATACGCTCGGGCAGCGACATCGCTTTCCTGGGCGGCATCATCCACCATCTGCTGGAACACGATTTGTGGTTCCGCGAATACGCGATGGCCTACACCAACATCGCCCATATCATCGAGGGTTCCTACCGCGATCCCGAGCAGAATGACGGCGTGTTCTCCGGCTTCGATCCGAAGACCGGCACCTACGAACACGACAGCTGGCAATACGAAGGCAAGACGGTCCCGTCGTCCGTCTCCGAACACCGCGTGGCCGAGCAGGAAGGCGACGGCGGCGATTACGAGAGCATGACCGAGAGCCCGCCCAAGCGGGACGAGACGCTGCAGCATCCGAATTGCGTCTACCAGATCATGAAGCGTCACTACGCGCGATACACGCCGGAGATGGTGGAGCGTGTGACGGGCTGCACGCGCGAGACGTTCCTGCGCGTGGCGGATTCGTTGGCACGCAATTCCGGCCGCGAGCGCACCGGCGCGTTCTGTTATGCAGTAGGCTGGACGCACCATTCGGTGGGCGTGCAGATCATTCGTGCGGCCAGTATCGTGCAAGGCCTGCTCGGCAACATGGGCCGGCCAGGCGGCGGCATCATGGCGCTGCGCGGCCACGCCAGCATACAGGGCAGCACGGACATACCCACGCTGTACAACATGCTGCCCACCTATCTGCCGCAGCCGAACGTGTTCCATGAGCACGGCACGCTCAAGGATTACCTGCACGCGGAGACGCCGACCACCGGCTGGTGGGCGAACATGCCGAAATACGCGGTAAGCCTGCTCAAAGCCTGGTACGGCCCGCATGCCACGGCGCAGAACGAGTGGGGCTACCAGCATCTGCCGAAGCTGACCGGCGATCTTTCGCAGCAGCCGATGACGATGGCGATGGTGGATGGCGTGCTGATCGGCCAGTTCATCCTGGGGCAGAATCCCGTGGTGGGCGCGGTGAACTCCGACTTCGTCGAGCGCGGGCTGACGCGGCTGAAGTGGCTCGTGGTGCGCGACATGGCGATGACCGAGACCGCCAATTTCTGGCAGAAGGGCCGCCTGGTGCAGCGCGGGGAGTTGAAACCCGAGGACATCGGCACCGAGATATTCTTCTTCCCGACCGCGCTGCCAGGCGAGAAGGACGGCACGGTGACCAACACGAGCCGGCTGGTGCAGTGGCACGACATGGTGTTGGAAGCGCCGGGCGACAGCCGTTCCGACCTCTGGTTCATGTACCATCTCGGAAAGCGCCTGAAGGCGATGTACGCGGACAGCATGGGGACGCGCGACGCGGCAATGCGTGCGCTGACTTGGGCGTATCCGGAGCGTGGTGAGCGGGCCGAGCCGGATGCCGAGGCGATCCTGCGCGAGATCAACGGCTACACGGTGGCTGACCGCAAGCAGATCGAGAAATACCAGGACCTGAAGGACGATGGCAGCACCGCCTGCGGCGGCTGGATGTATTGCGGCATCTACCCCAAAGACGGCCACAACGTGGCGCGCGGCCGCACGCCGGACGGGCCTGGCGGCCCTGGCAGCCATCTCGGCTGGGCGTTCTCCTGGCCGTCCAACCGGCGCACGCTCTACAATCGCGCCTCTGCCGATCCGGCCGGCAAGCCGTGGTCCGAGCGCAAGAAGATGATCTGGTGGGATGAGGACGAGGCCAAGTGGACCGGCACGGACGTGCCCGACTACGTGCCCACCACGCGGCCGGATTACCGCCCGGACTGGTCGAAACACCCGCACGGCATGGACGCGCTGGGCGGTGACAAGCCGTTCATCATGCAGGCGGACGGCAACATACAGCTGTTCGTGCCGAGCGGCCTGAAGGACGGCCCGCTGCCCACGCATTACGAGCCGATGGAAAGCCCGGTGCACAACCCGATGTACACCGTGCAGAGCAATCCGACGGCGCATGCCTGGAAGCGGCCGGGCAACGTGCTGCATAAGCCGAACGACCCTGCGTTTCCCTACGTGTTCACCACCTACCGGCTGACCGAATTGCACTGTGGCGGTATCATGGGCAGGGTGGCGCCGCACACCGCGGAATTGCAGCCCGAAGCGTTCGTCGAGATCTCGCCAGAGCTCGCTGGCGAGCTTGGCGTTACCCATCTCGGCTGGACGGTGCTCTCCACCCTGCGCGGTGACATCGAGGTGCGTGCGATGGTGACGCAACGCGTGCGGCCGTTCGTCATCGACGGGCGGGTGGTGCACCAGGTCGGCATGCCCTGGGTGTTCGGCTGGGAAGGTTACGCGCGCGGTGACATCGCCAACGTGCTGCTTGCTATCACGGGCGATGCCAATACCAGCATACATTCGACAAAGGCGGTGACGGTGAATCTGTGCCCCGGCCGCCTGCCCAATCCGGGCGGCACCAGCCATGGCCAATAACGCGGGCGCCGTGGCGCTGGCGGCGCTGGACACGATTCTGGCGCAGGAGCCGGAACCCGATCACGACCTGTTTTCCAAAAGCCTGCATTGCCTCAGCGTGTTCCGGAATTCCCTCATCACGTCTGGGCAGCGGGGGGAACTGGAGCATGTTAACGCGGTGATCAGCGTGGTAATGGCAGGGCATTTTCCGTTGGGGAAATTGCCCTGGGAGGAGCTGCACAAGGCACGGGGGTGGCTGGCGGAGGCGGTCGGTCAGGGCACGCTTTAGGGAGGCAAGGAAGGCCTTCTTTTTTGAAAAAAAAGCAAAAAACTTTTGCTTCCTGTGCAGGCTTAGAGCACTTTCCCATCGACATGACTCGCCTTGGGATTCCCAAAACGTCTGGCA
>CAXUOA010000036.1:0-14985 GCA_964252625.1 uncultured Acetobacteraceae bacterium | reverse complement strand
CGCCCAGGCCGAACGGCCCCGCCCCCCGCCGCCGCCCAGCCCGCCGAACTGATACGTCACGCGGCCAGACGGCTCTTCCGCGGCACCAGCAGCGCGTCCACGCTGGCCGACCGCGCCACATGGCCGGTGTTCACGAACGCCTCGTGATTGGCCTCGATGCTGCCCGGATCGTACAGGTAGTTCACCATGATCGCGTGCGACTCGCGCAGGCCGCGCGCCGAGACGTTCGCCAGCCAGTCGATCCGCTCCAGCCGGGCGCCGTTGCCCAGATGGAAGCGCGCCACCGGGTCGATCTTCGCACCCTGCGCATTCTGCGTCAGGTAGGAGGCGGCCGCGCGCAGCATGGCCGCACGCAGCGCCTTTGTCCGCTCGGCATCGTCCCACCACGCGCCCGCCGCCGCCTGGGCGAATGCCTCCGGTCCGGGCGTCCCCGGCTGCCCGCCGATCTCCTCCGGCGTGAAAGGCGGGTGGTCGGTGTGCAACTGCGCCGCCAGCCAGGCGGCGCAGCCGGGCACCGGCGAGAGCGTGGCGAACTGCTTCAGCTGCGGCAGCTCGGCCTTCAGCTCCTCCACCACCTGCTTGATGAGGAAGTTGCCGAAACTGACCCCGCGCAAACCCTCCTGGCAGTTCGAGATGGAGTAGAAGATGGCCGTATCCGCGTTCTGCGCCGTGCAGCCCGCGCTGTCGGTGGGCTGGGCCAGCAGCGGCTGCACCGCGTCGGCAAGCCCCATGGTCAGCGCCACTTCCACGAAGATCAGCGGCTCGCCCGGCAGCGCCTGGTGGAAGAAGGCGAAGCAGCGGCGGTCCGGCAGCAGGCGGCGGCGCAGATCCTGCCAGCCTTCTATCTCGTGCACCGCCTCGTGGGTGATCAGCGTCTCCAGGGTGGCCGCCGGCGTCTGCCAGTCGATCCGGCGCAGTTCCAGGAACCCACGGTTGAACCAGGAGGCGAAAAGATGCCGCAGATCGTTGTCCAGCGCAGCCAGAGACGGGTCGGTTTTCAGCTGGGCCTGCAGCTCGGCCCGCATCGCCACCAGCATCGCCGTGCCGCCGGGCGCCATGTTCATGCGCCGGAGCAGCTCCTGCCGCGGCGGCTCGGCCGCCGCGTGCAGCCGGGCCGCGGTCTCCGCCGCCGGCGCTTCCACATAGGCCAATGCGGCCTCGCGCAGCAGCACCTCGTCCGGCGCGAACCCGGTGCTGATGCTGTGCAGCACCGCCAGGCGGTCCTCGGGCGAGAGCGCGCGCAGGCACGCCGTCAATTCGCGCGACAGCGCCGCGCCGGACGCCTCGCCGCGTTCCGAAAGCAGCGCTACGGCCAGCGCCTGCGCGCGCGCCGGGCCGGATGCATCGCCGGCCGGAACCCGCGCGAAAGCGCTGGCCCAAAGCCGGTCCAGCCAGGAACGCTGCTGTGCGGGTTGTGCCATGTGCTGCCTCCGCACGTTGTCCGATTGCGGTAATGCCAACCCGCTTTGCCGTTGACACTTGGGTAATCAAGCTAAGGAAGGCCTGCTTTTTTGAAAAAAAGAAGCAAAAAACTTTTGCTTCCTGCGCAGGCGCGAAGACCTCGATCAATCCATCGGCACCGGGCTGCTGCAGATGTGACGGGAAGTGAACGTTTTTGGTTTTTTTGTTCAAAAAAGGACTGCTTTGCCTGCGTCAGCCGCAAGACCGGCCGAG
Organism: uncultured Acetobacteraceae bacterium; assembly: GCA_964252625.1. GTDB lineage: Bacteria > Pseudomonadota > Alphaproteobacteria > Acetobacterales > Acetobacteraceae > BOG-908. The sequence continues at coordinate 13,311 of CAXUOA010000036.1, read as the reverse complement.
AGGCCTCTTCCGAAAGAACGACCGATAACTTTTGCTTCCGCCCGAGTGCCAGGTGGACCGGCGAACGACGACACGATACGCACGCCGGCCTCCACGCTGGACGGCGACAGGGCACGGCTGCTCACGGAGTTCGGGCCGACGCGAAGGAGAACTTTTGCTGCCTCGCCTGCACGGCGGCCCGTGGTCCTTGCAGGCCCGCGTATTGGCGCCACACTCGGATCGCGACGCAGGATGGAGCAGAACCCTTGGTTGCCAGAACGCCGCCGCTTGCCGTGCTAGCGCAGCGCCCAGGCCAGGATCGCCTTCTGCGCCCAGAGCCGGTTCCCCGCCTCGTCGAACACCACCGATTGCGGGCCGTCCAGCACGTCGGCCGAGACCTCCTCACCGCGATGCGCCGGCAGGCAATGCATGAACAGCGCGTCGCCGGCCGCGCGCGCCATCAGCGCCGCATTCACCTGGAAGGCCGCCAGCGGGCGGGAGTCGCGTTTCGGGTCGTCGGCCATGCTCACCCAGCAATCCGTCACCACGCAACGCGCCCCGTCCACCGCCCGGGCGGGGCTGGACGTGACGCTCACGTCGCCACCCTCGCGCCTGGCCCAGTCCAGCAGGTAGCCCGGAATGGTGCAGGCTTTCGGGCAGGCCATGCGCAGCGTGAAGCCGAAGCGCACGGCGGCCTGCACCCAGGTGCGCGCCACGTTGTTGCCGTCACCGCACCACGCGATAATCTGTCCGGCAATCGGCCCGCGATGCTCCTCGAACGTCATGATGTCGGCCATCAGCTGGCAGGGATGGCTGGCTTCCGTCAGCCCGTTGATCACCGGCACGGTCGCGTGTTCCGCCAGCTCCTCCAGCTTACGCACCCGGTCGGTGCGCAGCATGATCGCGTCCACGTAGCGCGAGAGTACGCGTGCGGTGTCGGCGATCGTCTCGCCGCGGCCGAGCTGCATCTCGCTGTCGGACAGCATGATGCAATGCCCGCCCAGCTGGCGCATCGCCACTTCGAAGCTGACGCGCGTGCGCGTGCTCGGGCGCTCGAACAGCAAAGCGAGCGTCTTGCCTGCGAGCTCCGGCGGGTTCGGCGCGCCGGCCTTGAAGGCGATGGCCTGGTCCAGGATGGCGCGCAATGTGGCCGTATCGAACTCGGCCAGTTCGAGGAAATGCTTCGTCATGGAAGGAAGCAGGGCCTTCTTTCCTGCAAGAAAGCCGCAGGACACTCTCGTCTACCCGGCTGCACGGCGCTGCGCGCCGCCCACGCACGACCGCGCTCCGGCAGAACCGGCGTGGATGCCTCTACCAGCCAGGCAGCGGCGGTTTCCTGGCCCGTGCTTGCGGGCAAGTGCCACCTCCTCGCCCGCCTCACTGGGCCGCAGCCCGGTTCGTCCGCAGCCCGGACGCCGCCTGCCCGAGCCGCGCCAGCCCCTCCGCCACGTCGCTGTCCGTCAACACGAGCGGCGGCACCAGACGCAACACGTTCTCGCCTGCGGCCACCGTCAAAAGGCCGGCCTCCACACAGGCTTTCTGTACGGTCGTGTTCGGCAGCGCGCATTCCAGTCCCAGCATCAGCCCGATCCCGCGCACGCCCGAATAGACGTCCGGATATTCGTCCACCAGCCGGTGCAGTCCCGCCTGCAGACGCGCGCCATGCGCGATCACGCCATCGAGGAGGCCGGGGGCGAGCAGCACGTCCAGCACCGCATTGCCGGCGGCCGCCGCCATCGGGTTGCCGCCGAACGTGGTGCCGTGGCTGCCGGGCGTGAGGTGCCTGGCCACGCTCTCGCGCGCCAGGATCGCGCCCATGGGGAATCCGCCGGCTATGCCCTTGGCGGCGGAGAGCACATCAGGCTCCACCCCGGCTTGCTGGTACGCGAACAGCCGGCCGGTGCGGCCCATTCCGCATTGCACCTCGTCGAAGGCGAGCAGCAGGCCCCACTCGTCACAGGCCATCCGCAGATCCGCCAGGAAGCCGTCCGGCGCCACGCGCACGCCGCCCTCGCCCTGGATCGGCTCGATCAATACGCCGGCAGTCTGCGGTGTTATGGCGTCACGCACGGCGTTCATGTTGCCGAACGGCACGTGGTCGAACCCGTCCACCGGCGTGCCGAAACCGTCCAGGTATTTCGCGTTGCCGGTGGCAGACAGCATCGCCAGCGTGCGGCCGTGAAACGCGCCGGAGAAGCAGATCATCCTGGTCCGGTCCGGCTGGCCTGTCCTGGCCATGGCACGGCGCACCATCTTGACCGCGCCCTCGTTGGCTTCCGCACCGGAATTGCAGAAGAACACGCTGTCGGCAAACGTCGCATCCACCAGGCGCTGCGCCAGAAGCTCGGCCTGCGGAACCCTGTAGAGGTTGGAGACGTGCAGCATCCGCCCCGCCTGGGCTGCGATGGCCGACACCAGATGCGGGTGCGCATGTCCGAGCGAGCTGGTAGCGATCCCGGCCCCGAAATCGAGGAAGCGGCGCCCGTCCGTGCTCACCAGCCAGGCGCCCTCGCCATGGTCGAAGGCCAGGTTCTCGCGCGCATAGGTCGGCATGAGCGCGGGGATCATAGGCTTTGTCTCGTCACCGCTGGTATCCATGAGGCTCTCAAATGCACGCCACGATCGGTGGTGGCAGTGCAGCAAAGCGGGCATGTTCAGGCTCTTGCGCGCCCAAGTCAATTCACCGTCGATCCTCCCACAGCTGCCAGGTACAATGCTTCCACCCGATCCCCCGCCGCCCGACCTGCCCGGTTCCGTAACCAACGGCAGTAAGCCCCATCCGCGGCCCGAGACGAACAGCGAGGTTACGCGCCAGACCAAGCCACCTCCGGCAGGTATGCCGCACGCCGGACTGGGAGGGCATCGGCCACTCGCCGTGCTCCGGCTGGTGCTGCTGGCCCTCAGCACGATCGGCGTCGGTCTCGCGTTCGCGCTCTTGGTTTCCGGTCACCTTGGCATGGCCGCCCGTTTTCTCGCCGGTGACGTCCTGCTTATCTTTGCAATACTGATGATCGCCTGAGCTACAGGCAGGCATCGTCTGGACTTTCGGCAGTTCCCTGGCGGAGCCGCCTGTCGGACCACGGCCATGCGCCTTAGAACACCGGAGAAGACGCCCGTTCCGACGATGCCGGACGCCGCCGTCCTGATGGGACGGCCGTTCATCATCGCGCGATGAGACCGCTTCCCGTGTCGCCGGTCTCCTGTGACGTGGCTTGGCGCTCCCGAAGCAGTCCCGGCAGCTCGGCCAGGCTGGCGAAACGGAAGCCCAGCCGGGCCGACATCGCGTCCAGCACACCTGTCAGGCGGCCGTAGAAGGTGTCCAGATCGGCCTGCGTTCGGACGTAGGGGTTGCGGCCGGGCGCCAGCGACGAGCTGTGGAAGCTCAGCACGAATACTTTCTGGCCACGCGCGCGCAGGTGCCGCAGCAGGCGCAGCATGGCCGCAAGGTCGTTGCCCTCGGGCGAGAGCGTGATGCGCTCGGCGAACCGTGTCCTCGTGGCCAGCCCTTGCAGGCGCAGCCGGGAAGGTGCCGCGCCCAGGCGCCGATACGTTGCGGGCGCCAGCCTGCCACCCCAGCCTACGATGCTCCTGCAGAGCGGCAGCTCCAGCATCCGTCTGCCTTCACCGAACCAGAACGGCTCGTAGTCATAAGCGGTATAGTCCGGGCCGCCTTCTTCCGCCGAACTGGTGCGCGGAGCGATGCTCGTGTCGACGTCGAAGCCGTGCCGGTCGAGCAGGGCTGCTGTCTCCTGTCCGAACCCGTACCGGCCGGCGCGGTACAGACGCGGCGGCTGGCCAAAACGCTCCTGGAACAGGGTGACCAAGGCAGCCAGCTTGCGCCCCTCCAGGCCCGGCGCCAGGTTGCCGGAATACGAGGCAGCCGGGCCTGCATCACCGCCGAACGGCGGGGTGACCCAGGGGTGCAGCTGGACACCAAGCGCACACTGACCGGCTGCTTCATGACGGCGCAAAAGTGCCACGGCCGCCTCGTCCTGCAGCACGGGGTAGGTGAGCAGGTATGTCGGGCACAGGCCGTGCCTGCCCACGACACGCTGCAGGTCGTCGATCCGTTGCATGCACCCCGTGGAATGCTCGGTCGAGGCGACTGGGTGGTCCCAGTCGAAATCCTCTTCCGCATCGACGGCCAGGGCGCAGACCGGCTGGTCGGAGTCCAGCCGGGCGGGCCCGACCCGCGAGAACATGCCGTCCGCTGTGTGATGTTGCATGAGCCTGACTGTCGCTGCGCCCTTTGTACATACCGGGCATGCGCAGTCTTGTCACACGGTAGCGTTCATGCCGGGCTAAGACGATGCGTTTTGTTTCCGGAACGTTTACCCTGTTGCGCTATTGCGGAATAGAGGCCGCGTGGACGGCTGAGCTACGATCGGGACGATGAGTGATGGAGCAAATACAGACACAGGGTGGTCCGCGGCGCCGGCTGAGCGACAAGATCGAAGACGCGTTCGACCAGGCTTGCCGGCAGGGACAGACGGAAGTGGCGGCCTGCATGCTGAAGGGCCTTGACCAGTGCCTGTTGGGACAGCCGACGCCCTGGGAAAGGCGGCAAGCTGCGCTGACCCTGCTTCGGGCCTGCGCCGAGCGCTTGAGCCTGCTTCGGGCCGCCCAGGCAGGCATACAGGCGCCACCGGCCGTCTGCAGCTTTCCCACTCCAGGAGAAAGCACTCTCACGGAATGTTTGCATACGACAGCCTAACGCTTCACCCTCGCCGCGAGACCGCATCTTTGGGTTGACCGTTATCAACTTTTCGTCAACTATCCGGTTCTGTGATCAAGAAAGCGTGATGACGGCCGATTACCCGGCCAGTCACGCGGCCCGGAGGATGCAGTGTCAGCCGACGTCAACTTGCCCGGAACGGCGCTGTGCGCCGTCATCTTCAGCTTGATCCTGCCGATGGCGGAGGCGGCAACGCCGCTGCTCGAGGGGACGCTTGTGACGCCCGACGCGACTGCCCAGACAGCGCAGATCTGTCCGCAGGGCGTAGGCTACCCTTCGGAGTCGGGGTGGGCTGGGCCGCCCGCCGGTCTGCCGCAATCCGCTACAAGCGGCCAGCCCCTCATCGAACAATACCGTAATGGCAGTCTCATCGCGCAATACACCACGTTTGCCAACCAGCCTGGCTGCGTGCTGGCCGGTGACGGGACGGATTACCTCAACCCGGCAGCGCCGGCTGCCAGCGGTTGCGGGCCGTTCACGCGCGCGCACACCTACCGGCTGTGGGCGCCCGGCGACGTATTCTACGTCTATCCGGCCGTCTACTCCGGAGAATACAACCAGCCGTGGATCGGCCCGCAATACGACTCGTTTTCGGATTACGAGGCCGGCATCTCGCACAACCCGGACAATATTGTTGTCCAAGGGGTGGTGCAGAACAGCACCCGGCCGGTGATCTTGCTGGCGGGCGGCGCTTCCGACAACACGCTTGACCAGGCGCCGGTCTATTTCGACCAGAGCAACGGCATCGTGTGGGACAGCGTCAATGTAGCCGCAACCGGCACGGTCACCGCCGGCAAAGCTGGTGTCTACGAACTCGGCGCCAGCAACCTGACGCTCAGCAACATGCGCATCAGCGGCTTCGAGCGCGCCGGTGTGAACGGCCTGTTCGGCGCCGGCCAATATAGCGGCAGCCTGACACTGAATTTCGTCGAGCTGGACCACAATGGCGGGCCGGTTGGCCCGGCGCACAACGCGTACATAGGCGCCAGCGCGCTGGACCCGAACTTTACCGTCAGCATGTCGCACTCCTGGTCGCACGACGCCTATTACGGCCACCTCTTCAAGTCCCGCGCGCAGATCAACAGCTTCACCGCCAATTACTTCCAGGGCGGCCTGCCGCAGCCGGGCCGCACGCAAGCCGAGAACTACCTGCTGGACATACCCAATGGCGGTCAGGTGAGCGTGCGGAACAATATCTTTGTCAAGAACGCGTCCGGCATCGGTGCCAATGCGATGTCGTTCACTTTCCTGCTCGAAGGTGCCTCGGACAGCCGGCCGCAAAGTGTGGACCTGGAAAACAACACCTTCGTCACGTTTGCCAAGGCGTATGACGGAACACATACGAATTTCCCTTTGGCATTTCTCTATCCCAGCGTTGTGCCGAACAGCAGTTCCTGGCCCGCCAGCATACCGGCCAGGGTGCTGAAGAACGCCTTTGTCGGCTACTGCACTGCCGGCTCGGGTGACGTCGAGGAATATCGCGGCGACATCAGCGTGGTCGAAAGCTTTCTCGAGCTCACCCGTGTCTATGCTCTGAAAACGAAAGTGGATGCCAGCGACGCGGCACTCAGCACGCTTTACGGCAGCTATGTGCCGGAGGTCGGCACGCCGTCTTATGCGTTCGTCTACGGACTGGCTGCCTCCCGAACGGCCGATACGATCGGCGCCGAGAACTAGAACTGGCGGCAAGCCTGACGTGAGCGCGTTTCGTGTTCATCACGAGGGATGGCTTCAACCCGACGCCGGACCTGAGCTAAATCGCCGGCTAGTGGTGAACGATACGACATCGCACTAACATGATGTGTACTTACGTTGAAGCTTCATGAACGGAGCGGTTGACTGCGTGCGTTTTACAGGCTGTCCTCGTCTGAGTGCTTTTATCGGGAGTTTACATGGCGGCTTCTTGCGGTGATACGGCGACGGCTGGCCTAGTCTTCTCGGTGTTGTGGTTTGCAGCGGCAAATGCGGCCACGCCGCTGCTGCAGGGAAAGCTCGTGACATCGGAAGCGTCGGCAGAACTCGCGCAAATGTGCCCGCATGGCGTGGGTTACCCGTCGGAGAACAATTGGGCGAGCGCGCCCGCTCTGGCGCCGCATTCCGCCACCGGCGGCGAGCCGGACATCGAACAATATCGTAATGGCAAGCACATTGCCACCTACCGGAGCTTTGCCGATCGGCCGGGCTGCAGTTTTACCGGCGACGGAACCGATTACCTTCATCCCGAGCAAGCTGCCGCCACCGGATGCGGTCCGTTCACGCGCGAGCACAGCTATCGGCTCTGGGCACCGGGGGACGTGTTCTACGTCTATCCGGCGGTCTATTCCGGTGAGTATAACCAGCCATGGATCGGCCCGGCTTTCGATTCCTATGCGGACTACACAGCCGGCGTCTTCCATACGCCGGAGAACATCACCATCCAAGGCGTGGTGCAGAACAACACCCGTCCGGTGATCCTGCTCGAAGGTGCCGCGTCGAACAATACGCTGGGTCAGGCGCCGTTGTATTTCGACCAGAGCGTTGGCGTGACCTGGGACAGCATAGACGTGGCTGCAGGCAGCAAAGTGACCGTCGGCAAGGCCGGAGTGTACGAGCTGGCCGGCAGCAATCTCACGCTCAGCAACATGCGTATCAGCGGCTTCGAGCGGGCCGACGCAAACGGATTGTTCGGCGCCGGCCAGTATAGCGGTGTCCTTACGCTGAATACCATCCAGCTCGATCACAATGGCGGGCCGAACGGCCCGGCGCATAACGCCTATATCGGCGCCAGCCAGCTGGACTCGAACTTTACCGTCAGCATGTCGCATTCCTGGTCGCACGATGCCTATTACGGCCACCTGTTCAAGTCGCGGGCGCAGAACAACATCTTCACGGCGAACTACTTCCAGGGCGGCCTGCCGCAGCCGAACCGCGTGCAGGCCGAAACCTACCTGCTGGACATCCCCAACGGCGGTCAGGCGACGGTGCGCAACAACATCTTCGTCAAGAACGCCTCCGGGGCTGGTGCGAATGCCATGTCGTTCACCTTCCTGCTCGAAGGCGCAATCGACAACCGGACGCAAAGCGTGGACGTCGAGAACAACACGTTCGTCACCTTCGCCAAGACGTTCGACGGCAGTCACACGAATTACCCGATGGCGTTCCTCTACCCCAGCCAGGTACCTGGCACGGCTACCTGGCCCGCCAACATTGCCACCCGGGTTCTGAAAAACGCGTTTGTCGGATATTGCACGGCTGGCAGCGACAGCCCGGTGGAGGACTACCGCGGTGACATCGCCGTAGTCGAGAGCTTCCTCGAGCTGACACGCACCTATGCGCTGGCCACCAAAGTGGATGCCAGCGATGCGGCGCTCGCCACTCTCTACACCGACTACGTGCCGGAAGTCGGCACGCCGTCTTACGCGTTCCGCTACGGTGCAACGCCGTCCAGGCAGCTGACAACCATCGGCGCGCAAGACTAGCAAGGCGTAAATCCCGATGTTCAGCTCGTCGGCATCCGGGACGCAAAACGACACGCGAAGGCAAGCAGTTCTTTTTTGAAAAAAAGCCTAAAAACTTTTGTGCCAACCCGCTTTGGAATTAAGGCTTAGACAAGCAAGAAAGGCCTTCTTTTTTGAAAAAAAGAAGCAAAAAACTTTTACTTCCTGCGCTGGTTCAAATGCCTTGATCGATCCAACGGCAGGTGGCTGTTGCAAATGCCAAGGGAAGTAAAAGTTTTTTCGTCCTTTCTTTAAAAAAAGGGCTGCTTGCTTTTTATGCGCTCAGTCTCAAGATTTGTGGGTATTACGTACGTCGCATTTACACCAGTCGGTGGCTTCCGGATTGCCCAAGGCCGCCGAACCTGCGCAGGAGCAAAAGTTTTTTGCTTCTTTTTTTCAAAAAAGAAGGCCTTGCTTGCTTGCTTGCTCGTCCGTCAACTTCAAAGCCGACTGGCAAGGGCGCCACGCCTCCGCATCACTTCAGATACGTACGAGCCAGGGAAGAAACCCCACGCGCCAGATCAAGCCAGGGATGCCGTCGTTCCATGTCTTCGGCCAGGGCCTCGCGATGCACGCGTTTCTCCGTCGTGGTGTGCAGCATGGAATGCTCGTGCACGCGGTAGTCGGCCAGGATTTCGCCTACGTTGATGCCGTAGCCGCCGCGTTCGGCGATACGCGCCCACAAGTCGAAATCTTCCCAGCCATAGCGCACATGGTCGTAACCGCCAGCCAGAGCCCAGGCGGATTTGCGCACCAGCGCCATCGCATCGATGTAATTGCCTGGCTGCAGGCGCAGCACGGAATACGGCGTCTCGCCCACGACATCGTCCGCATTGCCAAACTTCCGGATCGCCGGATAGGCATAGGCGGCGGTGCCGGCTTGCAGATGGCGGAGCAGGGTTTCGCAGGCGGCGGGGCGCAGGCGGTTGTCGGCGTCCAGCGGCAGCACGAACGGGGTCTCCGCGGCCGCGAAACCGCTATTGCGCGCGAAGCCAAGGCCGGCGTTTTCGCGATGGCGCAGCACGCGCACGCGGTTGAAGCGCTGTTCGTTCGCACGTACCCAGTCCAGCACCATCGCGCCGGAATCATCGGGTGACGCGTCCTCGACCACCACCAGGTCGAGCAAGGGCAGCGTCTGTTCGGCCGCGGATTGCAGGGCTTCCGGCACGTAGTCCGCGTAGTTGAAGACGGGAACGACGATGGTGACCAGGGCCTGGCCGAGGTCGTCGCGTAAGAAGAGCGTGTTGGAGACAGGCACGTGCGGCGCCGGCGTGGGCGGCAGGCTGGCCCGGTAACGTTGCCGCTCGAAGGCCGCCGCACCGGCCGCACCACCTTCGATTTGCGCCAGCATGAGTGCGAACGCCTCTGCGCGGGCTTCCGGGCCGAAGCGCGCGAGCGATACGTGATAGGCGGCCTGGGCCAGCCGGGCGCGTTCGTCCGGGCTCTCCACCAGTCTGGTCAACGCGTCGAACCACTCGTCCTCGGTGGCGGCGAGCAGGCCGGACGTGCCGTGTTCGATGGCGCGGCTGAACGGGCCCGTGGGCGAGGCGACCGTGGGCACGCCGGCCAGTGCGGCCTCGAAGAACTTCAGCTCGCTTTTCGCCTCGCAGAAGATGTTGTCCAGCTGCAAGGGTGCGATGTTGATGGCGAAACGCGCGATTTCTCCGGGCAGGTCGGAGAGCCTGACCATGTCGCGCCATTCGATCCTGTCGGCCAGGTCGGCGAAATCGGCAAACTCGTCGATCAGTATCAGGCCTTCGCCGCTGGAAGGATCACGGAACAGCGTGAGCCGGGTTTGCGGATGGGCCCGCAGCACGCGGGCGATGGCGGGCGCGGCCGCGGCGAAATCGCGCTGGTGCGTGCGCGAGCCGCCGGCATAACCGATGCGCACGATGTCGTCGGCATAGCTGAGCCAGTCGCGATGCGCGCGCCTCGCCGCGTCGTGGCTGGCGGCGTCGAAGCCGTTCGGCAGCACATAGGCAGGGCGCCCGGCCAGGCGCGCCTGATGGGCCAGTTCTTCGGTGGGGCAGGTGACGAGGTCGCAGGCGCGCATCGTGCGGCCGATCAGGCGGAAGAATTCCTGGGTGTCGACCTCGGAGAAACGCTGGCTGCGTATGCCGTCGATCACCTCGATGGTGGCGAGTTCCGGCCGGAACATCAGGTCGTCCACGTCGAACACGACGGTCGCACCCTGCTCGTGCGCCACCTGGATGATGCCGGCGATGTGCGTGCTGTACGGCACGCGCCACAGCACCACCAGGCGGGCGCCGGCCAGCTCGGCGGGGCCCACGGGACCGGCTTCGGACCAGCCGGCATCCAGGCCCAGGCTGCGTGCCGCCTCCACGTAGCGCTCCACGCGGTAGATGCTGCCGGGCGTGTGGCCTTCGCCGCTGACGAACAACACGTTCGGGTAGCTGGTGGCGGGCGCCTCGGGTTGCGTGACGGGCGCTGCTTCGGGCGCCTGCACCACGGCCTGCGCTGTTGCCGGAGTCAACGCTTCCGGCGCCATCTCCGCTTCAGGCGCCTCCGGCGCCATCTCCGCATAGCCGCCGCCGCGCAGACGGCGCAGCGGCTGCGTCACGCGCCAGCTGGTCGAGGAGAGCATCTGCGCGCGTGACTCCGTCAGGGCGGCGGCATGCGCGCGCGCGCCCTCCAGGGTGTCCTCGGCCGTCCGCTCGCGTGCGTGCGCGGCGGCCAACGCCGCGTGTGCGGCGTCCAGCGCGACATGCGCACCACCAAGTGCAGCGTGCAGGCCCGACAGTTCGGCCTCGCGTTCCTGCAAGACGGCCGCACGCTCGGCCAGGTCGCGCTCGCGGGCGGACACGTCGTAGCGCGCCCGGGCCAAGTTCGCGCGAACGCCGCGATGCGTCTCGATCAGTGTCTGATGCACAGGGAACAGCTTGTTCACCTCGCCTTGCGCCGTCTCCGCCCAGCCTCGCGTGGAGTCCAGTTCCGCCTGGGTCTCGGCCAGCTTCGTCTCGACCGCCGCCTGACGCTGTCCCGCGTGCTGCAGGTCCCGCGTGGCGATCCAGCGTTCGCCAAGCAGGGCAAAACGCTCGCGCACGGTGTTGATCGCGTGCGGGTCACGCAATGCGCATAATTCTGCCAGCCCGCCGCCGGCCTCGCCCACCGCAAGCACACCCAATCCGTGCCCGTGCAGGAACTCGAACGACGGGTGTGCGTGGCGAAGCTCCGCCCAAAGCCGGAACACGCCGAAATCGTGCTCGCGCACGTTGGTGTCGTGGAACAGCACCACGCCGCGGGGCGAAAGCTTCGGCCGCCAGGTGGCCAGATCGTGCGACACGTCCTCATAGCGGTGGCGGCCGTCGATGTGCAGCAGGTCGACGCTGCCGTCGAGCACGCGGGTGCTCGCGTCATCGAAGGTGGTGCGCAGCAGGGTGGAAAAACCGGCGTAGCGCTGGTCGTGGAAACGTTGCAGATCGGCATACACGTCGTCACCGTAGAAGCCGGCGTGCTCGTCTCCCTGCCAGGTGTCGATGGCCAGCGCGCGTGCGTCCAGCCGGTGGCGGAGCACCGCCTCGCAGAATGCCGCGTAGGAGACGCCGTTATGCGCCCCGAGCTCGACGATGCTGGCCGGGCGGTGCTGGCCCACGATCCAGTGGGCGAACGGCACGTGACCGAACCAGGCGCTGTCCACGCCGAGGCGGGACGGGCGCCAGAAGAGGGGGGCCAGGGCTTCGGCTGTCAGAGGGTCATCCATGCGGGTCGGATCCTGGGAAGGAAGCAGGCGGTTCTGTCTTGAGAATGAAAGCCGAACGCCTGTTTCGCACGCCGTGTCCGGCGGTGATGCTCTCCAGGACGCAGGATGCGGCGACACAGGCTGCGGTGACACAGGCCGCCACAGCGCGGTCGAACGTCTTTCGGCTGTTTCTCACCGCAGAACCGCTTTCGTCCTTGCCACTTCGGTCAAGGTCGCATGCAGCGCATCGGCTTGCGCCTGGTAATCCATGATTTCGCCAGCCAGCGGGTTGCGGTGGCCAGCCAACCGGCCCGGCCGGTCCAACAGCGCTTCCACCGCCGCGGTCAGCTTCTCATGGCTTCCATCGAGCGGTATCAGCGTGCCGTTCACCCCGTCCACGATCGCCTCGGCCGGCCCGCCGCCGGCCGTGGAGATCACCCACACGTCACGCGCCAAAGCCTCGCGTACGGTCAGGCCGAAGCTCTCCTTCCATTGGGACGGGAACACCAGCACATCGATGCCGGCGAAAAACGCGTCCATATTGTCTTGCGTGTAAGCGGGCACGACGCGCAGCTCGCCGTGCACACGCCACTCGGAAGCGTCGACGCTGGAGTAACCCAGATTGAGGGTGTTATCGACGAGCACGAGGGCCCAGTCGTTGCGATCCAGCGCTTCGAACGCGCGTTTGACGATGCTGAAGCCTTTCACCTCCACGCTGCCGCCGACGTAAGCCAGGCGCAGTTTGCCGGCCGGCTCTCGCGGCGGGCGGGAAGCGGGCAGACGCACGCCGTTCGGCGCCACCACAATCCTCTCCGGCGGGATGCCGTTCGCGATATGCAGCGCGCGGTGCGCTTCGCTAGGCGAGAGCAGCAAAGCGGCGCCTCGCAGGGCCGCATGCATCAGGCGTGCGCGCTGCTCCAGGTGATAGGCACCGGGCACGCAGTTCTGGCAGATGTGCAGGTCGATGGTGGTCTGGAAGCAGTACTGGCCCTCCTCGCGCACCATGAACTGCCGTGCGCAGAGCCACCAGGCGTCATGCAGCGTGATCACGTAAGGGACGCCGCGCAGCGTGCAGGCCGCCGCGAGGCTGACGCTCAGCCCCTGTATCGCGTGCAGGTGCACCACGTCCGGTTGCACGGCGTCCAGCACGTGGCCGAACGCCACGCCTGCGGCCGGGTCGTCGAAGGCAGCCACCGCATCGCTGTCGGAGGTCGGCACGGCGAAGACGGTGATGCCGTCCTGGTCCGTGCGCGTGGTCACGCGGTCCGGCTCGTCCTGCGGCAGGCCGGTGAAGATGTATACGCCGGTGTCGCCGCGCGCGTGCAGGCGGCGCGCCATCTCCTCCACCACCAGGGTGGCGCCGCCATAGCTGCGCGGCGTGTAGTAGATGTTGGCGAGCAGCACCCGCAGCGGTTTGGGTA
>CAXUOA010000035.1:0-15108 GCA_964252625.1 uncultured Acetobacteraceae bacterium | reverse complement strand
GACCACGCGACCACGTCCAGATCGGGGATGACGATGCGCGGTATGGCGAAGCCGGTCAGCTTCTCGATGGCGTCGACGGCCAGCTTGTCGTCCGGCGTGCACAGGGTGAAGGCGTGGCCAATCAGGCCGGCGCGGCCGGTGCGGCCGATGCGGTGCACGTAATCTTCCGCGTGCTGCGGCACGTCGAAATTGAACACGTGGCTCAGCCCGCCGATGTCGATGCCGCGCGCGGCCACGTCGCTGCAGACGAGCAGCCGCAATTCGTTCTTCTTGAATTTATCCAGCGTGGCGAAGCGGGCAGGCTGGGACATGTCGCCGTGCAGGGATCCGGCTGAGAAACCGTGGCGGCTGAGCGACTTGTAGAGGATGTCCACGTCGCGCTTGCGGTTGCAAAAGATCAGCGCGTTGGCCACGTCTTCCGAGCGTATCAGCCGGCGCAGCGCCTCGCGCTTGTCCTGCTCGGCGACGAGGGCCAGGCCGGCCACGATGGTGGTGGCGACGGAGGCCGACTTCGACACCGTGATCATGCGCGGGTTGTCTAGGAAGGCATCGGACAGGCGGCGGATCTCCGGCGCCATGGTGGCCGAGAAGAACAGGGTCTGGCGCGTCTTCGGCAGCATGGCCACGATGCGTTCGACGTCGGGGATGAACCCCATGTCCAGCATGCGGTCGGCCTCGTCGATGACCAGGAGGCGGGCGTCGGTGAGCATGAGCCCGCCGCGCTCGAACAGGTCGATCAGGCGGCCCGGCGTGGCAATGAGCACGTCCACGCCGCGCATCAACGCCTCTTTCTGGTCGTTGAGGCTTTCACCGCCAATAAGCAGCGCGTGGTTCAGCTTCAGGTGCTTGCCGTATTCCACAAAGTTTTCCGCCACCTGGAGCGCCAGCTCGCGCGTGGGCTCCAGGATCAGGCTGCGCGGCATGCGCGCGCGGCTGCGCGAGCCGCTGAGTATGTCGAGCATGGGAAGCGTGAAGCTGGCGGTCTTGCCGGTTCCGGTCTGCGCCACGCCCATGACATCACGCCCGGACAGGACGGCGGGAATTGCCTGTGCCTGGATCGGGGTAGGGTGCTTGTAGCCTTTCTCCTCGATCGCACGCAGGATCGGCTCGGACAAGCCGAGATCGGCGAAGACGACAGCCGGCTCCTCCGCCTCGGACGGAGCACTCGCTGGCTGCGCTTCGGCAACGAGATCGCTGGGAGCAACGAAGGTGACGCTGGCCAACTCGGCGGCGACCACGGCCGCCTCGTGCGCGTCCGCAGCTCCGGTACATGGCGCCGCGGTCAGCTCGTCTTCGGCCTGGCCGTCTTCAGTCTGGCCGCCTTCGGTCTCGCCGTCCGCCTGGCTGACGGAAGTGGCGGCCGGTTCGGACCCAACCGGGATTTCAGGCGTGTCCGCCGGTGTGTCGAGCATGACGAATGAGCCGCGCTGATCGGGCACGGACTCATCGGCCTCGTGAGCTGTGGTCTGGTTCAACAAATCTTCTCGGTCTCTTGGAAGTGTGCGGCTAGCTATCACGCGGCCGTAACAGGCAGGTCATCCCCGCGCGGACCGCGCCGATGCACGTCGCTTCGTGGGATATCTGAAACTGTGTGGATAAAGTCAAGCTTTACGCACTTGCAGCACGGGACGAAACCGCCTCTTTTCCCGGAAACAGCCGAGCGTTCGCTCTGCCCACCGCGTGCCGGTCGGCACGGGTACTAGACTATGCGTTGAAGTTTCCGTTCCTTTGTTCAAAAACGGACTGCTTGCTTTCCGCTTGCGCAAAGGACCGTGGATGCCATCGAGGATCGAAGATTACGCCATGATCGGCGACCAGGTGACCTCCGCGCTGGTCGGCCGGAACGGCTCCATCGACTGGCTGTGCCTGCCGCATTTCGACAGCCAGGCCTGCTTTGCCGCGCTGTTGGGCGACCAGGACAACGGGAGCTGGACGATTGCGCCGCAAGGCGGCGCGCCTGCCGCGAGGCGGCACTACCAGGGCGACAGCCTGATCCTGGAGACGGTGTTCGAGACCGCCGGCGGCACGGTGGCGCTGGTGGATTTCATGGCGGTGGGCCAGCCCAATCCCACGCTGGTGCGGCTGGTCCAGGGCAGAACCGGGCGGGTGGCGATGCACACCGACGTGGCGTTGCGCTTCGATTACGGCGTCAGCGTGCCGTGGGTGACCAAGCTGGAGGATCATTCCGGGTTCTGTGCGATCGCCGGGCCGAGCATGGTCGTGTTGCGCACCGGCGTGAAGCTGCAGGGGCGGGACATGCGCACCACGGCCGAGTTCACCGTCGCGGCCGGACAGACGGTGGCTTTCGTCCTGACGTATGGCGAGTCGCACAAGCCGCCGCCGCCGCCGGTCGACCCGACGGCGGCCCTCGCCCAGACGGCGGCGCATTGGCAGGCGTTCATCAGCCGCTGCCGCTACCAGGGCCGCTACAAGGCCGCGGTGCACAGAAGCCTGCTGACGCTGAAGGCGCTGACCTACGCGCCGACCGGCGGGATAGTGGCGGCGCCAACCACCTCGCTGCCGGAACAGCTGGGCGGTCCGCGCAACTGGGACTACCGGTATTGCTGGTTGCGCGACGCCAGCCTGACCCTGTACGCGCTGATGGATGCCGGCTACACCGAGGAGGCTGTCGCCTGGCGTGACTGGCTGCAGCGCAGCGTGGCCGGGTCGGCAAGCCAGATACAGATCATGTATGGATTGCACGGCGAGCGCTCGCTGGATGAGCGGGAGCTGCCGTGGCTGTCCGGCTACGAGAAGAGTGCGCCGGTGCGCGTGGGCAATGCCGCGAGCGGGCAGGTGCAGCTGGACGTGTATGGCGAGGTGCTGGAAGCGTTGCACCAGGCGCGGCGGCGCGGCCTGAAACCCGCGCCGCACGGCTGGGCGTTGCAGCGCAACATCGTGGCGCATCTGGCGGATATCTGGCAGGGCCCCGACGAGGGCATGTGGGAGATACGCGGCGGCGCGCAGCAATTCACCTTCAGCAAGATCATGGCCTGGGTGGCGGTGGACCGCATGATCAAGGACGCGGTGCGCTACCACCTGCACGGCCCGATCGACGAGTGGCGGGCGATGCGCACGGCGATCCAGGAGCGCGTGTTCCGCGAGGGTTACGACCCGGTGCGCAATACTTTCGTGCAGGTCTTCGGCGGCCATGAGCTGGATGCGACGCTCCTGCTGATTCCGGCGGTGGGCTTCCTGCCGGCCGACGATCCCCGTGTGGTGGGCACGGTTGCGGCGGTTGAACGGGACCTGCTCCAGGACGGCTTCGTGATGCGCTACAGGACGCAAAGCAACCTGGACGGGCTGCCGCCAGGCGAGGGCGCCTTTCTGGCCTGCACGTTCTGGCTGGTGGACGCCTACGCGATGCAAGGGCGCGAGCAGGAGGCGCGTGCGCTGTTCGAGCGGCTTCTCGGACTGTGCAACGATGTGGGGCTGCTGAGCGAGGAATACGATTCGGGTGCCAAGCGCCTCGTGGGCAATTTCCCGCAGGCGTTCTCTCATGTGGCACTGGTGGCCGCCGCGATGCGCCTGTACCAGGGCGGCGCGCCGGATGAGGCGCCAAGTGGGGAGGCGAAAGAGCCGGTGCTTTCCTGAAGCGCCTGCGCGTTACTTGCACCTGGCCTGCTGCACACCGGCGGGAATGGTGCCGATCTGGTTTGCCCGGCCCGGCCGGCCATCGGCAGTGCAGCGGCAATATGTTTTATAATCCGGCGCTTGCTTGGATTTCTTGAGGTTTCGCTTTGCTTCCAAATCCCAGAGAGAACGCGGCTCTCATCGGCCATGAGGCTGCCGAAGCCGCGATCCTGGAGGCGATGCAAGGCGGCCGGCTTCACCATGCCTGGCTGATCACTGGCCCCGAAGGTGTGGGCAAGGCGACGCTGGCCTATCGCTTCGCGCGAAGCCTCCTGGCCGGCGGCAGCACCACGTTGGCGATGTCCGCGCAGGATCCGGTGTTCCGGCGCGTGGCCGCGGCCACGCACGCGGACCTGCTGACGATCGAGCGGGAGTGGGACGAGAAAAAGAAGCGGATGAAGAAGCAGATTGCCGCGGAGACGGCACGCGCGATCCCGCCCTTCCTGCATCGGACACCTGCGGAAGGCGGGTGGCGGGTGGTGATCCTGGACGGAGCCGAGGACCTGAACCCGCAATCGGCCAACGCCTTGCTGAAGATGCTGGAGGAACCACCGCCGCGGGCGGTGCTCATCCTCGTGTGCTCCGCCCCGGGGCGGTTGCTGCGGACCATACGCAGCCGATGCCGGCATCTGGCACTGGCTCCGCTGAGCCCGGCGCAGATGGAGCTTGTGCTAGGGCTGCAAGTGCCGGCGATGCCGCAGGCAGACCGGGTAGCGCTTGCCGGGCTGGCGGACGGCTCACCCGGGCGGGCGCTGGCGTTGGCGGAAGAGGGCGGCCTGAAGATCGCGCGTATGGTGGAGGAGGTGCTGGCGGCGGGGCCGGATTTCGTGACGCTTCGCGGCTACGAGATGGCGGACTCGCTGCGCGACCAGGGGGCGTTCGAGACGTTCATGGGTTTGCTGGCGCGTGGCCTGGCCAGGGCGGCCGGCTTCATGGTGCGTGGCCAGGCTAACCCAGGGCCGCCACAAACCCGGTCGGCGTTTCACCTGGCCGAGGCTTCGGCAGGCATACAGCATCTGCTCAGGGAGACGGAGCACGCCAACATGGATCGGCGGCAGGCTGTAATCGCCGGGCTGGCTCTGGTAAGGCAGTAGGAGAGGCGAGGGCGCCTCATGCCGGTTACGCGCATGCGCGTGCGGCAGCTTCCATTCCCGACAGGGCCTGACGAGGCTAATCCCTGGCTTCGCCCATATGAAAAGAGCGATGTCAACGTTTTACCTGACTACTCCGATATTCTACGTGAACGGCTCGCCGCATATCGGTCATGCTTACACGGCCGTGGCGGCGGATGTGATCGCACGGTTCAGGCGGCTCCAGGGGGTGGATACCTACTTCCTGTCCGGCACCGACGAACACGGTCAGAAGGTGGAGAAGGCGGCAGCGGACGCCGGGCTGGCGCCGCAGGTGTTCACCGACACGGTCTCCGGCCAGTTTCGCGCCATGCTGGCCATGCTGGACGTCTCGAACGACGATTTCATCCGCACCACGGAGCCGCGCCACAAGGCCGGTGTGACCGCCCTCTGGGAGAGGCTGGCGGCGAGCGGCGACATCTATGCCGGCCATTACGAGGGCTGGTACGCGGTACGCGACGAGGATTTCTACGCCGAAGCCGACCTGACGACCCTGGCCGACGGGACCAGGCTGGCGCCTACGGGGGCACCGGTGGAGTGGGTGAGGGAGCCGAACTACCTGTTCAGGCTCTCAGCCTACGAGGACAGGCTGCTCGCGCATTATGAAGCGCATCCGGATTTCGTGGGACCGGCCGGCAAACGCCGCGAGATGCTGAGCTTCATACGCGGCGGGCTGCGCGACCTTTCCGTCAGCCGCAGCAGTTTCCGCTGGGGCATTCCGGTGCCCGGCGACCCCGCGCAGGTGATGTATGTCTGGCTGGACGCGCTGGCCAACTACATCACGGCGCTCGGCTACCCGGACCAAACAGGGCCGTTGTGGCGTTTCTGGCCGGCCGACCTGCATCTGGTCGGCAAGGACATACAGCGTTTCCACGCAATCTACTGGCCGGCTTTCCTGATGGCCGCCGGCCTGCCGGTGCCACGGCGCATCTTCGCCCATGGCTGGTGGACGCGTGAGGGAGCCAAGATGAGCAAGTCGGTTGGCAACGTCGTTTATCCTGCTGATCTTGTGGGAAAGTACGGCGTGGACGCTACCCGGTTTTTCCTTTTGCGCGAGGTGCCTTTCGGCAATGACGGTGATTTCAGCGACCGTGCGCTCGTCAGCCGCCTGAACACGGAACTGGCGAACGGGATCGGCAATCTGGCACAGCGCACGCTGTCGCTGATCGCCAAGAACTGTGGCGGTGTGCTGCCCGAGGCGGGGCCGGGCCTGCCGGCGGATGCGGCGCTGCTGGACCTGGCCGGTGGGCTGCCCGCCTCGGTGGCCGGGCATTTCGAGCGGCAGGCGTTGCACGAGGCGCTGGACGAGGTGTGGCGGGTAGTACGCGCATCGGACGGCTATATCGACCAGATGGCGCCCTGGTCTCTCCGGCGGACGGACCTGGTGCGCATGGGTTCTGTGCTGCGCGTGCTGGTGGAGGCGATCCGGGTGGTGGCGGTGGTGCTGCAGCCTTTCATGCCCGCCAGCATGGGTCGGCTGCTGGATCAGCTCGGCGTGTCCGAGGATGCGCGCGATCTCGCAGCCCTGGCGTACGCCTTGCCGGACGGAATTGCATTGCCGGCGCCGCAGGGCATCTTTCCGCGCTGGGTTGAGGATACGGGGACACCGCGTTGATGCTTATCGATTCGCACTGCCATCTCGATTACTACACGAAAGCCGAACGTCCGGACTTACTGGCACGGGCGCGGGATGCCGGCGTGGGCGGGATGGTGACGATCGGGACGCGGCTGTCGCAGGCGGCGGAGCAGCTGGCGCTGACGGATGCGGTGCCCGGGCTGTGGTGCACGGTCGGCACCCATCCGCATCATGCGGCGGAAGACGGTCTGCCGTGCGAGCAGACTCTGGTCGACCTGGCCGGGCATGACAGGGTCATAGGGATCGGTGAAGCGGGGCTGGATTATTTCTACGACCGTGCGCCGCACGACGTGCAGGCGGCGGCGTTCCGCATCCAGATACGGGCGGCGCGGCGCGCCGGTGTGCCCATCTGCATACACACGCGGGATGCCGACGAGGACACGTTCGCCATATTGAAAGAGGAGCAGGATCAGGGCGGTGGCTTTGCTTTCCTGCTGCACTGCTTCAGTTCCGGCCGAGCGCTGGCGGAGCGCGCCGTGGCGATCGGCGGCTATGTCAGTTTTTCCGGGATCCTGACTTTTCCCAAGTCAGGCGCGTTGCGCGCGTTGGCGGCCGACCTGCCGGCGGATCGCTTGCTGGTGGAGACGGATGCGCCCTACCTTGCACCGGTGCCATTCCGGGGCAAGCGCAATGAGCCAGCCTATGTGGCGCATACGGCCAAGGTGCTGGCAGAAGCGCGCGGAGTAAGCGTGGCCGATGTGGCTGACCTGACAACGGCCAATTTCCGCCGCCTGTTCCAGAAAGCGCGATAGGCAGGCTGTGACGCCGAAGCGGTTTGTTCAGGAAGCCGCGCGGGTTGTGCGGACGTCACCAGCAGAAATCCCTTATACCAATCAGCCTTACGGCCGGCGCAGTAAAGGCAAGCAGTCCTTTTTGGAAAAAGACCGAAAAACTTTTGCTTCCTTCGTATCTGCGGCAGCTAGCTGCCTTTAAATTTATCGACGCATTCGAGCCGACGCAGGAAGCAAAAGTTTTTTGCTTCTTTTTTTCAAAAAAGAAGGCCTTTCTTGCTTGCCCAAGCGTCAACCTCAATGCGGGTTGGTATTACGTCTTATCCGCCACAATGAAGGTCCTGCCGATTTTCCCTGGTTCCTCCTTCCGATGCGCGTAACCATCCTGGGCTGCGGCGGGTCGGCCGGTGTGCCCAGCCTGGGCGGTGCCGACGGGCGAGGTGACTGGGGCGCTTGCGATCCCGGCGAGCCGCGCAACCGGCGTACCAGGTCGAGCATCGTCATCGAGGGACCGGAGGGCCGCATCCTTGTGGATACCGGGCCGGACATGCGGGCGCAGCTGCTGGCCTGCGCGGTGCCGCGCATCGATGCGGTTGTGTTCACGCATGCCCATGCTGATCATATGACGGGGCTGGACGACGTGCGATTGCTGAACCGCATCAGCGGGCGGCCGCTGCCGGCCTTTGCCACGCAGCCAACGCGCGACGAGCTGGCGCGCCGGTTCGACTACGCGTTCAGGCCCTGGACGCCGCCGCATTTCTTCCGGCCCGTGCTGGAAGTGTGCGTCTTGGCGCCAGGCGATGCGTTCGCGGCTTGCGGTATGCGCGTTCAGACGTTCGACCAGGACCATCACGTGATGCGTACGCTCGGGCTGCGGGTGGGCAAGTTCGGCTATTCGACCGACGTGGTGCGGCTGGACGATGCGGCGTTCGCGACGTTGGCTGGGGTGGACACTTGGGTGGTGGGTTGTTTCCAGCCGGCGCCGCATTTGACGCATGCGCATCTGGCGCTTGTGCTGGCGTGGCGGGACAGGCTTGGAGCGCGGCGCACGGTGCTGACCCACATGGGCGGCGCGATGGACTGGGCGTCGCTGCAGGCGATTCTTCCGGCGGGGGTTGAGCCGGGATACGACGGGATGGTGTTGGAGGTTTGATACTCGCGGCTTGTGCAAGGGAGCCAGGCACGTTGTGCGCAGCACGCGTTCGCGTGATGGCCCTGGACTCCGCTCGCGGTAGTCGTCCTTGGAAGCTTTGTGTAAGCCGTTCTGTCCGACAGGCGGCGAGTTGGCATAATATTCCTTCTGCGACTTTTTGACTATCTTCCGCGATTGTATCATGGCGTCGCAGAGGGCGGCCTCACGGCAGCGCGGCTGACCGGAGTGCTCCCGTCGACGCTGGCAAACGCAATGCGGCGTCACTTCCCGCCTCTGTTGACAGGTCGACTGCCAGCCTGGCCGCGGCCGGTGGAGCGTTGGTCGCGCACATACACCTGCACGGTATCTACCGACCATCCATGACGGGCGTGGCCAGCGAGCGGGAGGCAGGACCTCCCGATGACGCTGCTGTTGTAAGGCATCGCCACGCGGGCCGCGCGAGGGTGCAAGTAATCGTCGAGCGTGGCGCGTGGTTACGGCGGTGGTTATTCAACCAGCGCGTGAACCCAACCCGCTAAACTGTGACTTTCCTATGTCATGTTTATGAAGTAGGTTGATCTCCGCACGTGAGGCAGCATGTGTTTCCCCGCGTTGTTTTGTGAAATGAGAGAATGTCCCAACCTGCACGCCGACCCTACCAGCCCCGCCGCCGTGGTTTTGATGACGACCAGCCTTCCGCCCCGGACATCAATTGGGGTGCCCTGAACGGCGGTGGCGGCAACCGTTCCGGCGCTCCTGCGGCTTTCGGCCCTACCCTCACCGCGACGGTTAAGTGGTTCAATTCCGAAAAGGGCTTCGGTTTCGTTGCCATGGGCGACGGCTCGGGCGACGCCTTTCTGCATTGCGCCGTGCTGCAGCGGGCTGGACACGATAGCGTCGGCGAAGGTGCCTCGCTTGAAGTTCGCGTGGGTCCTGGCCAGAAGGGCCTGCAGGTGACGGAAGTCGTCAGTGTCGACCAGAGCACGGCGGCCCCTGCCCGTTCGTCGCGTCCACCGTCCGGGCCTCGTCAGGACCGTGCCGCGCCGTCTGGCCCCACCGTTGAGACGACTGGCACGGTGAAGTGGTTCAACCCGACCAAGGGTTTCGGCTTTATCGCACCCGAGGATGGCGGCAAGGACATCTTTGTCCATATGTCCGTGCTCGGCAGCCTGCGTACGCTGAACGAAGGCCAGGTAGTCCGTGTCTCCGTTCGGCAGGGCGCCAAAGGTCCAGAAGCGGGTGCCGTGTCCGAGATGTGACATCGGGTTGGTTACCAGCCCATCCGGCGAAGGTTAAACGCTGGTCGTCTGCAGTTGCCCTTACGGCGTACCTGCGCCGGTCAAATACTCTAAAAGCTGCTGGCGTATTCCGCCTGCAGCTTTTTTCTTGCCGGTGATTGAGTATCCACTCGCTTCTCTGCAGCGCTTAGTATCTGCGTGACTGTCGCGTATCCGGCCGAAATTGCCACGCTTGGCGGCGTGCAATCTTCGCTTGCTATGCGACAGCCTGGTGGTTCAGATCGAGGATCATCCGGCGAGCCGTTCTGATGAAAGTCGTGATTGAGCCATGTGGACTACCGCTGATGAGCGAGAGCGGTCCAGCGTCAACGGAGGGACGTCTTCCGGGAGAGAACGACCGGTGTGGTCAGGGCGTCGCCGGGAATATCCCCTGGGGCGTTCGATTGCGTTGATGTCAGGTGAGCGCAGACACCTTGAACCCCGTCGCCGCTTCCATGGCCGGAATCAGCATGGCCGGATCGGAGACACCCTGGCTGTCCAGACGGGGCGTATACGGCGCCTCCAGTGCGGCCGCTTCGTCGTTCGTCAGGTCGATCGAGAGCGACGCGACGGCATCGTCGACATGGCTGGTCTTGAGCGCACCCACGATCGGCACGGCGACGGCGGGGTTGCGGCGCAGCCAGGCGAAAGCGATTTGTGCCCGCCCTACCGCGCGCTCGTCCGCGATCCTGCCCACCGCCTCGACGATCTTCCGGTCGCTCTCCGCCGTGGCCAGATAGCGGGTGTCGTATGTCGCTTCGTCCTGGGAGCGTGCGGTGGTCTCGCCCCACGGCCGGGCCAGCCGGCCCCGCGCCAGCGGACTGTAGACGATCGCCTGCACGCCCTCGTCGGCACAGAGCGGCAGCATCTCGCGTTCTTCCTCGCGCGCCAGGAGATTGTAGTTGTCCTGCAACGACATGAAGCGCGTCCAGCCGTTCGCCTTCTGCAAATGCAGTGCCTTGCTGAACTCCCAGGCCTTCATCGAGGACGCGCCGAGGTAGCGGACCTTGCCCATTTTCACCAGGTCGTGCAGCGCCTCGAGCGTTTCTTCCCACGGAGTCCTCTGGTCGCGGCGATGGATCTGACAAAGGTCGACATGGTCGGTGCCGAGCCGCCGAAGGCTGTTGTCGATCTCCGTCATGATCGCCTTGCGTGACAGACCGACGGCATTGGGCCCGTGGCGGGTGGCCGCCATGAGTTTCGTGGCGATGACCAGGCCGTCGCGGTCGGCGAAGTCTTTCAGTGCCTTGCCGAGTATCTCCTCGCTCGACCCGTTGGAGTACATGTTGGCGGTGTCGAAGAAGTTCACGCCGGCCTCGATCGCGTGGCGGATCACGCCACGGCTAGCTTCCTCGTCGAGCGACCAGGCCGGGTAGCCTCGGGACGGAGCCCCGAAACCCATGCAGCCGATGGCGATTGGCGAAATATCGAGGCCCGAGCGGCCGAGTTTCACGTATTGCATGCAGACTTCCACCGCGACATACATCCGGACAACTGTCCGGTTGCTGTTCAGACGGATACCGGACAGCTGTCCGTTTAGTCAAGGAAGTCGATAATCGACCAGAAGGACAGGCTGCGCGTCGACGCGCGGACCAACCGGAACCGCATCCTGGACGTGGCGCGCGTCGCTTTGGCCGCGGACCCGCAGGCGCCCTTCAGCTCCATCGCGAAGGCCGCTTGCATAGGCCAGGGAACGCTCTACCGGCATTTTCCGAGCCGCGAGGCCCTTGTGCTGAGCGTCTACCGTAAGGAGATCGACGCGCTGGTCGAGCTTGCGCCGAGGCTGCTGGCCGAACACCCGCCGCTCCCGGCGTTCCGGCTGTGGTGCGACGAGCTTGCTCGTCTGGGCAGGATGAAGCGCGGCATAGCCGGCGTGCTGCATGCAGTCATCTCGGAGCAGGACTTCAAGGAAACCTACTGGCCGATGGTGGCAGCAGTCCGCCGCTTGATGCAGGCCTGCGAAGATGCAGGCGACATCCGCTCCGGAGCCAACCCGGAGGACTTTCTGCTGCTCATCCAGTTCCTCTGGCAAATTCCGCCGGGCTCGGATGAAGAGACGCAGGCAAAGCGGCTTCTCGCGTTTCTTTTCCGGGGTTTAGGCGCGAAGGAGGATGAGGCGGACCCGGCGTTTGTCGCTATTGATACCAACCCGCCTTGAGATTGACGCTCGGGTAAGCAAGGAAGGCCTTCTTTTTTGGAAAAAGAAGCAAAAACTTTTGCGTCCTGCGCAGGCTGGAATGCCTAGATTGATCCGAAGGCACCCGGCTGCGGCAAATGCCGGGTGCCTTCGGATCAATCGAGGCACTAAAGCCGGCGCAGGAAGCAAAAGTTTTTTGCTTCTTTTTTCCAAAAAAGAAGGCCTTGCCTGCTTACCCGGGCATCAATCGCCTGCCACTCAGGTAACCGCGGCGCGTAAAGCGTATCGTGGGTCGTCCCAGCTGCGTTGCGCAAGCACCTCTGCAAGCACCTGCGCCGCCCGCCAGACATCCTCATAACGGATGTAGAGCGGCGCAAAACCGAAGCGCATCACGTCGGGTTCGCGGAAATCGCCGATAACGCCGCGGGCGATCAGCGACTGCATGATCGCGTAGCCGTCCGGATGGGCGAACGACACGTGGCTGCCACGGGCGGCGGCGTCGCGCGGCGTCAGAAGCGTGACCCCCTGTGTGCCGCATCGCGCCTCGACGCAATCGATGAACAGGCCGCACAGCTGCGCGGCCTTGCGCCCCAGCGCGGCCATGTCGGCCTCCAGGGTCAGGTCCACGCCGCATTCCAGGGCGGCCAGGCTGAGGACGGGCGGCGTGCCGCAGAGAAACCGGCGTATGCCGTCTGCCGGCGCGTAATCGGGGCCGAAAGCGAAAGGCCTGGCGTGGCCCATCCAGCCGCTGAGCGGCGAGGCCAACGCAGGCTGCAGGTTGCGCGCGACGTACAGGAACGCCGGCGCGCCTGGACCGCCGTTGAGGTATTTGTAGCCGCAGCCCACCGCCAGGCTCACGCCCGCCTCATTCAGGCCAAGCGGGAACGCACCGGCACTGTGGGCGAGGTCCCACACGACCAGCGCGCCCTTTGCCTGCAACGCCCTGGTCACTGCCGCAAGGTCGAACCGCTCGCCCGTCCTGTAGTGCACGTGGGTGAGCAGCACGA
Source organism: uncultured Acetobacteraceae bacterium (assembly GCA_964252625.1). Taxonomy (GTDB): domain Bacteria; phylum Pseudomonadota; class Alphaproteobacteria; order Acetobacterales; family Acetobacteraceae; genus BOG-908. The sequence goes on along the minus strand of CAXUOA010000035.1, from coordinate 2,425 downwards.
CGGTCTGCGTATCCGCCGCCGCGACAATCTCGTCACGCGGCACCGTTCGGACGACCGCCTCCCGCTCCGCTGCCACACCTTGGGCGACGTAGAGGTCGGTTGGAAAGACCCCCGTTTCCGACAGGATGACGTGGCGGCGGGGTGCTGCCGACAACGCGGCGGCAAGCAGTTTATACAAGTTGACGGAGGTGGAATCCGCCACGATCACCTCGTCGTCCCGGGCACCGACGAGACGCGCGATCTTGCCGCCCACGCGTTGCGGCGCGTCTATCCAGCCGGCGGTGTTCCAGCTCCGTATCAGTCCGTGGCCCCACTCCTCCCGCAGGACCCGGGCCAGGTGGTCAGGAGTGGCCTGCGGCAGAGCACCTAGCGAATTGCCATCGAGATAGATGATGTCTTCCGGCAGCGTGAAGCGCGCGCGGAAACGGGCGAGCGGGTCCTGCCTGTCGAGGGCACGCAGCGCCGGCAGGTCGAGCGTCACTCCCGGCACGGCGTTCGGGGTGGTTTCTGCCGGCGCATTTTCGATGGCGAAGGCCTGTGTCATCATCCACGGCCTCTAGCCGATCAGCAGCACGCACGAAAGGTCCTTTTTTTGGACAAGATTGGCAATTCTGGCCGGCGCGGTCGTAAAGGTGTCTCGAATGGTGCGCCGAAGCTCAGTCTCAACTAAGAAGCGATAAGTCCGTTCGTTGAAGTAACGGTCCGGGTTGCTTCCGGCCGGCGGATGAGACGCGCCAGCTTCACGCCGGCACCAAACCAAAGTATCGGCAGGGCGATCACGCCGATAGCCGCGCAACACGGCACGACCGTGTCGAACTGGCAGCCGGCAAGACTGGCCAGGGTGCCCGCCGATACGCCGGACGCGAACCCGATGCCGGCGATTTCGAGCCCGCCCAATGGGGTGACTTGTAGTTGTGCCATGGGAGTGTTCCCGATCAGACCGACTCGAGCGCGAGGAGAGGCCGGCTCGCCGCAGACGACGGCGAGCCGGTAGGTGTCAGACGGAAGCGCGGCGGCGGCGCTTGACCGCCATGCCCACGAGGCCGGCGCCGAGAAGCGTCAGCGAAGCCGGCTCGGGCACGCTCGTGACACGGCCGAGTGTCGGCACCGCGACGGAGTCGATGTTGGACGCCTCGGTGTTGTTCGTGGGCGAGCCGGGCGAATACTTCTGCAGCTGCGCGTCCTGGTCGTCGGCGAAGATCGCATACGGGCCCGTGCTGGCGGTGAACAGCGTGAACGTGCCGAGGTCGCCGGCCAGACCGCCCAGCGTCGTCCCATTCGTGGCCGCACCGGTGTAGGTGGCGCGGACGTCGTCGATGCTCGCGTTGTTGTTCGGCAACTCGGCTTGCGCGTAAGTCGTGAAGTTGGTGTTCAGAGCGAACGACCAGCCGCTCGCGTTGACGAGGTTGTTGGCGACCAGCGATCCAGCGCCGAAATCATACAGCGTGAAGAACACTGCCGACGTGCTCGGGCTCATCTGTTCGTCGGACGAAAGCGTCGCATTGTAGGTGTAGTCGAAACCGCCGGTCACGGTGACAGGGTTGCCGACCAGCGATATGATGATGCTCGCCTGCGCCGGCACGGCGGACGCGACAGAACCCAGGCCGATCGCGGCCGCCATCAAGTATTTCCGCATTTTACAGTCCCCAGCAATAATGTTTACAGCTGCCGAGTATTCAGCGGCCGAACGTTTGAAGCGCCAGCGTGCGTTCGTATTCCGCCCGCCGTGGCAGCTTCATATCTTGAAACGCACTATTACGGAAGTGGTAGCATAACGCAGGGGGACACACGTTTATTTTACTGCGGTTCCGAAACGATAAAGGAATTACTAACTAATCGGCCAAGGCCGCAACAGTAAAACCATTTCGAGTAGCGGGATTTACTTACCGACCATCCCAGGCTGCTTTCGTCCTGCAAATGCACAACCGAGAGTTGCCACCCTCGCTGGATGCCGTCTTTTATGGCGTGTTACCCGGCGGCGGGGCCAGCCGCCTGTTGCCGAACATGTGAACCTTCCGTGAGCCGGGAGGCACCGTCCGTCACCACAATCTGCCCCGGCACGAGCCCGGAGGAGACGACAGCCACCTGCTCGTCCTGACGCGCGACCGTGACCGGGTGGCGGGTGGCCACGTCATGCTCCAGCGTGAACACGAAAGCCCCCTGCGGCCCGCGCTGCACCGCAGCCGTGGGCACGGTGATCACCCCGTGATCCACCCGCAAGGAGAGCCGCACGTTGACGAACGCGCCCGGCCAGAGCCGCAGGGAGGGGTTGGGGAAGACGGCCTTCAGCTTGATGGTGCCGGTGTTCTGGTCCACCTCGTTGTCCAGGACTGCGACCCGGCCGCGGTCCAGTACAGGAGCCGGCGCGCCGCCGGCCTCGCCCGCGCCGCCGTCCTGCGGCAGGGCGACCACCTCGGCCCCGCCC
>CAXUOA010000034.1:10097-15187 GCA_964252625.1 uncultured Acetobacteraceae bacterium | reverse complement strand
GCCAGGAACAGCCCGATCGCCCACGCGACCGAGCCGCCCGCCGCCAGCAGCAGGGCGGCCAGGCCGAACACCACGGGGGCGGCAAACGGGATCATCGCGGCGACCGCCGTCAGCGCGCCGAAGATCGTCGGGTGCGGCACGCCGGCCACCGCGTAGGCGACCCCCAGGATCAGCCCTTCGCCCAGCCCGACCAGAACCAGGCCGTTCACCGTGCCGTGGACCGAGGTGATGATCTGCAGCCCCACACGTTCGCCATGCGGCCCGAAGGTGCGGATGGCGGCATGGCGCATCTGGTCGGAGACCGCCCGGCCGTCCTTGAAGAGGTAGAACAGCGTCAGCAAGGTGAACACGAAGATCGTCAGCCGGCGCGTCACCTGCTCCCCCACGGCGCGGCCGACATTGCCGGCCCGGCCATGCCCCACCCGCTCCACCAAGGCGCGCGCCTGGCCCGGATCGGCGAGGTTCTGCTGCCACCAGGCATCCACCTGGCTTCGGCCGAACGGCAGCTTGTGCAGCGCTTCCGGCTCGGGGATGCCGTGTTCCTGGGCGTTCCTCGCCCAGGCGGCGGCCTCGTGGCCCTCGCGCGCCAGCTGCACGCCGACCAGCCCGACGGGGACGATGAACACAAGGGCAACCGCCAGGGTGAAGGCGCCCGCCATCAACACGTCATGCCGGCGCACGGCCGGGTGGGCGAGCGCGCGCTGGTAGAGCGGCCACAGCGCGATGGCGAAAATGGCGGCCCAGGCGAGCGCCGGCAGGAAGCCGCGCAGGGTGAACAGGCCCAGCAGCAGCAGGAGAAGGGCCAGCATACCCATGGCTGCGCGTTGGGGCGGCGTGCTCGTTTGCTGATGTTGCATGGTAGGCCGGTGTTCCTGGCAGACGATCGGTTCAGAACGCGACGTGGCCGAAGATGGCCACCAGCACGGCATAGGCGGCGCCTCCTACCAGGAAACCCACGAGCGTGCCGTTCATCCTGACATATTGCAGGTCCCGCCCGACACGCAGCTCGATGCGGTCCACAAGCGTGGCCGTGTCCCAGGAGCCGACGACATCGCCCACAAAAGCGGCAATCTGCGTCTGCGCCGCAGGCAACAGGCGCACTACCAGGCGCTCCGCCGCGCGCTGCAGCCTGGCACGCGTCGCGGGATCGGTGGCCAGCATCTCGCCCAGATTGCGCACGGCGCCCTCCACCAGCGTGGCCGTATGGCCGTTCGGCCTGGCCGCATCGGCCTCCAGCGCCTGCCGCAGGCGGGACCACAGATCCAGGCTCCAGGCCTGCACCGTCTGGTGGCCGACGATCCGGCGTATCGCGCGGCCCAGCTCGGCCGCGCGCTCCGGGTCGCTTTCCATCAGCTCTATCTCGCGACGGAGCCAGACGTCGAACGCCTCGCGTATCTCCGAGCCGTCCGGGTCCATCTTGTCCATCTCCGCGTTCACCGTGGTGAGCAGGCGCGTGGCGATGCTGGCGCCCAGCGCCCAGCCCATGAGCCGTCCGCCCTGGTCGCGCACACGCTCCTCGATCAGGGCGCGAAGCTGTGCCTCCTTCTCCAGCATGCCACCCCGCAGCTTGGCCAGGATGAAGCCGAACACCTCCTGGTGCCGCCCGCCTTCCACCAGGCCGCGCAATGCGCGCGCCATGATCCGTCCTGCCGCCGGCCCGCCGATCATGCGCGGCACCAGCCGGCCGAGCACCCGCCTGGCGCGACCGTCCTCCACGGTTGCCAGGATGCGCGGCAGAGTGCCGGACAGCGTGCGCGCCAGCGGCTGCACCACCTCCTCGTTGGTCAGCACCGTGCCCAGCAGGTTCGCCACGTCCAGCCGGCCCATCAGCCGGCCGACCTCTTCCTCGGTGACCACGTGCCTGGCAAAGAACCGGCCCAGCGCCTGGCCGAGGCGCAGCTTCTCGTGCGGAATGATGGCGGTGTGCGGGATCGGCAGGCCGAGCGGGTGACGGAACAGCGCGGTGACCGCGAACCAGTCCGCGATGCCGCCGACGAAGCCGGCCTTGGCGGCGGCCTGCAAGAGCTGCGTCCAATAGGTGGTGGGCAGGTAGAAGCTGCCGATGGTCAGCGCGGCCATCAGCAGGAGCAGGAAGCTGGCCAGGCGTTTGTGTTGCGCCAGCGCGCGTCTGGCGGGGGCGTCCGGGTCCGGCTGGGTCAAGGCAGCAAGGCCTGCTTTTTTGAGAAAAAGAAGCAAAAAACTTTTGTCAGCGCTGACGCAAGCGAGGCTGACGCGCGCGCAGGGCGACGGGCTGTCACTTCGACCTCTATGCGCATCCTGGGGTCGGACAGGCCGGCCACCATCATCGTGGCCGCGGGTGGTGCGGCGGCGAACGCTCCCGCAGCACCGGCCAGCACGGTTCGAAGTCGGCGCGGTCCGGCAGGATGTAGCGGACACGGACCACGTCGGCGAAGCCGGCACCGGCTTGCGCCAGGGCAGAGGCGACATTCGCCAATGCCTGCCGCGCTTGCGCGGCCGCGTCCTCCGCGATGCGCATCGTCGTATAGTCGAATCCGGTGGTGCCGCTGACGAACACCCACTCGCCGCTCACCACGGCGCGGGCGTAGCCGATGTCACGCTCGAAGCTGGAACCGGACGAGATCGCTCGCCGGCTGTTCACTTGCCGCAGGGATAGGCCTTTTGCAGCGCCATCCGTGTGGCCTTCTCGGCTACGTCATGCTGGGCTTGCGGGTTCGATTTCAGCCATTGGACGACAACGTCCCGCAATTCCGTGCCCGTGACATTGCTTGGAATGCAAGCCAGTGCGTGATCCTTGCCGCTTGCGCGTATCGAATCGGAAAACCCGTCCAGATAGGCGTCGCAGACTTCTGTCTGTTTTCCGGTGCAGGCTGTCAGCAATGTTCTCGCCCCGACGTTGGACGCGCGCTGCGCGTGCGCCGCGCCGGAGGCGGCCACGCAGGCCAGGATGACCGCAATCTTCTTCATCAGGCTATCTCCACCGAAAACCGTTCGATTACCGTGTTGGCCAGCAGGCGCCGTGCCATCTCCTCGGCCTGAACGCGCGCGGCCTCCGGGTCGGCGGCTGCCAGCTCCAGCTCGATCACCTTGCCCGCGCGCACCTCGCCTACCCCGGTAAAACCGAGGTTGCCGAGCGCATGGCCGATCGCGCGTCCTTGCGGGTCCAGTACGCCCTCCTTGAGCATGACCGTCACCCGGGCCTTCACTGCATCAGCTCCGGGCCCTTCATGTCACGCATCCCGGCCTCGGGAAGTATGCCCAGGCGCTTGGCCACCTCCTGGTAGGCCTCCTCCACGCGCCCGAGGTCCCGGCGGAAGCGGTCCTTGTCCATCTTCTCGTTGGTCTTGGTGTCCCACAGGCGGCAATTGTCCGGGCTGATCTCGTCGGCCAGCACCACACGCATGTCCTCGCCTTCCCATAGCCGGCCGAACTCCAGCTTGAAGTCCACCAGCGTGATGCCCACGCCCAGGAACAGCCCGGTCAGGAAGTCGTTGGTGCGCAGGGTCATCGCCACGATGTCGTCCATGTCCATCGTGTTGGCCCAGCCGAAGGCGGTGATGTGCTCCTCGGCCACGATCGGGTCGCCCAGCGCGTCGTTCTTGTAGTAGTACTCGATGATGCTGCGCGGCAGGCGGGTGCCTTCCGGGATGCCCAGCCGCGTGCAGATGCTGCCGGCGGCCACGTTGCGGACCACGATCTCCAGCGGAATGATCTCCACCTCGCGTATCAGTTGCTCGCGCATGTTCAGCCGGCGGACGAAGTGGTTGGGTATGCCCACCTCGGCCAGGCGCAGCATCAGGTACTCGCTGATGCGGTTGTTCAGCACGCCCTTGCCGGTGATGATGCCCTTCTTGGCGCCGTTTCCGGCGGTTGCGTCGTCCTTGAAATACTGCACGAGCGTCCCGGGCTCGGGTCCTTCGAACAGGATCTTCGCCTTTCCCTCGTAGAGCTGCCGACGCCTGGCCATGGGGTGGGTCCTCCGTAGTCCAGGGGGCTATAGCAGCAAAGCCCGGCTGTGCCATGCCCGGTAACTTGACGGCTGCCCAGCCACCCGCGACGGTTCGAGACAGCCTGGCCCAGGAGGCAATCCATACCGTGGACCTATAGCCAAAGTACCGGAGCGCTGACGCAGGATGGAACACAGCGGGGAACCGGCTACTCGGAAACCGGTGTCGGCCGCAACAATGCCGGTATGCAAGGGACCGCGGATGTGAGACCGATCCCGCAGGGCACCTACACAATAGGTAACGCACGACACAAGGACGCACGGACCTCACGTCATGCGGTTGACGCCCTCGGCAGGCACGAACACGCTGGGCCGTGACGGCTTTCTGATCCATGGCGACAACGCGCGGCACGATGCTTCCAAAGGCTGCATCGTCATCGACCGAGCCGCAACTGGCCGCAAGCGATGGGGCAGGATGGGACAAGGTGCTCGGGCAGATCGAGGCCGGCAGCAAGACGTGAATTCAGGTCGGGCTGGCGTTGCGGCCCGGCGCCGACGCGGGCACGGCGGAAGCCTTGTCCGTCTCGATGGCGACCGCGCTGCTCCGCAATCCGAAGACGTGCTGCGACTGGCTGTGCCGGTCTTTGGCGAAAAGACGATCTGCTCGGTGCCGTTGATCGAGCCGTCGCCGGAGCAGGCCGCAGCATACACCGCGAAAGCGCGGGTGGCTTTGGCACGGGTAAGGTCGCCTGATTTGCTGCCGGTGGTGCGGCGGTGTGCAGAACAACTTCAGAAGTAGCCAAAGCCGGCACGGCCGCCGCAAAGCTCTTCCGCTAGCCCGCGCGGCCGAACGTGCCTCCCCCGGATGAGACCAGAAATACGGTTTTCTGCCCCATCCCCATAAGCGTGCTGCTGACAGTGCCAAACCCGCCTTGTGAAGCTAGGAACAACGCGGCTTCGCGTGGCGGTGCGCTGTCGGTCAGCAAGTCCGGCCAGCTTGACCAGTCCGGCGGCGCCGGCAGCTCGGCGCCGCGAAAACGCGTAAGGTGGCGGGCCACGCGCGGGCTGGCTAAATCGTCCGGATCATGCGCGGTCACCATGTGCAGCCCAGGCGCCAGGCGCTCAGTCGTGACCGTCTTCTCGCCGCTACCGCGCAGGAAATAGG
>CAXUOA010000034.1:0-10087 GCA_964252625.1 uncultured Acetobacteraceae bacterium | reverse complement strand
CAGTATGAGGTTGAAGCTGCGCCAGTCGCCGCCGTCCAGCCCGGTTAGATGCCGCACTGCCGCTTCGGCCGAGGGATGGCGCAAGGCCAGCAACGGCAGCTCACCGCGGCTGCGTTTGCCGGGCGCCGGCCCGAGCGTGCCCGCCCGGTTCAGCACGGTGGCAACCACGCCCGCATCGTTCAGCCCCAGCCAAGTGCCGCCGCCCAGCGTATCCAGCCCGGCCACCACATCCGGTTGCTCCGGCCAGTGTCGCGCGGGCGGACGCCAAGGCCGCGCCAGCATCTCGTCCCGGTTTGCGGCCAGCAGCAGAGGCCAGGCGCTGGATGCCTGCGTGGCTATAACGACGGTGCACATGAAGCAAGCAACTCTTTTTGAAACAAATCAAAAACTTTTGCTCCTCCGCATCTGCGGCAGCCGGGTGCTTTAGAAGGCGCCACGACACCCGCAGCAGCGGACTGACAGAAGTTTTTTGCTTCTTTTTTCCAAAAAAGAAGGCCTTCCTTACTTTTCTTCAGCAGCCCGGAAAGCATTAAAAGCCCGCACCCGATTGGTATATTTCCGCCAGGCCGAAGTCCCCTCGTAACGCGCAAACGCCGGCACCTTTTGCTTCCCGCCCCGGCTCAGGCTTTTCGGATTCGCCTTCGCGGCTGCCTTCGCGCTCTCGAGCCACTCGGGCGAAAGCACGGCGGTGGCCGTCATTGGCCCGGGCGACGCGATGGCGCCCGCGCGGATGGCGCGGCGCAGGACGCGTACGGTGACGCCGAGGTGACGGGCGGCTTCGGGCAGGCCCAGTTGTGTGGTGTCGCTCATGGCAGGATATCCGGTTCGGTTCTGGCCCCCCTCTCACCACCGGACGGCGTCTGGGGCAAGGGGCAGAGTTCAGCCGAACACGCTGGTGAAGATGTGGTCCACGTGCCGGAGGTGAAGCGCCGGGTCCATCGACGCGGCCAGCAGCGCCGGGGGCACGCGGCCGGCGACTTCCGGGTCGGCGGCCAGGTTGTCGGCGAAGCTGCGGTTGTCCGGCTGGCCAAGCGTGGTCCAGGTTGCCATCGCGTTACGCTGGACGATGCGGTAGGCGTCCTCCCGCGAGATGCCGGCGCGGGCGAGCGCCAGCAGCACCTCGCCGGAATGCACCACGCCACCCAGCGATTCCAGGTTGGCGCGCATGCGGTCGGGATAGACCAGCAGCGTGTCGATCAGGCCGGTGAGCCGGGCCAGGGCGAAATCCAGCGTGACGGTGGCGTCGGGTGCGATGCCGCGCTCCACGCTGGAGTGGCTGATGTCGCGCTCGTGCCAGAGGGCCACGTTCTCCAGCGCCGGCGTGGCGGCCGCGCGTACCAGGCGCGCCAGGCCGGTGAGGTTCTCGCTCAGCACCGGGTTGCGTTTGTGGGGCATCGCAGAGCTGCCCTTCTGGCCGGGATGGAAGAACTCCTCGGCCTCGCGCACTTCGGAGCGCTGCAAATGACGTATTTCGGTGGCCAGCCGCTCGACCCCGCTGGCGATCACCGCGAGCGTGCAGAAGAACGCCGCGTGGCGGTCGCGCGGGATGACCTGGGTGGAAACCGGCTCGGGTGCCAGGCCCAAGGCGTGCGCCACATGCGCCTCGATGCGCGGGTCGGCGTGGGCGTAGGTGCCGACGGCGCCGCTGATGGCGCAGGTGGCAATTTCTGCACGGGCGGCCACCAGGCGCGCGCGGTTGCGGGCGAACTCGGCGTAGTGACCGGCCAGCTTGATGCCGAACGTGGTGGGCTCGGCGTGTATGCCGTGGCTGCGGCCGATGGTCAGCGTGTGCTTGTGCTCGAAGGCGCGGCGGCGCAGGGCGGCCAGCAGCGCGTCCAGGTCGGCGAGCAGGATGTCGGCGGCCTGGGTGAGCTGGACGGCGAGGCAGGTGTCGAGCACGTCGCTGCTCGTCATGCCGAGATGGACGAAGCGGCTGTCCGGCCCGATCTTCTCGGCCAGCCAGGTCAGGAAAGCGATGACGTCGTGCCGTGTCTCGCGCTCGATCGCGTCGATACGCTCCACGTCGGCCGGTCCCATCGCGGCCAAGGCGGGTGCCCCGCGCTCGCGTATCGTGCGGGCCGCCTCGGCGGGGATTTCGCCCAGTTCGGCCATGGCGTCCGCGGCCATCGACTCGATCTGGAACCAGATGCGATAGCGGTTTTCCGGCGCCCAGATGGCGACCATGGCGGGGCGGGCGTAACGGGGGATCATGCTGGCCGGTATCGGGGACGCTACAAGAAAGGTAAAGCAAGCAGTTCTTTTTTGAAAAAAAAGAACAAAAAACTTTTCATCCCTGTCGGATGCTAGCTGGATGAGCCGCCGACAGGGAGCAGAAGTTTTTTGCTTCTTTTTTTCAAAAAAGAAGGCCTTGCCTTGTCTTCCCTGCTGGCGCTCCTCCAGATCCTCCTGATCGACGTAACCCTGGCCGGCGATAACGCCGTAGTTGTAGGGCTGGCCGTCGCGGGTCTGCCGCAAGCACAGCGGCGGCGCGCGCTCATGTTCGGCATCGGCGCCGCCACGCTCATCCGTGTGGCGCTGTCGGCGATCGCGATCCAGCTTCTCGCCATCGTCGGCCTGACGCTGGCCGGCGGCCTGTTGCTGCTCTGGGTCTGCTGGAAGATGTTTCGCGAACTGCACGCGCGGCACAGCGAAGCCGGGCAGGGCACGCCGGGCAAGACCGGCTGGCAGGCGATCCGGCAGATAGTCGTGGCCGATTTGTCGATGAGCCTGGACAATGTCCTGGCCGTGGCAGGTGCCGCGCGCCGGGATGTCTGGATCATGGCCGCGGGGCTGGCCTTGTCCGTGATCCTGACGGGGGTGGCAGCGGACCTGTTGTCGCGCCTGCTTGCGACACAGCGCTGGATTGCCTGGCTTGGCCTGGCGGTCGTGGTCTATGTGGCTGTCAGCATGGTGGTAACCGGCTCAGGCGAGGCAACCCCCGAGGCGGCTGGACTGTTGCAGCTGATGCCGCGTTTTCACCTCTCCCCGGCGGGGCTCGTTCCCCTCTAGGGGTTCTCCGGAGAATGCAGAGCGCTTCCTCCGGAGATGTCGGCTTAGGTGGCCGAGCTGACGCTCGGCAGTATCAGGTTCGACGCCGAGAGGTCGGTGACGCCGAACAGCTGGATCACGTCCGTGTTGCCATCGGCCGCGGTCAGGTTGATGACCGAACTGCCGTCGACGGTGGACACGTCGCTGGCGAACGACGCAGCCGTGAGCGAGGCGCCGAAGCCGTTCAGCTCCAGGTAATCGGTGGCGGTATTGAAGCCAACGACAACGTCCGTGCCGCCGCCGACACTGCCCTGAATGCCATAGACGTCATTGCCGGTGCTGCCGAAGACGGTGCTCTGACCGGTACCGAACTGGATATACTCGTTGCCGGTGCCAGCCACCACGGAGTCGTTGCCGGCACCGAGGAAGAAGTTGGTGGTGCCGCTCGCACCCGCGCCGAACAGGGTGGTATTGCCGTCGCCGGCGACGAGGGTCGTGGTGCCCGCACCGCTTGCCACCAGCAGGTCGTTGTTGCCGCCGCCGACCAGGCTGGAGTTGCCCGAACCGGAAACCAGCACGTTGCTTCCGGCCTGCCCGCCATAGGCAGCGAAATCGCCGGTGGCGCCGAAGGCAGTGACCGACCCTGTGCCGCCATAGACGCTGGTGTCTCCCGCACCCGCGACCGAGCTTGCGATGATGACACCGGTGCCGCCAGCGCCATCGAATTCGGTGGAACCGGTGCCGGCGAAGATGGTGGCCGCGCCCGCGCCGTTTATCGTGGCGGCGCCGCTGCCGCCGATGATCGTGTCGAGACCCTCGCTGGCGACCAGCGCGGTGCCGCTGCCGAGGAAGATGTGGTTCGAACCGAGGCCCGCCGCAATGCTGGCGTTGCCGCTGTCGACGGCGATGTTGTTGCCATCAGCGCCTGTCACGCTCGCGAGCGTCTGCAAGCCGTTCGGCCCGGCCAGGCCGGCAGCGATCTCGTAGGTGCCGCCGCCGGAAGCCGGTGCAGCGAACGTGTTGCCGAAGCCGGTCAGCGCCACGAAATCAGTGCCAGTGCCGCCATAGACGGTCTGATCGCCGATGTCGCCCTGGTAGAGCAGCTCGCCGGCCACGGTATCGGCCGCGCCGAGCACGACCGGCGCCAGGTCGTTGACGTTCTCGACGGCGCCGAAGCCTGCACCCACGAACAGATCGGTCGCCGGTGTGCCGCCGGTGATTGTATCGATGGTGAGGTAGGTATCAGCCTGCGCCGACACCGGGTTGGACGTACCGTCCGAGGCCTGCGTGGTCGAATAGTTGAAATTGCCCAGGCCCGATAGGGTGCCGACACCAAAGAAGATGTCCGAGCGTACCTGCTCGCCTGCGGTTAGAGTTCCAGACATGATCGCTTCCTGCTCCTAATCTATATGGCCGGACCTTAGGTGACGGTGTTTATGGCGCCGTTGACGCCGTTGGGGAAGAACCCGCCTTGCGCTGTTCCAACACCGTTGCCCAGATAGACCACGTTGAGCACCTGACCGGTCGTGCGCGTGAAAGCAAGCGCATTGGCATTGGCATCAACGATCGTGACCAACCCGTTCGACGTCTGCACGCCGTGATCGGGCACTGCCACGGCACCGTTCGTGGTGACCGCGTCGGACGCCTTGGCGCGCAGCGCGGCGATCTGGCTGGACTGTGTGGCAAAGCCGTTCAGCAGCAGACGCGTGCGTATCTCGCCGGCATGGTAGGCTTCCACCGCCAGGATCTGCGCGGCCACCGTCAGATAGCTCTTGCTGGAGATGTATTGCGCTGCGCCGGCATAGGCACTCACACCCACGTCCTCGAAGATGAAGGCGCCGAGAAGGAAGTTCGCCTCGCTGGCAAACGGGTCGAAGCTGGAACCCAGGCCGGCGGCCGCAGCGGCGGCATTGAAGCTGTTCACCAGGTCGATCGCCGGTTCGGCAACGGCTGCGGTGTCCAGAGCCTGGCGCAGCAGCTTGACGTGCGCCATCTCGTCCTGCGCGATCTCGAGGGCCATCTCGTAGGTCTGGCGCGACTGGAACGCCACCCGGCTGCCGCCGGTGACCGTGCCGCCGGCGCCGCCCACGCCGCTCACGCCCACGCCGTTACCGGCCAGGCCCGTTCCGGTGACGGCGCGCAGGTAGTACTCGGCTTCGAGGTATTCCAGATTCAGCGCGAAGTTCAGGATCTCCGGGTCGGTCGGTGCCGTCTGCGCTTCCGCACCCGTAATCTTCATGGCGAACGCGGTGGCCACGGCACCCAGGCTGGCGGTGCGCAGAAGCTTGCGGCGCTGCAGCAGATTGGTCCAGGACGGTTCCATTATCGTTGATACTCCTTAAGCGAACCTTCCCTGGCAGGCGTGAAGAAGCCAGCAACAGGGCGCGCCCACAGTGACGCCAGGGAGATACGTTGAGCGTGCGTTTGAGATGCAGATCGTTGCAGCATTAGAAACAACAGTTTGTGATAGTAGCGGCGCCGGCACGCACACGTCCCGGTTGCGCCCTACAGCAGGCCTTCCTTGCGGAAGCTCAGCCAGGTTCCGTTGCCGACGATGACGTGGTCATGAACTGCAATCGACAGCGTCTTGGCCGCCTCCACGATCTGCCGGGTCATGACTATGTCGTCGCGCGAGGGTGAAGGGTCGCCGCTCGGGTGGTTATGCGCCAGGATCAGTGCCGCCGCCTGCAGCTCCAGGGCGCGCCGCACGACCTCGCGCGGATAGACGGGCGTGTGGTTGATCGTGCCGCGTGCCTGCGCCTCGTCGGCCAGCAGGCGGTTCTTGTTGTCCAGGAACAGGATGCGGAACTGTTCGACCTGCTCGCGTGCCATCGCCGCGTTCAGGTAGCCCATCAGGGCGTCCCAGTTGGAGAGCACGGGCCGCCCGATGACCTCGGCGCGCGCCAGCCGGATCGCCGCGGCCTGGACGGCCTTCAGCACGGCCGCGCTGGCTTCGCCCATGCCCTCGACCGCGGCGATGTCCCGCGCCGGCGCCGAGATGGCGGCCGCAAAGCTGCCGAACCTGGCCAGCAGGCGGTAGGCGACCGGCTTGGTGTCGCGGCGCAGGATCGCCAGGAACAGGATGATCTCCAGCAATTCGTGGTCCGCGAGCGCGTCCGGTCCGGCCTGGAGAAGCTTGGCGCGCAGGCGTGAGCGGTGCTGCTCCATGCTGGTGGCGGGAGAAGGAGCGGGCAGGGCATCCTGCGGCGGGGGCACCTTCGGCCTGGCCGCGCCGTCTGCCAGGTCCAGCTGGAACAGCGCCTCGCTCATACCCTTCGGCGCAATGCTCACGGCAAGGCTGGCCGGCGCCGGTACGCAGGGGCCGTGCGGCCCCTTTCCCGGAAGGGCTGCATGCGTGCCTGCGTCATCAATACAGCGGGTGGTGCAGCCCGGCAGGCGAGACAGTGAAGACCTCGCAGCCGTCTTCCGTGACGCCTACCATGTGCTCGAACTGCGCGGACAGGCTGCGGTCCCGTGTCACCGCGGTCCAGCCGTCGTCGAGCACCTTCACCTCCGGCCGGCCGGCGTTGACCATAGGCTCGATGGTGAAGAACATGCCCGGACGCAACTCCGGGCCATCGCCGCTTCTGCCGAAATGCAGCACGTTGGGCGCTGCGTGGAAAGTGCGGCCGATGCCGTGGCCGCAGAAATCGCGCACCACGCTGAACCGGTTGGCCTCCGCGTAGGTCTGTATCGCATGGCCCACGTCGCCCAACGTGGCGCCTGGCTTGACCGCCGCCACGCCCTTCATCAGCGACTGGTAGGTGACGTCCAGCAGGTTGCGCGCGCGCGTGGGCAGCACGCCTGCGCCATACATCCGGCTGGTGTCGCCGTGCCAGCCGTCCAGGATCACGGTAACGTCGATGTTGACGATGTCACCTTCCGCCAGCTTCCTCTCGCCCGGAATGCCGTGACAGACGACGTGATTGATACTGGTGCAGATGGATTTCGGGAAGCCGCGATAGTTCAGCGGGGCCGGCACGGCGTTGTTGGCGATGATGAACGCGTGGCACAGCCGGTCCAGCTCTGCGGTGGTGACACCGGGGCGGACATGGGGCGTGATCATGTCCAACGTGCGCGCGGCCAGCGCGCCGGCGGCCCGCATCCCGGCGAAATCGGCTTTCCCGTGGATGATGATACGCCGCGCCTCGCCACCGCCGTCCATGCCGCCCTCTGCGTGTTATGACTGGTGAGATTGGTCTCGCGACGGGCTTGTGGCAATGCTTGGGAAGCAAAGCCTGGAAAACAGGCCATCTTTTTGAACGAGGGACCAGCCTTCGAACCCCGCCGGTCAAGGCGGACGACTTACGCCCGGCGCTTGTCCTTGGCCGCGATCCCGCAGCCGTGGTGCCCGGGCTTTGCCGTGCAGACGGCCACGCTCCTGGCCGCGATCAGATGGTGGCCCGCGTGCATGCCGGCGCCACGGCCAGGGTGGGACGCAGCGCCGGGGCGTGACGCCCGTGCCTGAAGGCCACGATGTGCAAGCCCGCATCCGGGACGGGTGCCGCGTCCGCCGCGGCAATGAGCGAAGGCATGCGGAAGCGGCTCGGCGCGTGGCGGGTGACCGGCACGCCGAGCTGCTCGAACCCGTCATCGAGCAGGTTTGCCATGTGCAGGTCGCGTTCCGGATTGGACCGTGCGCCCATCACCACGCCCACCAGCCGTACGCCGCCGCGCATGGCCGAGGTGACCAGGTTATGGCCGGCCGCCTGCGTGTAGCCGGTCTTGAGCCCGTCCGCGCCGTCATAGGCCTGCAGCATGCGGTCGTGGTTGGGGATGGCGCGGCCGTGGAAGTAGAACACGGGCTCGCTGAAATAATGGTAGTACTCTGGGTAGTCCTGGATCAGGTGATGCGCCAGCAGGGCCAGGTCGCGTGCCGTGGTCGTCTGCTCGGGATCGGGCAGGCCGCTGGCGTTGCGGAACGTGCTGTTCGTCATGCCCAGAGCGCGGGCGCGCAACGTCATCGCCTGGGCGAAACGGTCCTCGTTCCCGCCCAGCAATTCACCGAGGGCGCAGGCGGCGTCGTTGGCAGACTTGGTGACGATGGCAAGGATGGCGTCGCTGACGGTGAAATACGTGCCGGGCAGCAGGCCCAGCTTGGACGGCTCCATCGAGGCGGCATGACCGGAGACCGGAACGCTCTCTCCGAGCGTGACCTTCTGGGTTTTCAGCGCCTCGAACGCCATGTACAACGTCATCAACTTGGTCAGACTGGCCGGGTAGCGCAGCGAATCCGCGTTCGCCGCCTCCATCACCCGGCCGGACGCGTTGTCGATGACGATGGAGCTGTAGCGGGCCGATCCGATCTGCGCCTGGGCGAGCGAAGGTGCGACAACTGCCACTGCCACAACTGCGCCGTGCACGGTGCCACAGCAGCGGGCAAGCGTGGCGGCCAGCAGGTTCCGGATGGACGCCATGTTCAATCGCCTGCCTTAACTGGTCCGCCCGCGACTGTAGCGGGCCGATTCTGCGCCTGTCCAGCGATCTGGCGCCCACAGGCGTTAAGGCAGCGTAAGCACCTTCGCTAACTGCCGCGAAAGACGATATTTCATCGGCCTGCCTGACGTTTTCCGGCGGGCCTGACGCCAGACAGGCGCTCGTTGTGCGGCGCACAAAAAATGTTGACCGCGTATTTTTTCTATCTTAGGTAGTCCTTGTTGCAGCGCACAACGCGCCTGCACGCAGTCCTCATGTGACGGTTCGCCGCTCTTGGAATCGTCCTGATTTTTTGGAGCCGCTATCATGATCACCAAGTCGAAGGCTGTTGAGATGGCCACGGGCGAACTGAAGGCCGCCGAGACGACAGCGCACGAGAAGACCGTCGAAGGCATCAAGCAGGGTGCCGCCACCGCCGCGGCCGGCCTCGAGCAGGCCCAGGTGCAGGTGAAGGACGGCATGCAGCGCGTCATGAAGACCGCCGAGCAGATGAGCTCCTTCAGCCAGGGCAACATGGAGGCGCTGATGAAGTCGCACCAGATCCTGGCCAACGGCTTGACCGACCTCTCCCGCCTGTTCGCCGCCAGCGCGCGTGCGAACCTGGACGAGACGATGTCCACCTTCAAGGCGATGACCTCGGTCAAGTCCGTCAAGGAAGCGTTCGATCTGCAGGCCAGCTTCGCCAAGACGTCGATGGAAAAGGCGCTGGCCGAATCCGGCAAGATGACAGAGCAGTCGATGAAACTGGCCGAGCAGGCGTTTGCGCCGATCTCCGCCCGCGTCAACGCCGCCGTGGAGACGTTCTCCTAAGCCGCCTAAAGACGATTGCCCGCCCAGCCTGGGCGGGATTAGGTTAAGGGCTCGGGGGCAACTCCGGGCCTTTTGCCGTTTGCGCCACTGGCCCTTGTCTGCGCCCATGCCTGTATCATGGCCAAATCTCTTTCATCGCCACCTTGCCTGGGATGCCGCCCAGGAAATGGCGCCAGGATGGTCCACCGATGAGTGACAGCGACAAGCGTGGCGGCAGCGAGGGCCCGAACACCGGCGTGGTCGTCAAGGCGCGCCCGAAGACGCGCAAGCCGGCCATGTACAAGGTGCTGATGCTGAACGACGACTACACGCCGATGGAATTCGTCGTCCACGTGCTCGAGCGCTTCTTCCAGAAGACACGCGAGGAGGCCACGCGAATCATGCTGCACGTCCACCGCCGCGGCGTGGGCGTGTGCGGGGTGTTCACGTATGAGGT
Organism: uncultured Acetobacteraceae bacterium; assembly: GCA_964252625.1. Taxonomy (GTDB): domain Bacteria; phylum Pseudomonadota; class Alphaproteobacteria; order Acetobacterales; family Acetobacteraceae; genus BOG-908. The sequence continues at coordinate 417 of CAXUOA010000034.1, read as the reverse complement.
AGCAGAGACGAAGGTGACGCAGGTGATGGACCTGGCGCGGCAGAACCAGCACCCGCTGCAGTGCACGATAGAGAAGGACTGAGAGCGACGATCGACCTGTGGCGGTGGGGGACTGGGCGGTGCCGCTCAAGCGCGAACTTCAAGTAGTTCGGAGCATGTCGGCCTGGATTTCTTGTAATCGTGATTTCGGCCAGAATGTGACTGAGCGGTTTGAGGTGGCGTTTTGTTCTTCGTCTCAGCCCAGCGTGTCTCGCGGCTGACGCAAAGGAAGCAAGCAGTCCTTTTTTGAAAAAAAGGACCAAAAAACTTTTGCTTCCCGTCGCATCTGCAGCAGCCAGGTGCCTCCTGAGAGATCGAGGCGTCCGAGCCTGCGCAGGAAGCAAAAGTTTTTTGCTTCTTTTTTTCAAAAAAGAAGGC
>CAXUOA010000033.1:11523-15627 GCA_964252625.1 uncultured Acetobacteraceae bacterium | reverse complement strand
CGTGCCGCAGACCGGAAGAAGCGCGCGCCAGCCGGGATAGGCCATCGCCGCGTCGAGCAGGAGGCAGGCCGCCACGATGGCGGCGAGACCCGCGGCCGCGGCAAGGTTCGCCCGCGCCCGGCGCCCAGGCGGCAACCCGGCCAGCGCCAGCAGGGCGCCGGAAGACAGCTCCCAGAGCCTGGACAGGGGAGAGTAGAAACCGGCCACGCCGTCCCCGGCGGAGAGGGCGATGTTGAGGGCGAAAGACGCGGCGGTGAGCAGGGCGATGCAGGCGAGCGGCCGGCGAGTGCGGCGGACGAGCAGCCACAGCACAACGGGCCAGACGAGGTAGAACTGCTCCTCCACGCCGAGCGACCAGAGATGCAGCAGCGGCTTGGCGTACGAGGCCGGATCGAAATAGCCGGCCTGGCTCCAGAACAGCAGGTTTGCCGCCATGGCCGCGCCGGCGGCGGTCTGCAGGCCGAGCTGGGCGCGTTCGGCGGGGAGCAGGACGACCAGGCCGTAGGCGAGCGTGGCCAGCAGGACGGTGGCCAGCGCCGGGAAGATGCGGCGTATGCGGCGCTGGTAGAATTGCGCGGCGCGGAAGCTGCCCTGGCGCAGCGCGCGGGCGATGATGCCGGAGATCAGGTAGCCGGAGATGACGAAGAACACGTCCACGCCCACGAAGCCGCCCGGGAGGATGGCGGGGAACGCGTGGAACAGGATGACGGCGGTGACGGCCAGGGCGCGCAGGCCGTCTATGTCCGGGCGGTAGGTAGGCAAGGAAGGCCTTCTTTTTTGAAAAAAAGAAGGCCTTCCTTGCCTGGCCTCACCCGTCGTAGCGCATCGCCGCCAGGTCCTCGAGCAGCCCAGGCCCGCCAGGATGCCACCCGAGCCGCGCCTGCGTCAGCGCGCTGGAGGCCCGCATGTCCAGCCCCACGAACATCGCCAGCCAGCCGAAATGCGCACCGACTTCCTCGGGCGGGATCGAGACGACAGGCAGCTTCATCCCCCGCCCGATCGTCTCGGCGATCGCGCGCACGGGCACGCCCTCTTCCGCCACCGCGTTGTAGCGCGCGCCTGGCTCCTGCTTCTCCAACGCGAGCCGGTACAGCCGCGCGGCGTCGCGCACGTGCACGGCGGGGAAGCAGTTGGCGCCGTCGCCGACATAGGCGAACACGCCTTTTTCGCGCGCAAGCTCGATCAGCGGGGTGATGAGTCCCTGCTTGACCGGATCGTGCACCTGCGGGAGGCGCATGACAGAGACGTTCACGCCGCTTTGCAGGGCGGCCGCACCGGCCAGTTCCGACGCCTTGCGCGGGTTCGGATAGTCCGGGTTGAAGGCATCCTCGGTGGCGGGCTGGCCTGGTCCCCGGTCGCCCAGACCGGTGCCCGAGGTGATGACCAGCGGACGGTCGGAGCCGCGCAGCCCTGCGCTGAGCGCCTCGATGGCGCGCCTGTCCTTGTCGCAGTTTGCGACGAAGTTGGAGAAATCGTGGTCGAAGGCGGTGTGTATCACGCCGTCCGACCTGGCCGCGCCGGTGCGCAGGCTTTCCGGGTCCTCCAGGGTGCCGCGATGCACCTCGGCGCCGGCTTCGGCGAGGGATCTGGCGCCCGCGTCCGAGCGGGTCAGGCCGATCACCTGGTGTCCGGCCTCGATGAGGTCGGCGACGATGCGGGAGCCGATGAAGCCGGTGGCGCCGGTTACGAATACGCGCATGGGGTTCTCTTCGATGTTGTCCGGGGCTGATATCAGCCTCTCTCTAAACCGTTAAAGTAGTGATGTTATCGTGGTATAATCAGCAACAGGATCGGCATGTCGCTGGACAATGGCAAACTGCTTGGCAGCTACCTGAAGGATCGCCGCACCCGGCTCGATCCGGCGGCGTTGGGGTTTTCGGTAGGGCGCCGGCGCACGCCGGGGCTGCGGCGGGAGGAGGTGGCGCAACGTTCCAACATCAGCCCGACCTGGTACACCTGGCTGGAACAGGGGCGCGGCGGCGCGCCCTCGGCGGGTGTGCTGGACAGGATCGCCGGCGCTCTGATGCTGACCGACGTGGAGCGCGAACACCTGTTCCTGCTGGGCCTCGGGCGACCGCCGGAGGTGCGCTACAAGGGCGCCCAGGGCGTCACGCCACGTTTGCAGCGCCTGCTCGACGCTCTGGAGACCAGCCCCGCCCTGATCAAGACGGCCACCTGGGACGTGGTCGCCTGGAACCGTGCGGCCGCCTTGGTGCTGACGGATTACGGCAAGCTGCCGCCGGACAAGCGCAACATCCTGCGGCTGATGTTCGGCAACCCCGCCATACGCGCGGCACAGCATGATTGGGACAGCGTCGCCCGTTTCGTGGTCGGCGCCTTCCGGGCGGACGCGGCGCGCGCGGGTGCCGTCTCCGAAGTGGGTCAGCTGGTGGAGGAGCTTTGCAAGCTGAGCCCGGAATTCGCGGCGTTGTGGCAGGACCAGGACGTGGCCGTTCATGGCGAGGGCGTCAAGCGCCTGCAGCATCCTGTTCTTGGCCCGCTGGCGCTGGAGTATTCGGGGTTCGCCGTGGATGGCCGGCCGGATCTGGGCATGATCGTCTATAATCCCGTCACCAGCGTGGATGCGGCGCTCATACGGTCGTTGCTTTTGGGGAGATGAAAGCAGAGGCCTTTTTTTGCCTTCGTTGTTGTACCGCCAAACACGAAACATTAATCCCGCCATCCTAAGCTGCCTCGGTCGCAGTTTAAGAAGCAGATGATCGTGGCTGGCATATGTTTCACAGATGCGAATGGCCTGCCGTTCGCCCATGATTGGCACCTTGTCGCACTGTCTTACATCGTGGCGTCGTCAGGGTCTTACGCCGCCCTGGCAATGGCCGAATGCCTGCGTCAGAAAAGCCGTGCCGGTTCCAACCTGTGGCAGATGGGCAGCGCGCTCACGCTCGGCGGCAGCATCTGGTCGATGCACCTGGTTGCCATGCTGGCGCTGCACATCCAGCTTCCGCTCAGTTACGACATATTCGGAACGGTGATGTCGTTCGTGGTTGCGGTCGCCTCTGTGGCAATCGGCCTGGCCATCGCGCGGCGTGGCGAGCTGTCCTGGTGGCGGCTGCTGGCGGCGGGCGCGGTCATCGGTTCCGGCGTGGCGACCATGCATTACCTCGGCATGGCGGCCCTGGTGTTTCCCGGATCGCTCGCCTACCGGCCGGCCTTGTTCGTCCTCTCCATCGTCGTGGCGATCGTGGCGGCCGTGGCGGCCCTGTGGCTGGCCTTGAAGCTGCGGCCGGACTGGCGCCTGCGCAGCGCGGCAGCCTTGGTGATGGGCTTGGCCATCTGCGGCATGCACTACACCGGCATGGCGGCCGCGGTGTTCCAGCCCGAGCCCTGGGCGAAGACCGTGGAGGGGCTGCAGACCGGGCCCTTGGCGATTGCCGTGGCGGGCGTGACGCTGGCGCTGCTGGTGACCGCCCTGGTGGTTGCGTCGGCGGATGGACGGCTGATGGCGCAGGCGGCCCGGGTCGTCGATTCAGAACAGAAATCCGCGGCCGAGCGGCAGGCTGCCGAGCAGGAGCGTGCGGTGCTGGGACGCGACCTCAGCCGGACGAAGCAGGAGGCCGAGCAGGAGAAATCCATCCAGGGCCTGCTGGCGACCGTGTTCAAGGTGGTGGCAACGCCGGTGGCGATCATCACCACGGACGGGCGGATGGTGATGTGCAACCCGAGCTTCGACCAGTATCTGGGGCAGCGGCCAGGCGCGCTCGCCGGCCGTCCGTTCGAGCAGCTGCTGATCGTGCAGGACCGGCCGGGCTTCATGGCCAAGGCCGGCGCCGGGCCCGGCAATGCGGGGCAGCTGTCCTTGCGCCCGATCGCCACAACCTTGCTCCGCGGCGATGGCAGCGAAGTCGCCAGCAAGGTCTCGCTCACCAGCGCGCCGCAGGCCGAATTGCGCCAGTTCCGGGTCATCACCGTGGAAGCGGTGGCGGAGAGCGAGCAGCTGCAGATCGCCAGCAAGCTCCGTTTCATACGCCTGGAAGATCTGCGCACCCGGCTGGGCGATGATTGGGAAAGACTGGCCAGCCTGGCGATGGAAACGGCAGAGCAGGTCATCCGCAGGAACCTCGAGCCTTCCGACAGCATCAGGAT
>CAXUOA010000033.1:0-11513 GCA_964252625.1 uncultured Acetobacteraceae bacterium | reverse complement strand
ACGCCGGACATGGGCTTCGTCGTCGGCTTGCGTGGCGCCACCGAGCTACAAGCCAACGAACGCAGTGCGCGCATGATGAAGGAGATCGCCGATGCGCTTACCGGCGCCGGCGAGGATGCCGCCGCGGTGGAGATGGCCAGCACCACAGCGGCACTGCCGGCGAACGCCTCGCCGAACGCCGTCGAGCGGTCGCTGGCGAGCCTGGACGAGGGCGACAGGCCGGCCCGTCGCACGGCGGTTCTGCCCGGCTGCAGCCTGGAGATGGTGCAAGGCTGCCAGCGCGGACAGGTCGTCGGCTGGTTTGTGGACGCGGACGCCGCCACCACCCGGGCGGCCGGCCTGTCGCCGCAGGGCAGCTACGACGACCTTGCGTTGCAAGGCCTGATCGCCCAGGCGGAACAACTCGATGATGCGTCCGGCGAGCAGCTTTTCATGCGGGTGAGTTTCTCCGCGTTCGACACGAAGCCGGGAACCGAGCGCTTACTCGGCAGGCTGCAGTCGACGGAAGGCCGCCTGAAGACTCGCCTGGGGATCATCCTCTCCGACGTCCCGAAAATCATCCATGTCAGCCGGGTACAGGATGTTATGGCACGGTTGCAGCAACATTGCGCCACGATGGGTATAGACGTGACCGACCTCGACATTCCGCGCTTCGACTTGTCGGTTCTGCCGTCGCCTGTCGTTACGGTGAATAGCCGGATGTTGGGAGACACCCTGCCGGTGGCGCGGCTGGGCAGGTTCGCGCTGGGGCTTCATCTGAAACGTGCGCGCCTGCTCGTGCGCCATGTCGAGTCTGCGGCGCTAGCGCGCCAGCTTCGTGCGGAGCGGGTGGACTTCGTCAGCAGCCATTCGGGCAGCAGCGTGTTTTTACAGGCAGCCTAGGAGGCAAGAAAGGCCTTCTTTTTTGAAAAAAAGAAGCAAAAAACTTTTGCTCCCTGCGCAGGCTCAGACACCTTGATCAATCCGGACGTAACTGGCTGCTGCAGATGCAACGGGAAATAAAAGTTTTTTGGTCCTTTTTTTCAAAAAAGGACTGCTTGCTTCCCTGCATCAGCCGCAAGCCTGGCGGATATTACTTACTGGCCCGGCCGTACGCCCAGAACATGCGCGATGGCGTATGTAAGGTCCGGCCGGTTCAGCGTGATGAAGTGGAACTCGTCCACGCCGTTCGCCTGCAGCACGCGCACCTGCTCGGCGGCGATGACGGCGGCCACCACGCGGCGGGTTTCCGGATCGTTTTCGGTGCCTTCGAACAGGCTGGTCATCCAGTCCGGCACGGAGGCGCCACAGGCCGCACTGAATTTGTACGCCTGGGCGAAATTGCTGACCGGCATGATGGCGGGCACGATCGGCGCGGTGATGCCCGCGGCCAGGCAGCGGTCCAGGAAACGCAGGAACACGTCCGCGTCGAAGAAATACTGGGTGATGGCGCGCACAGCGCCGGCGTCCAGCTTGCGCTTCAGGTTGTCCAGGTCCGAATCCGGATGCAAAGCGGTCGGATGCGTTTCCGGATAGGCCGCCACCGTGATCTCGAAATCGGCGACGCGGCGCAGGCCGGCCACCAGGTCGGAGGCGTATTCATAGCCGCCCGGATGGGGCTCGTAGGCGCCCATGTTCGGCGCGTCGCCGCGCAGCGCCACGATGTGGCGCACGCCGGCATCCCAATAGGCGCGGGCCACGTCGTCCACCGCATTGCGCGGGGCGCCGACGCAGGTCAGGTGCGCGGCCGGCGTCAGGCTGGTCTCGCGCACGATGCGCTCCACGGTCGCGTGGGTGCGCGCCTGGGTGCTGCCGCCGGCACCGTATGTGACCGAGACGAAGCGCGGGCGCAGCGGCTCCAGCCGTCTGACACAGGACCAGAGCTGGGTCTCCAGCGCCTCGGTCTTCGGCGGAAAGAACTCGAAGCTGAGCGCGGGTGCGGCGTCCCTGGCCGAGCGGGCCGGCAGGCGGGAGAAGCGCGGGCCGGTCAGCCAGCGCTCCAACGTGGCAGACAAGGGTGTGGGCGTCATGTCCATGGCAGGTTCATGAAGCCTCGGCAGGGCAGACTTCAAGGGTTTGTGTGCGTGGCCGGAACCGCGCAACACGGGGCTGCGTTGCCTGGCCTGCGCCAGATGCTACACACCCGGACCCTGGGGGCGCCCGTACCAAGTGCGCCAGACGGCTTTCCTGGGTTCACTTGTCGGGGACTTTCCATGCCTAATCGTTTGCCGCTTGTGTTGGTGACAGCCGCCTTGGGACTGTCCGGCTGCGCCTCGAAGCCGCCGGCGAGCGACCAGGAGGCGACCGCCGACTTCCAGCAGACCAACGATCCGTACGAGCCGGCAAACCGGTTCTCCTACCGGGTCAGCGACACGATCGACCGCTACTCGCTGAAGCCGGTCGCCCAGGGCTACGTCTACGTGGTGCCGGCGCCGGTGCGCACCGGCGTGCACAACGTGCTGGCCAACCTGTCCAGCCCGGTTCTGTTCGCCGACGACGTGAGCCAGGCCAATCCGCGCTTTGCCGGCGACACCTTCATGCGTTTCCTGATCAACTCCACCGCGGGCGGACTGGGCGTGTTCGACGTGGCCAGCGGCTGGGGCTACCCGGGACACACGACGAGCTTCGCCGTGACTCTGGCGCTCTGGGGCGTGCCGAGCGGGCCCTATCTGTACCTACCGCTGCTCGGGCCGAGCAGCCCACGTGACGCCACAGGCTTCGGCATCGACAGCGCGCTGGACCCGTTCTCCTACGTGCCGCACGGCTTCGGGCTGAAAACGTTCAACTGGGCGCGCTACGGCGTGGCGCTGATCGACGTCCGGTCCAGGCACCTGACGGACCTGGACGCCGTCAAGAAGGGCGCGCTGGACCCTTACGCGACCTTCCGGAGCCTGTACAGGCAGAACCTGCAAAGCCAGATCGACGCGTCGCGCCAGGACAAGGCGGCGACGACGCCTGCCTGGACGGCGCAATAGGCGGAGCGAAACTTTTGCCCGCGCCGCGTTAAGGCCTTGCGGCTGGCCGCCGGGAAGGCCTTTGTTCCCTTTGGAGTTCGCCCATGCCGATGACAACAACACGACGCAGCTTCCTGATGCTGTCAGGTGCGGCGGCTTTTCTGCTGGCCACCAGCGCGCTGGTTCCGGCCTGGGCGCAGAACAGCCAGGCCGCCGGGTTCGTGCGCAGCTTCGCCGATGAGCTGGTAGGGATCGTCAACGGCTCCCAGGCTTACGCCAACAAGAAAGCCGCGCTGGGCCCGGTGATCGACCGCAACGTGGACGTGCCGCGCATCGCGCGCTTCTGCCTGGGCCGGTTCTGGAACACCGCCACGCCGGAGCAGCAGGCCCAGTACACGACAATCTTCCACCGCGTGCTGCTGAACAACATCGCTGGGCATCTGGGTGAGTATTCCGGTGTGAGCTACGTGATGCACGGAGAGAGTCCGCAGGGCGACAACACCCTGGTTGGAACCTCGATTGCCCGGCCGAACCAGCCGACGGTGAACGTGCAATGGGTGGTGGAAGGCACGGGCGGCGCGATGAAGGTGGTGGACGTGGTGGCGGAAGGGACGAGCCTGCGGCTGACGCAGCGCAGCGACTATGCGAGTTTCCTGTCGCGGCACGGCGATTCGATACCGGAACTGCTGAGTGCCTTGCAGCGGCAACTCGATAACGCTGGCTGAGGCAAAGCCCTTTCCTGAGTGACCGCAGATACGGCGTATTCACGATGGGCGCACGCGACGCTGTAGGCTGACAGTCTGCGAAAATGCCAGCTTCACGACGTGTGGTCGTACGCAATCCGCCAGCCCTGCGCCGTCCGGTGCATCAACAGGGTGAATATCCCGGTAGCGTTCCCGCCATCCGCCGCGGGGCGGGTCAGCGTGAAACGGCCGGTGACCAGAGCGTAGTCCGGCGATAGTGGACGGTCGTCCGACAGGACCAGGGCAAGCCGGCCCATTCTGTGCGTGCCCGACGCGTATTTTGCCGCGTAATGCGCCTTCAGGGCGCCATAGCCTTTGATCAGGCCGTCCGGCGTGACGAACGCGGTGCCGGTGGCATCCTCATAGGACTGCATGAAGGCGGACAGGTCGCCCTGGGACCAGTCCGCGGCGCTGGTCTGCAAAACCCGCGCGATGCCCGCCCGGTCCGCATCCTGGACGGGCGCCGGTTGGGTCCGGCCCTGGGTGGCGAAGGTCAGAGAGAGTGCAGCAGCGAGAGCGGGGCGTGTGGCGTTCATCGGCGGGAGCCTCCGAAAAGCGGGGGGTGCAGGTCTCATTCTGCGCGGCGGCGGCCTGTGGCAAGCAGATTACCCGGGCACGTCCGTCAAAGCCGCCGCCGGACGCTTTTGCCAACGCGATTGGGGGGCTGACGCTTGCGCAAGCAAGAAAGGCCTTCTTTTTTTAAAAAAAGAAGGCCTGTTTTCCTTACACAAGCGTCAACCGCAAAGCGGGTTGATATTTCGGCAGACAGGGCCGCTGCGTGCCACGCCAGCTGTTGCGGAAAGATATAGTTCCAGTTAAGAATCGACCGAAACGAAGGATGGGGCACAATGCGTTTTTCTGGGATGATCCCGAGTCTCCTGGCGGCTGTCTTCCTGGCCGGCTGCAGTGCAGAAGGGCAGATGACGGTGCAGTCATCCGCTCCGGCCATCAACTTGCCGGCCAACCCGTCCTTGCGGTTGGTGGTCGACGCCGTGGCGCCCGACAGCACCGACCAGCTTCTCGACATACGCACCGCCATCTTCAGCCAGCTGAGCGCGACCGGGCGTTACTCCAGGGTGGTGTTGGACAATGAGCCGACGGACCTGGTCATGAAGGTCGACATCACGAAATATGCGAAGGTCTCGGTTGGCGAACGGCTTCTCGTTGGTGCCTTGGCAGGACGCAACCGGGTGGGTGGCGAGGTCACCGTCACCCAGACCGCCACGAACACGGTCATCAAGACGTTCGAGGCCGACGGCGCCTCCGCCGCGCATCCGCTCTCCTCGGAGTCGGGCCTGTCGGATGCCGTCCGTGAGATGGCCAAGCAGGTCGTCTCCGTCCCGGTCGCCTGACACTTCAAGTATGCGAATGCTGTCCTGTCTGGCAGCATTGCTGGCCCTGCCTGGTTGCGCGTCCGTGCTGGGATCGCATGAGCAGTCGATCGCCGTGGAAACCACGCCGCCGGGCGCCCACTGCGTGGTGCTGCGCTCCGGGGCAGAAGTGGGCGACATTGCGCAGACGCCGGCCACGATCGTGCTGCGCAAAAGCCCGCTGGATCTGGTGTTCCTGTGTGACAAGCCAGGCTACCAGGAGGCCTCCTCGGTCAACGGTGCAGGCGTGTCATCCGGCGCCGTGGCGAGTGCCGTGCTGTGGGGCGGCACCGGTTGGGCAGTGGATTCGATGACGGGCACGGCCAACAGCTACCAGTCGCATGTTCGCCTCACGCTTGCAGCCCTGCCTCGTGCGGAAATGCCGCCGTAGAGGCGGCTCGAGGACACCGGAACGGTTGCCCCGGCCCGTTGGCAGGGCGGCCTCCACACAGCCAGCGCCCGACGCCGGCACGGACTGCTCCGGAAATCAGCCGTCACGGCGGTGCATCGCCTCAGGCTCGTTCTGTCCATAGACCGACGTCTCCGCGCATGCTCGACCTGACCCGAGGCCAGGCGTGTTGAGCGCGTGCTGCAGGAACGCGACAAAGGCACGGGCCTTGGCGCCGGCCTGCCGTCCGCCCGGATAGACCGCGGAGAGGCCCAGGGAAGGCAGCGTCCAGTCCGTCAGCGCCGCACGCACTTCGCCGCTATGCAGTTCGGGCGCGAACATCCACTCCGATGCGATGGTGAAGCCGAGGCCGGCCAGCACCGCCGCGCGGACCCCCTCGGCCGCCGTGATGCTGATCGGGCCGGCGATGCTCACGTCCGTGGTCTCTGCGCCGCGGCGGAAGCGCCAGGCGGTGCCGCCGCCCCCCCTGCCGTAGATCACCGCCCGGTGCGCGGCGAGGTCGGCTGGGTGGCGCGGTTCGCCGGCGTCGGCAAAGTAGGCGGGTGTGGCAATCACCAGGCGACGCGCGTGCGCGAGGTTCATCGCCGTCAGCGCCGAATCGGCCAGGTCGCCCATGCGGAACGCCACGTCGATGCCGGCCTGCACCAGGTCGACGGTGGCGTCGTCGAGCAGCAGGTCGATTTCCATTGCCGGATGTTTGGCGAGGAACCGCCCGAGATGGGGCACCACGTGCAGGCGCCCGAAGGTGACGGCGGCTGCCACGCGCAGGGGTCCTGACAGGCCCGCGCCTGAGCCCCTCGCCGCCAGCTCCGCATCCTCCACGCACGACAGCGCACGCCTGGCCTGCTCGCAGAACGCCAGACCCGCCTGGGTCGGCGCCAGCCCGTGGGTCGAACGCAGCAGCAGGCGCGTGTCCAGCCGCTGTTCCAGCTGCGCCACTGTCTTGGAGACCGCGGACTGGGTCTTGCGAAGCTGGCGCGCCGCCGTGGAGAAGGAACCTGCGTCGAGCACGCGGACGAACACCGCCATCTCAGCAAACCGGTCCATGCCCTATTCCCCGATCGAATGGCGGTTATCGCCCGCCCTCTCGTAGCAGGTCCGTCACCGGCGCCCGATCTCCCCTGGCGTGGCGCGGGCCAGGCAGCCGGCTGCACCGGGGGAAGAAGTAGCATGTCCAGGATCAGGCTGGTCGCGGTCGAGGACATGGACCTGCGGCAGCGGGCGCAATACGACCGGTTTCCCTCCAACCTGTCGCGCGGCTTGCTGCTCGCCGACCACAGGCTGTCCGAGGCGCTGCCGAACCTTGCCAATGCGCTCCGCGCCTCCGGGCTCGATGCCAAGCTCAGGGAAGCGGCCATCCTGCGTGTCGCTGCGCTGAGCGGCAGCGCCTACGAGCGGATGCAGCATTCCGGCCAGGCGGAGAAGGCAGGATGGAGCAGCGCCGACATCGCGGCCATCGAGGCCGGCGCGCTGGAGGGACTTCCCGGCGACACCGCAGCGGTCCTGCGTTTCGTCGGGGAGTGCGTGGCCGACCCGCGCGTGTCCGATCCGACTTTCACGGCGGTCCGGGCGCTTCTGTCGGACCGTGACATCGCGACGCTGATCCTGCTCGTCGGCCATTACATGATGGTGGCACGCTTCACGGCCACGCTCGATATCGCGCTCGACGACAATCCGGACGGCTGGTCCGCGGAGCACTGACTGCGGCGGATCGCACGCACTCCCGCCGCACCCATCAGCACGTCACGGTCATCATCGAGGAGGTCTCACATGGCAGGCGAAGACGGTTTCCTGTTGCCTTGCGTCAACGTGGTCCGGTGTGGGCCCAGGGGCCAGGCACCCGTGGTCCTGGTGCACGCGGTAGGCCTCGACCTTACCTACTGGGACAGGCAGATCGCCACGCTCGGCAAATGCCACGACGTGGTCGCCTTCGACCTGCCCGGCCACGGCCGCAGTCCCGGCGCGCCGGCGGACTGGTCGCTGGACAAGGCCCAGGCGGTGCTGGCCGGCGTCATCCGCGCGACGGGCGCTGCGTGCGCGCACGTGGTGGGGCTCGCGGTCGGCGGCATGATCGCGCAGGCGACCGCACTGGCGCACCCGGCGCTCGTCCGCTCGCTCACCTTGATCGACACGGCGGCGCGTTTCGCGGAGGCGGGCCGGGCGGGGATGCGGGAACGCGCGAAAACCACCCGCGCCGGCGGCATGCCGGCCGTGCTGCAATCCACGCTCGAACGCTGGTTCACGCCGGAGACGATGGCCGGGCGACCCGACCTGATCGACCGGGTGACGAAGACGCTGCTGAGGGACGACCCGGCGGTGCATGCCGCGATGTGGGACATGATCGCCGCGCTGGACCTGGTGGCCGAGCTTCATCGCGTGTCCTGCCCGACGCTGATCCTCGTCGGCGAACACGACCAGAGCTCGCCACCTGCCGCCGCCCGTCAGTTACGGGACGGCATCGACGGCGCCACGATGCACGTCATTGCCCGCGCCGCCCACCTGTCGCCACTCGAATGGCCAGAGGTGGTGGACGGTTACCTGCTGCCCTTTCTTGCGATGGCAGGATAGCGATCGGTCAAGCACGCGGGCTGGTAACCAAGACGTCGTTCGGCCAGTGCTCCAACGCCGCGAGCCGAGATCGAAGTCCGCCTGCTGCGTTGGACCTTTCGCCCTTGAGACTCGACATGGTTTTGAACGGACACGAAGCTTGCCGGCTTGCAAGCAGGAGACTTCGGGCTTTAGCTCATCCGGTGCACAGGCAAGGACGTTGCGACTGATGGCCAAACGGATACGGCTGGGTGTCATTTTATCCGCAATGACAACTATAACGATAGGCAGTTCCGCTCGCGCCCAGGTTCCAGGGCAGTATGTCGGCACGAACAGCGACGGCTTCACGGTCGAGTTGATCGTCTACCAGGACAGTTCCGGCAAGCTGTTCCTCACCTATGCCCAGCTGGCAGCCTTGTTCTATTGCGACGGCACGCTGTTGCTGACCCGGGGGCAGGAGCAGTCATATGGCGCAGCCACCGAAGTCAGTGCGCCGGTCAACGACGGCAAGGCGAAGTTTGCGGGCAAGAGCAACGACCGCAGCGCAGTGACCGGCGAGGTGCAGTTTCACGGCGACGCGGCCGAAGGAAGTCTCACCGCCTATTCCGCATTGTTCTCGGGCGCCAAGTCGCCGCCAAACGATGCGGAGGCGAAGGCCTGCAAGACCAAGGACCTGACGTTCAAGGCCAAGGTTGCCAACCCCCTCTCGTAGCCGCCAATCACGGATGGGCAAGACGCAAGCAGGAGTGCCGGCACGCAACGTGCGCGTGCGCGCCGCCGCCCGCAATCAGGAGCCTTTCGCATGGCCGAGCCGACGATCACCCGTCACCGCAATCCCAAGTCTCCGGTCCGTTACCGGCGCCGCCTGGCCGCTTTCGTCCTGCTGGCCTGCGGCTGGACGACGCGCCCTGCCGCCAGCCAGACCGTCAGCTACTATTCGGGCAGCAACAGCGCAGGAGGAGACGTCGAGGTCTACACCATCGGGGAGGGTCAGCCGCCGGTCGTGCAAAGCATCGGCTTCAGCGGTAAGCAGCATTGCGATGGCGCGCTGTTTCCAGGCGAGTTCGGCGGCAATACCGACGGGACGGAACTCTACCCGATCATCGACGGCCGCGCGACGTTCTCTGAACTGCGACCCGACTTCTATATCGCCGCAGACATGGTTTTCACCGGGACGATGAAGGTTGAAGGCACTGTGGTCTACAAGCGCGCTGCCTTTACAGGGCCGGACTTCCCACCGACGGACCGCGACACCGCCGCGTGCACGACGGGCAAGCTGACCTTCACGGCCACCTATGTGGGGTCTGTCATCCTGACGCGTGCCGCAGCTTCCGCGCGCGCACATCCGGCCAGGTAGGCTGTCGGACTGGCCAGCCACCATCACGCCTTTGCAGAGCCAAGCGGGACAGGACAGACCGATGAACCGACTACGCAACCTCCTTCTTGCCGCGACGCTCCTCGGCGCTGGATCGCTGGGCACCGCTGCCGCGGATGACACAGGATTGCTGGCAGCCGGCCCTGTGTTTGAAGCGGCGCCCACGGGGTCCGGTCCGGCGGTCGGCTCTCTGGACACGTCAATCACGCTGCACATCGTGCTGGTGCTTCCCTCCCGCGATGCAGCCGGTGCTGAAGCCTTCGTCCGCTCCGTCTCGGACCCGGACAGCACACGCTACGGCCGCTTCCTCACGCCGAAACAATATGCCGGCCGTTTCGGCGCCAGCGCGGCCGACTATGCCGCCCTGCTCGGCTGGGCGCGCGCCAGCGGACTTGCCGTAGTCAGGCAATCGGCCGCGCGGACCACGCTGACCCTCGCCGGCGATGCGCAGACGGTCGGCGGCCTGTTCTCCATCCGGCTGGCGAGCCTGCGGACACCACAGGGCCGTCTCGGTTTTGCGCCCGTGACGCCACCACGGCTTCCCGCCGCCCTGGCCGGCAAGGTCTCGGCCGTACTTGGCCTGGTCGACACCGGCCGCCTCGCCGTCCTGCACAGGGCCAGGAACGAGGCGTTGCCGCACCCCGACAGCGGCACCGGCGTGCTCGGCGGCCTGAGCCCGGGCGACCTGCAATCGATCTACGTGGTGCCGGCCCCGCTCACACCGTCCAAGACGCAGAACATCGCCCTCTTCGAGCAGGGCGGCTTCGCGATGTCCGACGTCGCCGTCTACGAGCGCAGGTATAAGCTGCCCAACGTCACTGTCGCCGTGAAAAGCGTAGACGGATCCGGGACGGGAATCGTGCCGGAGGTCGATGTGGAGGCCGACCTGGACGTCGACATGGCGGTGGCGATCAATCCAAACCTCAGGCAGGTCACGGTCTACGAAGACGCAGTCGACCCGTTTGCCGTGGCGCTGGTCGACTCGCTCGGCAGCATGGCCGACGACGACACGGCGCAGACCGTCAGCATCTCCTACGGGTTCGACGAGGCGATGGCGAGCCGAGGCGACGAGCTGGCGGTAAAGGCGGTGGCCGTGCAGATGGCCGCCCAGGGACAGACGCTGTTCGCGGCCTCGGGAGACGACGGCGCCTATGGCGACAGCCCGCCGACCCTGAACACGAGCTTCCCGGCGACCGACCCGTTCGTCACCGCGGTCGGCGGGACGACGCTGTTCAACCTCGACGGCGTCTATGCCGGGGAGGAGGCCTGGAACCTGCTCGGGCTGGGCGCGGGCGCCACCGGCGGCGGCGTCAGCACGGTCTTCCCGCTTCCGTCCTGGCAGAAGGCGGGCGGAGCCTCGGTGGCGTCCGCGAACGGCGGGTCTGCCACCATGCGCAACGTCCCCGACGTGGCTGCGGTCGCCGACCCGCAGACCGGCGTGTCCGTCTACAACGCCCGTACCGGCGGCTGGGACGTGATCGGCGGCACCAGCGCCTCCTCGCCGATCTGGGCGTCGTTCTTCAGCGTGATCGACGGCGCGCGTGCCGGGGCCGGCCTGCCGCCGCTCGGATTTGCCAACCCGTTGCTATACAGGCTCGGCGAAGCCCCAACCTTCGGGCTGCGTGACGTGACAGACGGCAGCAACGGCAACGTGGCACTCTACGGCACGCCCGGCTTCAACGCCGGCCCCGGCTACGACGACACGACGGGGCTCGGCTCGATCAACCTCAGCCGCTACACCTACTCGGTACTGACGCAAGCGCGTGGCCCCGGTGCGAAGCCCGGACTTCCCCAAAAGGTCAGCGTGACGCCGTCCACCAACAGCGCCGCCGTAAGCTGGACGGCAAGCCCGGGTGCCACGGGCTACCTGGTGACCGTCGGCAAGGCCGATAGCGGGGTGCAGACCGCCAACCCGCTGATCAACCAGGTCACCATGATGAACAGCGCCGTGTTCGGCGGCCTCGCTCAGGGGACCGCCTATTTCGTCTATGTCTACGCGCTGAACGCCTCCGGCTCCGCATCGCCGCCGGCAGTGTTCTTTTCGACCGGTGATTGAGCGGGTGGCGAAAGGCCAGGCGAGCGAAGGCCTTCTTTTTTGAAAAAAAGAAGCAAAAAACTTTTGACTCCGCTGTCGCG
>CAXUOA010000032.1:0-15731 GCA_964252625.1 uncultured Acetobacteraceae bacterium | reverse complement strand
GCCTGTCTCCCCGCCTCGCTGTCTTCCAGCCCCGCCCCGGCCTGGGCGACCTGATCTGGCACCTGCCGATCATACGCGCGCTTGCCCAGGACGGGCCCGTCACCCTCATCACCAAGCCGAGCACCCAGGCCGACACGCTGCTGGCCGATGATCCCGACATAGCAAGGATCGTCTGGTTCGACCGCAACCCGCGGCAGGGCAAAGGCTATCACGACGGCCCGCTCGGCTTCGTCCGCCTCGTCGCCACGCTGCACGCCGCGCGCGTGCAGACTTGCGTGCTGTTGCATCACGGCGCGTCGCTGGCTGCGGCCATGCGCCTGGCTGGAATCCGGCACCGCTACGGGTACGGCTACACCGCCGGCCAGCGGGCGTGGCTCAACAGCGGTCCGTTTCTCGGTGGTTCGGTGCAGTTCGGCGAGGCGTTCGACCAGGCACGCGCCTATGCAACGGCGCTGGGCTTTACCGGGCTCGCGGAACCATCGGTGCGGGTGGACTCGGCTGCGCGCCAACGTGTCCTGGCGCGGCTGCAGCATCACCCGCGCCCGTTTCTGGCCCTGGGCATTGGCGCCCATGGCAGCAAGCGGCAGTGGGGGGCCGCAGGCTTCGCTGCCCTGGCCAGGCTGCATCTGCAGACGTGCAAGGGCACGGTCCTGCTGCTCGGGGCCCCTCATGAAGCCGATCTGGCGGACAGGCTGGTTCAGGATATCGGGTCGCGCAGCGCCCATGCGGTCGTCGGCTGGCCGTTGGCCGAAGTCACGGCGCTGTTGGCGGAAGCGGCGTTTTTCGTGGGCAATGACAGCGGCCTGATGAACCTCCGGGCCGCGTGCGGCAGACCGGCTTTCGGCCTGTTTGGCACCTCCGGCCCGCTGTGCCACAGCAAGTTGATCAAGGCCGTAATCCCGCCCGGCGGCCCGCGTGCCGGGATGCAGGCAATCACCGTGCAAAGCGTGTTCGACGCGCTGCAGTCCCGATCAGACGCCACAGGTTAGGCCCAGTGGCCGGCTACCCACAGATTATTGGCGTTCTTGTGTCTGGGCACCCAGTGTCGGTTGGCCGCCAAGTGCACAGAGTGGCCAGGAACCCAGACGTAGCTGCCATCACGCCAATGCCAGCCTCCGGGCTGCCAAATGACACGCGGCGTGGGTCGCGCAGGCACGACTTCCACCTGCGGGGCCGGCACAGGCGGTGGTGGAGCCGGCGCAGGCTTCGAGACGCAGCCAGTCAACGCAATGCAAAGAACAAATGCCGTGATAGACAGTCGCATGCTGACGTCCAAGCTGGGTTGCAGCCTGGCTTAGCGTGGGCGCCCTATCGCCGGCAATCTTCGAAATAATAACGAAAAGACACGTTATTATTGGGAGATAAACTGACAAGGACCGGGTGCCGCGCCGTACGGCGGATGGGCTCAGACAGACACCCGCATCGGCGCCGGTGGCGGCGGACGCTCCGGGTCACCCCGAAAGCGCCGCGCAGAACTCTCTTATGCCAGCTTCAGAGCCGAGGCCGCCAACTTGCCACGCTCGCTGACCACTTCGAAGCTAACCTTCTGCCCGTCCTTCACCGTCGTCAGCCCGGCCGCCTGCACCGCAGTGATGTGCAAGAACACATCCTTGCCGCCGTCTTGCGGGGAGATGAATCCAAACCCTTTGTCCGGGTTGAACCACTTTACCGTCCCGATCGCCATAGATACGCACTCCTGTTGAAGCACCAGCCTATAGACCCCTCAGGCCCGCACGAACAGCCCCCCTTGCCGGCGTCGCAAAACCTGCCGCCGTGCCGTCAGAGATCCCGTAGCGCCACGGTGGCAGACCTGGAAGCCACAGGCCCTTGCACACGCAGCGCGCAGGTCTCGCTTGAGGCCTGATCGAACGGGTCAGCCTCTACGGCGCCGCCGAGACCTTGGAGGCCAACACGCTGGTCTTTGAGCGTGGACAGTGCGGCGTGGATTTCTTTTTCGAGATCGGGGTGGGTAAAGGCTCCGTCGCGGTGCAGGCGGACGCGCCATGAGCAGGAAAAGCCGAACCTATAGACAGAAGGTTCTAAGTGTCCGTTTCAAAACTCACTCTGGTAAATCAACCGACGATGATTCTAGAGCAGCGGAGCGGGGTGCTGTAGCAATGAGCACCGGAGCGCAAAAATCGGCGTCAGATGGCCGCCAGAGCGAGCTTTGAGACGAACATCAAGGACGACTGCCGTGAGCAGGTCCAGGAGCAGAACCCTGGCCTTTCTTCACAGCTCAACACAGTCAGCCTAAGCTGCCTGCGTCCGCGCCGCACGACGCTTGAACACCATGGTCCCGTCATCCAGCTTGCCGAACTTCAAGGCCATCAGGTCAAGCGCATAGTTCTGGTTCAGCTTCCACGGTTTCGTGGTCCCCTGGCGCGGCAACTCGGCAAGCGCACGCTGCACATAGCCGGACGAGAAATCCAGGAACGGCGCTTCCAGTACCGACGCGTCACGGGTCGGCCTCGCCTCGGCATAGCCACGCTGCGCCATGTAGTTGAGCAGGCGGCAGACATACGAGCAGGTGAGGTCGGCCTTCAGCGTCCAGGATGCGTTGGTGTAGCCGAATGCGGTAGCGAGATTCGGCACATCCGAATACATCATGCCTTTGTAGCTCATCATCTTGCCGAAATCGACGCGGGCGCCGTCGACGCTGATTTTCATGCCGCTCAGGATCTGCATCTTCAGTCCGGTCGCGGTCACGACGATGTCTGCCTGCAGGTCCTGGCCGGAGGTGAGCTTCAAGCCGTCTTCGGTGAAGTGCTCGATCGTGTCGGTCACCACCGTCGCCTTGCCGGTCTTTATCGACTGGAACAGGTCCGAGTCGGGCACCAGGCACAGGCGCTGGTCCCAGGGATTGTATTTCGGCGTGAAGTGCGTGGCCACGTCGTAATCCGGACCGAGTTCCTTCGACACCAGGCCGATAAGCTGCCGCTTGAACTTGGCGGGCTTGCTGCGGGCCATGTTGAACAGGAACAGCTGCAGGCTGACGTTGCGCCACCGGATCAGGCTGTAGGCGAGTTTGGCCGGCAGGTATTTCCGCAGCTTGTTGGCAAAAGCGTCCTCGGCAGGACGGGACGCGACGTAGCTGGGCGAGCGCTGCAGCATCGTCACGTGGGACGCGGTCCTGGCGAGCGCCGGCACCAGCGTCACGGCGGTGGCGCCGCTGCCGATCACCACAACACTCTTGCCCGCGGTGTCGAGGTTCTCCGGCCAGAATTGCGGGTGGACCACCTGGCCCTTGTAGCTGTCGCGGCCGGCGAACGCGGGCGTGTAGCCGCCGGCATAGTCGTAATAGCCGCTGCAGGTGAACAGGAAGCCGCAGGTGAAAGCGACCGGCTGGCCATCGGTCTCGGCCTGCACCGTCCATAGCGCATCCGCGGATGACCAATCGGCCTGGATCACCTTGTGTCTGAAGCGGATGTTACGGTCGACACCGTACATCTCCGCCGTCTCGCGCACGTATTTCAGGATGGACGGACCGTCCGCAATCGCCTTGGCTTCCGTCCAGGGACGGAACACGTAGCCGAGCGTATACATGTCCGAGTCGGAGCGGATGCCGGGATAGCGGAACAGATCCCAGGTGCCGCCAATCGCCTCCCGGCCTTCCAGCACGACATAGGTCTTTCTGGGGCACTGCATCTTCATGTGGCAGCCGGCGCCTATGCCGGAAAGACCGGCGCCGATGATCACAACGTCAAAATGCTCGATGGCCATCGCCAGCGCTCCCCCTACCTTATAGGGCAAGCGCCCTAAACGATGTTAAGCTACCATTTTGCCGGGAGTTCCACCAGCCCACGCAGCGTAATCGTCGGCTTCCAGTCGACATGGTCCGGGTCGGTCAGCTGCAGGGCAGGCAGACGTTCGAGCAAGCGGCTGAAAGCGATCTCGCCCTCGATTCGGGCGAGTTGCGCCCCCAGGCAGAAATGCAGGCCGCCGCCGAAGCTGATGGCGCGCACGCCGGGCCGGCCGACATCGAGCACGTCCGGGTCGCCCTGGTAGGCGGCCGGATCATGGTTGGCGGCGCCCAGCAACGCGATCACCTGCTCGCCCTTGCCAATCCGCTGGCCCATGACCTCGTGGTCCTGCAAGGCGATGCGGCCGGTAAGCTGGACCGGGCTGTCGTAGCGCAGCAGCTCCTCTACGGCGTTCGGGATCAGGCTCGGGTCCGCACGCAAGCGCGCCAGCTGCGCCGGGTTGCGATGCAGGGCCAGCACGCCGTTGCCGATCAGGTTCGTCGTCGTCTCGTGGCCGGCACCGAACAGCAGCGCGATGTTGGAGATGATCTCGTCGTCGGTCAGCGAGTCGTCGGCCTCGCGGGCCTGGACCAGCGCGGTGGCCAGATCGTCGCCCGGGTTCTGCCGCCGGTAGGCGAGCAGGCCGCGGAAATACTCCGACGAAGCCCGAGAACCGCGATTGGCATCGTCGAGCTCCTCGCGGCTGAGCGCCACCGGGTCCAGGATACGGCCGCGCACCGTGCTCTCCTCGAGGAACGGGCCGCGATCCTCCTCGGGCATGCCGAGCATGTCGCAGATGACCGTCACTGGCAGGCGATGCGCGAAATCGCGTATGACGCACATGCCGCCCTGGCCGTGCACCCGGTCGATCAGCGCGTCCACAATGTCAACGATGCGCGGCCGCAGCGCTTCCATCCGCCGCGCGGTGAAGGCTTTGCTGACCAGGCCGCGCAGGCGCGTGTGCACCGGCGGGTCCACGAACAGCATCATGCGCGACAGGGACGCGATGGCGAATTCACTCATCAGCTCCGGGCCGCGCAAGTTCCCCTCGTCGCGGCCCATCACCGGGTCGCGCAGCAAGGACGTGCAGCCGGCGTGGGTGGAGACGATCCACTGGCCGGTCGGCGCGCGCCAGATCGGGGCCGCTTCGCGCAGGAAGCGGTAGGCGGGGTAGGGGTTGGCGCGCAAAGCGGGGTTGGCGAAATCGAAGCTGGCGGGGCTGTCCATGAGCAGGCGGTCCTTGGCTGGCGTGGCGCAAGGTTAACAGTGTTTAGGGAACAAAGGAAGCAAAGGCCTTCTTTTTTGAAAAAAAGAAGCGAAAAACTTTTGGTTCTGTCGGCGAGTGCTGAAGCACTTGCGGCAGCCATCGCAAAAGTTCTGGCAGGGTCTCAGTTTGGAATCGTCTGGGGCTTGTGCCTGCCGGCAGCGCCAGAAAGTAAAATTTCTTGGTCTTTTTTCAAAAAAGGACTGCTTTCTTCCTTCTTCTCGCTAGCTTATCCAAACTGAAGCTCCAAGAAGTCAGTTCAGCCTTGTCCTCTTTTACGGCTGGGCGGCCGCAAGGTCCGCACCATGCGCTTTCGACCACGCGACCGGGTTTTCCAGGAAACGCCGCACCTCGGCCAGGTGATGCTCTGGGAAATACGGCCGGTCCCGGCACGCCTCCAGCACATCCCACCAGGTGCAGAGGTGATGCAGCGTGATGTCCATCTCCGCCAGCTTCTCCAGGCTTCCCGGAAACACACCGTAGTAGAACACCACGAACGCATGGTTGACGAGGGCGCCGGCGTCGCGCAGCGACTGGGTGAACTTGATCTTGGACCGGCCGTCCGTGGTCAGGTCCTCCACAAGCAAAGTGCGCCGGCCTTCCGGCACGTCGCCCTCTATCAGCGCGTTCTTGCCGAAGCCCTTGGGCTGCTTTCGGACATAGGCCATCGGCGTGTGCAGGAGATCCGCCATCCAGGCGGCGAACGGTATGCCGGCCGTCTCGCCGCCGGCTACCGCCTCGATCTGCTCGTAGCCGATGTGGCGGTTGAGCTTCTCCACACCGAGCTGACAGATCTTCTTACGCGCATGCGGAAAGTAGATGATCTTGCGGCAGTCGATATAGACGGGCGATTTCCAGCCGGAGGTCAGGGTGTAGGGCTCGTCCGGGCGGAAGTTCAGCGCGCCGATCTCTAGAAGGATGCGTGCCGTGGTAAGCGCCGCATCCCTGTCCCAATCCGTTGCAACACCTGTCGTCATCACCCTCACCCCGCAACCAGGCATCCGTTCTGCCCCGCCGCCGGCCACCGGGCAACCCGAGGCTCATCCAGCGGTTGCGAGTTGGTGCAGGACGGGCGTATTGTTCCCGCCAGATAAGAGTGACTCTCAACTGGAGGCGTGTGTTGGCTGAAATCGGACGGAGATGCGAACGCGCGGTGGTCACCGCCTATCGCGAACTGCGCCGTGCCGGCACCGACGACCTGGCGGCGTTCCAGAGCTGCACGACGCTGTACCGCATCCATCATCCTGAGGCAGGGCTAAGCGAAGCGCGCGCGTTGGTGAGCGAGTGGATCGATCATCACATCACCCGGTCGTCGACGAATGCCACTCGCGGATGCGCGTGCTGAGGCGCGTTCTGTTCTAGTCCGGCCAGTCGGGCGCGGGCGTTAGCGGCTTGGCAATGCCGAGCTCTGCCAGCGCCGCGAGACGGACGACGCGCATTGCGCCGCCTACCGACACCACCTCGCTCTTCGACACGAAGGCAGCCGAGGCGCAGGATTCCTTGATCTCCTGCTTACCGGAATTGAGGACGAGCACAGGGGCCAGGAGATCGTCCGCGATGAAGTCGACATAGAGCGCGACCGGGCCGTCTTTCGCGGTGCCCTGCAACGTGACGATATCACCATGCGCATTGCTGCCGATGGTCGCCTCGCGCAGGTTGCGCAGCGGGGAAGACGCCTGGCTTTCGCCGCCGCTCACGGCGAGGCGCATCTTCAGGTCCGATCTGCCGAGACAGAAGCCAACCTCCTGACGGCTCTTCAGCACGCAGGCGAACACTTCTGTCTCGGCAGGCGTGCAGAGGCCGGCCAGCGTCTCCTGCGCATGTGCCTGCGTGTTGGCGGCCATCACGCAAGCCAGAGCCAGGCCGGCTTGCCAGGCAGACAAGCTAGCGTGCCTGCAGCGCCACGTAGTCCCGCGTCGCATGGCCGGTATAGACCTGCCGCGGCCGGCCGATACGCTGCAGCGGGTCCTCCATCATCTCCTTCCACTGGCTGATCCACCCGACGGTGCGTGCGACGGCGAACAGCACGGTGAACATGCTGGTGGGGATGCCCATCGCCTTGAGGATGATGCCCGAGTAGAAATCGACGTTCGGATACAGCTTTTTGCTGATGAAGTAGTCGTCGTGCAGCGCGATGCGCTCCAACTCGAGCGCCAGGTCCAGCAGCGGATCGTCCTTGATGCCCAGCTCGTCGAGCACTTCGTGGCAGGTGCGTTCCATGATCTTGGCCCGCGGGTCGTAGTTCTTGTAGACGCGGTGGCCGAAGCCCATGAGGCGCACGCCGCTGTTCTTGTCCTTCACCCGGGCGATGAAATCCGGAATGTGGTCCTTGTGGCCGATCTCGGCCAGCATCTTCAGCACCGCCTCATTGGCGCCGCCATGGGCGGGTCCCCACAGGCTGGCGATGCCGGCGGCGATGCAGGCGAACGGGTTGGCGCCGGTGGAGCCAGCCAGGCGCACGGTGCTCGTGGACGCGTTCTGCTCGTGGTCGGCGTGCAGGATCAGGATGCGGTCCATGGCACGGGCGAGGACCGGGTTCACGTGGTATGGCTCGGCCGGGACGGCGTTCATCATGTAGAGGAAGTTCTCGGCATAGCCGAGGTCGTTGCGCGGGTACATGAACGGCTGGCCGATGGAATATTTATAGGCCCAGGCGGCGATGGTGGGCAGCTTGGCGATCAGCCGGAAGGCGCTGATTCGGCGGTGGTCCGGGTTCGTGACGTCCAGGCTGTCATGGTAGAAGGCCGAGAGGGCGCCGACGACGCCGCAGATGACGGCCATAGGATGCGCATCGCGACGGAAGCCGTTGTAGAACTGGCGCAACTGCTCGTGCACCATGGTGTGGAGCATGACGCCGCGCTCGAACTCGGCCAGCTCCGCCTTGTCCGGCAGCTCGCCATTCAGCAGGAGGTGGGCCACTTCCAGGAACGTCGACTTTTCCGCGAGCTGGTCGATCGGGTAGCCGCGGTGCAGCAGGACGCCTTCGTCACCGTCGATATAGGTGATCTTGCTCTCGCAGGCCGCGGTGCCGCCATAGCCGGGATCGTAGGTAAAGACGTCCAGGTCTGTATACAGCTTGCGTATGTCGAACACGGACGGCCCGATCGTGCCGGAAATCAGGGGTAGGGTGGCTGACTTGTTGCTGCCGTCCAGCGTGACGGTGACTGATCCGATCGGGGCGCCGGTCATGGTGGTGCGATCCTGTGTGGCGCGGCGGCGGCACGTGGCCGGCCGGATGGTGAGGGCGGCAAAGCTGCCGTGCGCGGAACATAACGGGGGATTTCAGGCAAAGGCAACCTTCGCACCCGCAGCAAGTATGCCACCGGCGTTTGGTGCGGACCTGTGAAGGAAGGCGTGCACAGCGCGCTTTCACATGACGTCCCTGGACCCCGCTGAGGACGGTCGACCTCAATGGGATTTGGAGCCGCGAGGCCCCAGCAGGGTCTGGGGCAGAGCTTCATGGGCTGCGATACCAGCCAGTTGTGCGGGTGTACGCAGTAAAGGCAAGCAGTCCCTTTTTCCCAAACTATCCCGATCAGGCTAGCGCAGGCGTGCTCATGGATTGCGTAAGGCCGCCTCGATCGATCCCGACATGTCGAAAAGGATTCGACTGAGTGTTGTCCTCTCCTCAGCCGTAAGTTCGGCGATCGCTTCGTCGTTCAAAGCTTCGATCGCCGCACGAATTTCCGGCAGCCGGGCTTTGACCGACGCCGTCAGCGAGAAACGGGCACTGCGCCTGTCGACCGGGTCGGGGCGACGCTCGATAATCCCATCCCGCTCCATTCGCGCCAGGGTGTTGACCATCGTCGGCTGCTCGATGCCCGCCTGTCGCACCAGCGCCTTCTGCGTCAGCCCGTCCTCCTCCATCAATGCCGTGACGACGGGAAGATAGCCCGACGACAGGCCGAACTGACCAAGCCGCGCGTCGGCCAACCGTCGCAGCAGGCGCGCGGCGCGGTTCACGATCTCGCCAATGACCAAATCGCTGGGCCTTTTATAGCTTGCTATACACACGTATAGTATACTATCTATCAGGGATCGTCGGGGATCTCAAGGAGGCAGGGCATGGTGCTCGAAGGCGAAACAGTTCGGTATCGCGCTCTGGCGGCGACCCTGCACTGGCTTTCCGCAGGTGCAATCCTGGTCATGATACCGCTGGGCTTCGCCGCCGCTTATGCAAGCGGTCCAGCGCAAGCAGCCGCCTTGCTGCGCTTGCACCTCCCGCTGGGCGTGACCGTTCTCGGATTGACGCTTGTCAGGGTGGCCTGGTGGCTGGTGGATGTTCGCCCGGACGCGCTGCCGGGTCAGTCGCGCTGGCTGGCTCGCCTGGCCGGCGGCAGCCACGTCCTGCTCTATATCCTCATTGTCCTTCTGTGCGTCTCCGGCATCGGCCTCGTTGTGTTGTCGCATGCCGTACCGGCTATCTTCACGGCGGGCGCTGTCCGCCTGCCGGATTTCTCAACCTTTCCGCCGATGGCCGTGCATGTCGCAGGCGCCCTTGGGCTGATCGGGCTTCTCGTCCTTCACCTCGGCGCAGTCGTGTATCATCAGCTCTACCGTCGCGATCATATCCTGGCTCGCATGCGTGTTGGCCGGCCGATGAGGGCAGCGTGATGGGCTTGCCCCGTGCCAGGACGCAGGTGACACGTGAAACCATCAAAAGCGTCGCGGCCGGGCTGGTCGGCGCCACCGTTCCCGGGCTGGCGAGCTTGCGTGGCGCAGAGGCGGCCGTCGTCCATGCGATGCGTGATGTGGCGTTTGGCCTTGCACCGATGATCTTCCTCAACGCCCTGATGAGCACGCTCATTCCAGCGATCGTCACCCTGCGGCGACGGGCGCCTGGTTACGTGTCCGCTCGTTCCCTGCTGACGTTATTTGCCGGCCCTGCCGGCATCGTCCTGAGCCTGGCCGCCGGCGGCACCGTCGCGACGATCGGCCTGATCCACCTGGTGGGGTTCGCCTTTTCGCTGACCGGCCTGGCGGCGGCGGGCATCATGTGGGTCCGCGCCGTCCAGGCGGTGCTGGTCGCCGCGATCCTGACCCCCCTGACGATTGCGCTTTTCTCTTCAAGGTCCGTGCAAGACTGAACATGGCTCTGCCCAACCTTGCCACTCGGTCAATTTCACGACCGTCGGAACAGGAGCCTAAGTGTCCGTTTCAAAACGCGTTCTGGCGGCCATTTGATACCAAACGTCTTTGAGATTGAGGCCTGGGCAAGAAAGCCAGGCCTTACTTCTTTAAAAAAAGAGGCAAAAAACTTTTGCTTCCTGCGCAGACTCAAATGCCTCGATCAAGCCAATGGCATGTGGGTGCTGCAAATGCGATGGGAAGCAAAGGTTTTTGGTCTTTTTTAAAACAGGAATGCCTGCTTTCACTGCGTCAGCCGCGAAACTGGTTGGTATGACGGCAATCATTTGCGCTCCAGTGCTCATGGCCACAGGAGGCCACTGCACTCCGGTGCTCGAAAATCACCGCCAGCTGACTCACCAGAGCGAGCTTAAAACGGTCACGTAGATTTCCTCCTCTTTATCGATGAATTAACCACGCCGGCGTAACATATCGGCATGGCAGATCACGGCTCAGCTCAGGACGCGAAACCCAAGAAGAAGGGCGGTAAAAAGCTGCTTCTGGCAGTGCCCGTCCTGCTGATAGCGGCAGGCGCAGGGGGATGGTTCAGCGGTGTGATCCCCAAGATGATGGGGCATGGCGCACCAGCCGCCCACCCCGGGGCATCAGCCACGGAGGTTAAAGCGACGCCGCCCGTGTACGTGGACGTGCCTGAGATCGTCAGCAACCTCAATGTGCCGGGCAAGCGGCCCAGCTACATGAAGCTGCACGCGAAATTGGAAGTGGCGGCAACGTCGGACGAGGCGGCGGTCGCGGCAGCGATGCCGCGCATACAGGACATGTTCCAGACCTACCTGCGTGACATGCGGCCCGAGGAGCTGCGCGGCTCGGAGGGCAGCTACCGCTTGCGTGAGGAATTCATCAGCCGGGCATCGCTTGCCGCGACGCCGGCGCGCGTGATGGACGTGCTGTTTGTCGAAATGATAATCGAATGAGCGAGGAGGACGACGCGCTTGCGGCAGCCTGGGGTGCCGAGCTCGAGGAAGAGCCAGTCATTGCCGCCGAACCCGCGCGCGTGCTCAACCAGGCGGAAATCGACAGCCTGCTCGGCTTCGATGACGGTCCGAGCGGTGGCGAGGCGGTCAGCGGAATGCAGCGCATCATCAGCTCCGGGCTGGTGTCGTACGAGCGGCTGCCGATGCTGGAGATCGTGTTCGATCGCCTGGTGCGCATCATGTCCACCAGCCTGCGCAACTTCACCAGCGACAACGTGGAAGTCTCCATCGACAACATCGTCTCGCTGCGGTTCGGCGATTACCTGAACTCCATCCCGTTGCCGGCCATGCTCGCCGTCTTCAAGGCGGAGGAGTGGGACAATTACGGGCTGATGGTGATCGACAGTGCGATGATCTACTCAATCGTCGATGTGCTCCTGGGAGGCAGGCGGGGCACGGCGGCGATGCGCATCGAGGGGCGGCCCTACACGACCATAGAGCGCACGCTCGTGGAGCGGCTGATCCAGGTGGT
This sequence comes from uncultured Acetobacteraceae bacterium, assembly GCA_964252625.1. Taxonomy (GTDB): domain Bacteria; phylum Pseudomonadota; class Alphaproteobacteria; order Acetobacterales; family Acetobacteraceae; genus BOG-908. The sequence goes on along the minus strand of CAXUOA010000032.1, from coordinate 4,133 downwards.
GCTGGCAGACCTCTCCGCGAGCTTCGACCCGATTTGTCCGGTAACGTTCCGCTTCGAAAGGCTCGAGGTGAACCCGCGTTTCGCCGCGATCTCCCGGCTGTCCAACGCAGCCGTGCTCGGGCGGCTTCGTGTGGACATGGAGGACCGCGGCGGCCGCATGGAGCTCCTGCTGCCCTACGCGACGCTTGAGCCGGTACGCGAACTGCTGCTGCAGCAATTCATGGGGGAGAAGTTCGGGCGTGACTCCATCTGGGAGACACACCTGGCGGAGGAGCTGTGGAACACGGACATTACGCTGGACGTGGTGCTCGACGAGCAGATGATGCGGCTCTCCGACGTGGTGGCGTTCAAGCCCGGCGACCGCATCCTGCTGAACACTTCGGCAGGCGCTGCGGTACAGGTTCGCTGTGGAGCGGTGAAGCTGTTCCAGGCGCAGATCGGGCGGCGGAAGAACCACGTGGCGGTGCGTATCGATGGAGCACTGGAGCGTGGTGCACTGGCAGGCCCGGAATGAAGGACGCACGCTTTGGCCCCGGAGACGGCACGCGCCTGCAATTCGCTTTGCCTGAAGCCGGTTCGGGCTGCTTTCAACCTTTCGCTAATCTGAGGAGCGCATGATGGGTAATGCGCAATGGCTGCTGGAATCGGCGCTGCTGATCCTGCTTGCGGCCACGCTCGTGCACGCAATCCGGCTGGAGCGCGCGCTTGGCGTACTGAAACGGGACAGGGCAGTGCTGGAGGAGCTGGTGGAAGGATTCAACGAAAGCACGCGTCAGGCAGAAAGCGGGATCGAGCGACTGCGGGGTGCCGCGGACGGGGCAGGCAGGCAGATGGCGCGGCAGATCGAAGTCGGCCAGCGGCTGCGGGACGATCTGAATTTTCTCGCCGACCGAAGCGACAAGCTTGCCGAGCGCCTGGAACAGGCTGTGCGTTCCGCCCGGATGTTTGGGGACGGGCTGGCGTTCGCGTCCGCCACGCCGGCGCCGGCAGCCCCCATCCTGGCGGAGCCGGTACAGGACAGTGCGCCGGCTCCCGTTTTGCGCAGCCAGGCGGAGCGCGAGCTGATGCGCGCGCTGCGTACGGTGCGCTGACATGCGGCTGAAAGCGCCACGCTTGCTGACGACCACGATCGGCGCGATGAGCGCGCTGTTGATGGTGAAGTCCATAACCCTGGTCCAGGCAGCGACCGAGGAGCCGGGCGGGGGTATGGCGGCACAGGCCGAGCCGCCGCCTGCATCGATGAAGACGGACAATGCAGCGAAGGACGTCACAAAGCCGGTTGCGCCGGCCGCGGCTGCTTTGCCCGGCGCGGCACCGACAGCACCGCCAATGAGCGAGAGCGAACGGGCGGTGCTGATGTCGCTGCGCGAACGCCGGGAGGCGCTCGAAGAGAGGGCCCGCGCGCTGGACCAGCGCGCAGCCGAGTTGGCGGCGGCGGACAAGCGGCTTGAAGACCGCGTGGCGCAGCTGACCGCCTTGCAGACGCGGTTGGAAAGCCTGGAAGCCAACAGGCAGACGCGACGCGCGGAGAACTGGGGCGGGCTGGTTAAAACCTACGAGGCGATGAAGCCCCGGGAGGCGGCCGCGATCTTCGATGCGCTGGATATGCAGGTCCTGTTGCAGGTGCTGGACCGCATGCAGGAGCGCCGTGCAGCACCTGTGCTGGCTGCCATGCAGCCGGACCGGGCGCGGCTGGCCACCCAGTTGCTGGCCGAAATGCGCACCCGCGCCACCACGCCGCCGGAGCCGGCACCCCCGACTTCCCTCCCGAAAGGATAAGGTTAGGCCAATGGCAATTGACAAATCGATGAACGTCCTGATCGTGGACGACTACAAGACGATGCTCCGCATCATACGCAACCTGCTCAAGCAGATAGAATTCAACAACGTCGATGAGGCGTCCGATGGAGCCGAGGCACTGGGCAAGTTGCGCGCGGGCAATTACGGCCTGGTGATCAGCGACTGGAACATGGCGCCGATGACCGGGTTGGAACTGCTCCAGGAGGTGCGTCAGGATAATCGGCTGCGTGCAACGCCGTTCATCATGATAACTGCCGAGAGCAAGACGGAAAACGTGGTCGCCGCAAAGCAGGCGGGCGTCTCGAACTACATCGTCAAGCCGTTCAATGCGGAAACATTGCGGGAAAAGATCGAGAAGGTATTGGCCCATGCGTGAGTCCGGCATAAGGGGTGACGCCCCCCATCAGGCCGGCGATCTGCTGCAGAACTGTCCGCAGAACCAAGCGTCGGCTGTAGCAGAGAGGCTGCGTGCGATGCTGGGCACCCGCACGCTGAGCATTGCGGAGGCGGCCCTGCTCACGGAAATCGAGGATCTTGCGACAACACTTGCAAGCACGCGTGCTGAAATCGCGGCAATGGGAGCGGACGACATCACCGCGAGCCACATACCGTCCGCCACGGATGAGTTGGACGCCATCGTGACGCACACGGCGACGGCGACCGACAGCATCCTGGAATCCTGCGAGCACCTGGACGCGATGACGAGCCGCATGGGCCGCGAAGACGCGCAGACCTTGCAGGACGCCGTGACACGCATCTACGAGGCGTGCAGCTTCCAGGACATCACCGGCCAGCGCATTACCAAGATCGTGTCCGCGTTGCAGGCGATAGAGCGCAAGGTCGCGCATATGATATCCGTGTTCTCGCCCGATAGCGGCCACAGGCGTGTGTGCCGGGAACCGGCCGAGGCGGGATCGCTGATAAACGGGCCGCAACTGCCCGACGCAGCCATGGGCCAGTCCGCCGTCGACGCGTTGTTGGCCAGCTTCGATTGAACCGGCGCCGATCGCTTGGCCGTGCCGCCCTGTGCGGTGCGGCGGCCTGGCTGGCTGGCGGGCCTGCCTGGGCCGGCACGCCGCTGGTCGAGCAATTTCGGAGCGGCGCGTCCGACCGGGTGATCATCCTGGCGCGGCCTGGACCTGGGCTGGCCATGCGGCAGGACGGCGCGACGCTCTCTGTCGATCTGCCGTCCGGCGGTGGTCAGGCGCCGGAGCACGGCGTGGAAGGCGCGGCTGGTCCCTGGGTGCGCGCGGTCTCTGCCACGTCCGGGCACGTGCAGCTGTCGCTGGCGCCTGGTGCCAGGCCGCGCGTGCACGTGCTGGCGGACCGGATCATCATCGACGTGGACGCCAGCGCGCTGCCTCTGCCGCCCGGACAGTTCCGCCCCGCCGTGGTTGCCGCGCCACGCCCCGGCCTGCCAGGCCAGCTTGTGTCCAAAGCTGTCCCGCCACAGCCCGTAGCTTCCGCTTTGCCGGCGCCATTGCCACCGCCACCGCCAGTATCAGCGCCAGCGCCGCTTCCGGTGCTGCCGGCACCCGCTCCTGCGGCGTCACAGGAACAGGCAAATCCCGTCGCCCCGTCGGTGGTCCTGCTGGCCGAAGACGCGACACTCGGCGGCCCGTCTATACTGATGCCGGCAGCGAAGCTCACCGGCGCCGCCGCGTTCACCCGCAATGGGGAACTGCGCGTGGTCCTGGACTCGCCGGTTTCGCTGGATTTGAGCCAGCTCAAGGACGATCCCGTTTTCGGTGGTGCCACCGAGCGGTTGATGCCGGATGGCAGCGAGCTGCGCCTGCGGGTGAAACCAGGCACTGCGGTGCGCCTGGTGCGCCGGGACACCGGCTGGCAAGTGACGCTGGCCAACGCACCGGGACCGCTCCGGCTGGTCACCGGCTCCGCGCATGCCGGCGTCCTGGCGCTGTCGGCAGCCAACGCAGGCCATGTGGTCGCGATAGAGGACGACGCCACGGGCGGGCGCCTGCTGGTTGGCACGCAGCGCGGCGAAGGCCAGCGCGTGGTGGCGCCGCATCGCGCAGCGGAATGGGCGCTGCTGCCGAGCTGGCAGGGCGTGGTCGTCCAGCCGCTGTCCGATCGTGTGAAGCTGGCCGGCAAGGAGTCCGGTTTCGAGTTGCTGGCCGACGCGCCGCCTGCCTTGGCGCTGCTTTGGCCGGATTCGCTGTCGGTCGTGGACGCCGACGGCCGCGCGATGACGCGACGGTTCGACTTCCCCGCGCTGCCTGCGCCCATGTTGCACACGCGCCTGGGTGCCGCGCTGCGAGACGCCGCCACCATGCCCGCCCCCCCACGACCCGCCCCCCCCCAGCGGCTCGCGG
>CAXUOA010000031.1:15082-15954 GCA_964252625.1 uncultured Acetobacteraceae bacterium | reverse complement strand
GCCCGGCCCCATATCCCACCTATGGCCCTCCTGAAGATAGCCCGCATGGGCCACCCGGTCCTGCTGCAACAGGCCGAACCCGTCGCAGACCCCGGCGCGCCGGACATACGCCAACTGGTGGCCGACATGATCGAGACGATGCTGGACGCGCCCGGCATCGGTCTGGCGGCGCCACAGGTGCACGTGCCCCTGCGGCTGTTCGTGTTCCACTTGCCGTCGACGCGCACCGGCGAGCCGGCGGTGGCGCCGCAGGCCGTCATTAACCCGCAGGTCACGCTGCTCGGCGGGGAGACAATGCTGCGGGTGGAAGGCTGCCTGTCCATACCCGGCCTGCGGGCCGCCGTGCCGCGGCACGTGCGCATCCGCTACACGGGCGTGGATTGCGACGGTGCCGCCGTCGGCGGCGAGGTGGACGGCCTGCATGCCAACGTGGTGCAGCACGAATACGACCACCTGGACGGCATACTCTATCCAATGCGCATCACCGACTTCGCGCAGTTCGGCTTCGCCGAGGAACTCGCCCGCGTGCCACCCCCCGCCCAGGAGACCGCCGCATGAGCGACAGCAACACCCGCCAGATCGCCCGCGACGCCGCGATACACGCGCTGCTGCCGCTGGTGGCGGAGCACGGCTGGGCGTTGCAGGCGGTGCGGCTGGCCGCCGGCAGCAACGCGGACCTGCTGTTCCCAGGCGGCCCGGCCGAGCTCGTCGAAGCCTATATCGACATGGCGGACCGCGAGATGGCCCACGCGGCGGCACCCGTGATCGCCGGGCAGAAGCTCGCCCGCCGCGTGCGCACGCTGATCGCCACGCGGCTGGAGCAGGCCGAGCCGCACCGCGAGGCGGTCCGGCGCGCGGCCGCCGTGCTGGCT
>CAXUOA010000031.1:0-15072 GCA_964252625.1 uncultured Acetobacteraceae bacterium | reverse complement strand
TCGTCCGGGCAACGCGGTGCTGGCGGCAAGATGCACGGCGCGCACCGTGGACGCGATTTGGGCCGCCGCGGGCGACACCAGCGCCGATTTCAGCTGGTACACCAAGCGGGCGATCCTGGCCGGGGTGTATGGCACGACGCTGTTCTACTGGATGAGCGGATCGGGCGGCCGCGAGGAGACGCTCGCCTTCCTGGACCGCAGGCTGGCGGGCGTGGCAACGCTGGGCAAGCTGCGCGCCCGGTTTGCCACCTGATACGGGACGGCGCTGGCTGACTTGCGCAAGCAAGCCGTCCTGTCGTGCGACTAAAGGCTACCAGCTGCTATCGCAAGCAGTTGCGCCGCTCCCATTCAAATCTAGGCCGCGCCTGCCCTCGGCACAGTCAAACGCGGGGCCGCATCGCAAGTTGTTGCAACTGGTGTTCAATCACCGCGTTCACACGGCCTGGTCAATACAGGACAAAAACAATGCGCGGCGCGCTTCTCTGGTTCCTCGGCATTCCGATTCCCATCATAATACTGCTTTACCTGTTCCACGTGATTTGAAAACCGGCATCTCGGATCACGACGGGGCTTATCAACCTGCCGCACCCCCGTGATCCGCTACGGCAAGCGTGCCGCGTCCGGGAGGCTGGACGCCATTGGCCAGTCTCATGGGCCTCCGACCGGCGTGCAGAGGATCGGGCCGGTGCGAGCCGCCCTGCATCACGCGAAGGCGCCGCGCTGAACATGCGCGCGTATTCACGGCTGAACTGGGAGGCGCTCTCGTAGCCCACCGCGTAGGCTACGGCAGCCACCTCGCGGCCCGCAGCGAGCAGGCGACGGGCCTCCTGCAGGCGCAACGCCTTCTGATACTGCAGCGGGCTCATGGCCGTAGCGGATTTGAAGTGGCGGTGCAGGGAGACCGTACTCATGCCGGCGTGTTCCGCCAGGGTCTCGATGCGCAATTGCTGATCGTAGTGAGCGCGGATCAGCGCAATGGCGCGTCGTACCCGTGACAGGCGGCTGTCCACACGGGTGATCTAGCGCAGCACCGCTCCCTGAGGACCTTGCAGCAGGCGATAAAGAATCTCCTGCTCGCAGAGTGGAGCAAGAACGGCGATGTCCTGCGGCGTGTCGAGGAGGCGGAGCAGGCGCAGCCAGGCGTCCAGCAGTTCGGGGGTGACCGCGTTGACGGCGAAGGCCGCGTCGTCCGCCTGTGACGGCTCGGCCGCCTCCTGCAGCAGCGGCGCCAGGCTGTTGCCGTCCAGGTCCAGGCTGACGCCGAGAAAAGTCTCGTCGGGCTGGTTCAGGCGCACGCAGCCAGAGGCCGGCAGTTCGACCGTCGCGATGAAGTAGCTGGCCGGGTCATAGCGCAGGCGCCGGTCACCGATGGCGATTTCCTTCGACCCGCGAAGGATCAACGCCATCATCGGCAGGTAGACCCCCGAGACCGGCTGGGGCGCGGCCTCATCCTTGTAAAGCGCGACCCTGGGCAGGGGACCCGGCCGACGCGAGCGAGCCGCATGCCGGTCGACGATATCACGGATCTGCTCCAGCGTGTCCTGCATCGTCGCAAGATCGAGCGCGGTGCAGCCTACTGCAAGCGGTCCGCCCAGAACGGCCGCGACAGTTTGACAGAATCAGGCAAGCGGACGACGTGATTCGACATCCGCCGCCGACCGGCACGCGCCACTTCCAGGGCAACACGGAGGCTCGACATGACGGAACGACCGACGGCGCTTGTCACCGGCGCGAACAAGGGCATCGGACTGGAGATCGCCCGCGGGCTCGGCCGGCTCGGCCACCGGGTCTGGCTCGGCAGCCGCGACCTCGACCGTGGCGCGGCTGCGGTGGCCGAGCTGAGGCGTGAGGGCCTGGAAGCCCATGCACTCCAGATCGACGTGACCGATGACGCCAGCGTGGCGGCGGCCGCCAGCACCCTGGCCAAGGAGGCCGACCGGCTGGACGCGCTGGTGAACAACGCGGGCGTCTCAGCTGGCTGGGGTCCGCCAAGCCAGGATACCATCGCGAGCATTCGCGCCATCTACGAGGTCAACGTGTTCGGGGCCATCCGGGCCACGCACGCCTTCCTGCCGCTCCTCAAGGTGTCCCGGTCCCCACACATCGTGATGATCAGCAGCAGCCTGGGCTCGCTCGCCTGGGCGTCGGACTTCAAGGCGCCGATGGCCGAGGTGAACCTGCTTGGCTACAACAGCTCCAAATCCGCGCTAAACGCCGTCACCGTCGCTTTCGCAAAGGAGCTCGGCCCACTCGGCTTCAAGGTCAACGCAGGCTGTCCGGGCTACACCGCCACCGACCTGAACCAGCACCAGGGACACCGCACCACGGAGCAGGGGGCGGCCATCGGCGTGCATTTGGCCACCCTGCCCGGGGACGGGCCAAACGGCGGCTTCTTCGACGACAATGGCGTGGTCGCCTGGTGAGCGAGACCCGCGTCGGCACCGTCGGCAAGGTGGTCGCCGTCACCGGCGCCAGCAGCGATGGTCGGCGCCAACCTTTCAGGCCGCGTGCGCCGGCTGCTGTTTTCGTTGACACCTAACACCAGTCAGTCCTGAGGCTGACGCATAAAAAGCAAGCAGTCCTTTTTTGAAATAAAGGACCAAAAAACTTTTGCTTCCCGTCGCATCTGCAGCAGCAAGGTGCCCCCTGGTAGATCAAGGCATCTGAGCCGGCGCAGGAAGCAAAAGTTTTTTGCTTCTTTTTTTCAAAAAAGAAGGCCTTTCTTGCTTGCCCAAGCGTCAGTCCCAAAGCGCGTCGGTATAAGGTGTTGCCCTCCGACTCTAGCGACCAGGACCCGAATCACGCTACCAGTCGCCTATCGTGAAGAGGGCGTCCGACATGCTACTACGTGCTCTGGCTGTCCTGGCCTGCCTGGCAGCGCCGGGCGTGGCGCAGGCTTCCGGTCTGGCGTTCGTCATCAACTCCAACGACGCCAGCCTGAGTTTGTTGAACCTGGACACGCACCAGGAAATCCGCCGCATCCCCATGCTGCGCGAGCCGCACCACATGGCGCTCACGCCCGACCACCGCTCGCTGGTGGTGGGCGACACGACGGGCAACACGCTGTTCTTCCTCGATCCGTCCACCGGCGCCCTGCAGCGCCGCGCGGTGATCAGCGACCCCTACCAGCTACAATACAGTCCGGACGGCCGCTATCTCACGGTCGCCGGCCTGGCGCGCGCGCAGATCGACATCTACGACGCCGCCACGCTGAAGCTGCTGCACCGCGTCCCCGCCCGCAGCCTGCCCAGCCACATCAACTACGCGCCCGATTCCAGCGCGGTGTTCGTCAGCCTGCAGGGGACGGACCGGCTGATGGCGATCGAGACGGCGACCGGCCGGGTGATGTGGGACAGCAAGGTGGGCCGCACACCGGCCGGCGTGTTGTGGGACCGCGGCCGCCTGCTGGTGGGCATCATGGGCGAGGCGCATTTCGCCGTGGTGGATCCCGTGGACGGCCACGTGGAACGCACGGTTCCCACCGGACGCGGCGCCCACACCATGTTCCTGACCCATGACGGAAAGACGCTCTACGCCACCAACCGCGTGGACGGCACGGTGACGGTCATCGACCCGGTGAGCCTGGATGTGCTGCGCACCATCCAGGTGCCGGGCGGCCCGGACGACATGGATTTCGCCCCGGACGGCAAGATCTGGGCGACGCTCCGTTTCGCGCAGTCGGTGGCGGTGCTGGACCCGGCGACAGGGGCGATCGAGCGCATCACGGTCGGCCGCTCACCGCACGGCATCTGGCTGAACACGCATGACGCGTTACCGCAGGCGATCAGCGAGAAGTAAGCAAGCAGTCCTTTTTCGAGAAAAAGGACCAAAAAGCTTTTGCTCCCTGTCGGCGGCTGTCTCAGCTCGCGCCGATAGGGACCAAAAGTTTTTTGCTTCTTTTTTTCAAAAAAGAAGGCCTTGCTTCCTTGACTTCCTAACCGACCCCTTATAGCCACACGCCTCCTTTGGAACGTGGAAGACACACACCCTGACTGGCCAATCCGGCCACGTCAGCGCGCCTGTCGTTTGCACCACGGTCCGGCCCTGAACGAGGAGCCTGGATAGGCATGGCAAAGAAGATCGTCGGCTACGTCAAGCTGCAGATACCGGCAGGCAAGGCGAACCCCTCCCCGCCCGTGGGCCCCGCACTCGGCCAGCGCGGCCTGAACATCATGCAGTTCTGCAAGGAATTCAATGCGCGCACGCAGGGCATGGAGCCTGGCATGCCGGTGCCGGTGGTGATCACCGCCTTCGGTGACCGCACGTTCAGCTTCATCACCAAGACGCCGCCGAACACCTACTTCATCAAGAAGGCGGCCGGCGTGACCGCGGGCAGCCCCACGCCCGGCAAAGGTGCTACGGTAGGCCGGGTGACAATGACGCAGCTACGCGAGATCGCGGCTATCAAGATGGTGGATATGAACGCCGGCGACGTGGAAAAGGCGGTGGCGATGCTGGCAGGATCGGCCCGTTCGATGGGCCTGTCCGTGGTGGAGGGCTGAACCGATGGCACATAACAAGCGCCTGACGGCGGCTTCTGCCACCATTGACCGGACAAAGAACTACGCGCTGGACGAGGCGCTGGGCATGGTCAAGACCAATGCCAAAGCCAAGTTCGACGAAACGGTGGAGATCTCCATGCGCCTCGGCATTGATCCGCGGCATGCGGACCAGATGGTGCGTGGACTGATCAGCCTGCCGAACGGTACTGGCAAGACGGTGCGCATCGGCGTGTTCGCCCGTGGCGCCAAGGCCGAAGAGGCGCTGGCCGCCGGTGCCGACGTGGTGGGTGCGGACGACCTGGCCGAAAAGGTGCAGGCCGGCGAGATCGCCTTCGACCGCTGCATCGCCACGCCGGACATGATGGGCCTGGTGGGACGGCTGGGCAAGATACTCGGGCCGCGCGGCCTGATGCCGAACCCGAAGCTCGGTACCGTGACGATGGACGTGAAGGGTGCCGTGTCGGCCGCCCGCGCCGGTCAGGTGGAGTTCCGCGCGGAAAAGGCCGGCATCGTGCATGCCGGTATCGGCAAGGCGAGCTTCGAGACCGACAAGCTGCTGGAGAACATACGCGCGTTCGTCGACGCCATACAGAAGGCCAAGCCCACCGGGGCGAAGGGCACCTACCTGCAGAAGGTGTCGCTCAGCTCCTCGATGGGGCCCGGCATACGCGTGGACGTGTCCAGCCTGGCTGGCTGACCGAGGAATACGCCTCCGCTCCAGGGCGGAGGTGGGCAGGGGTGGCCGCGAGGGCACCCCGAACCTGTCCAAGACCGCTCGTAGCCGCAGGGCTCTAATGATCCGAAAGGATCGCGCGTGGGAGACGGGAGAAGCCCGGTGCCGCAAGGCGTCTGGTGGTTCCGGCTTGCTTTACGGACAGGCGGACCGGGCCTGGGTGGCGACACCTCTGCCCTGAGGGAAACCCGGCCCTGTGCGGTTTGCCGCGCCGGGCTAGAAAGGAGACGGAGTTTGGACCGTACGGAGAAGCGAGAGTTCGTCTCGACGCTTGCGGCCGTCTTCGCAGAAACGTCGATGGTCGTGGTCACCCAGAACCAGGGTATGACCGTGGCCGAAGTGACCGATCTGCGGCAACGGATGCGGGCTGCGGGTGCGCACTTCAAGGTCGCGAAGAACCGGCTGGCCATCCTCGCCCTGGATGGGACCCGATTCGACGGCATCAAGCCAATGCTCAAGGGACCGACTGCGCTGGCTTGGGCGCGCGATCCCGTGGCGGTCAGCAAGGTGTGCGTCGAGTTCGCCAAAACCAACGAAAAACTGGTCCTGATCGGTGGTGCCCTGGGCGCCCAGATGCTCGATGCATCTGGCGTGAAGGCGCTGTCCGAGTTGCCGTCGCTCGACGTGCTGCGTGCCGGCCTGGTGGGGATGATACAGACCCCGGCCAGCCGTATCGCCAGCGTTGTCGCAGCACCGGCCGCGGGGCTTGCGCGGGTTTTGGCGGCCTACGCCAAGAAGGACGAGGCTGAAGCAGCCTGAGTGGCAAGGCCGGGTACAGGCCTTGCATGGAACCACCTCAACGCTAAGTGAAGGACATTGAAATGGCTGATTTGACCAAGCTGGTGGACGACCTGTCCGCCCTGACCGTGCTGGAAGCCGCCGAGCTTTCCAAGATGCTGGAAGAAAAGTGGGGCGTCTCCGCCGCGGCGCCGGCCGCCGCGGCGGCTCCCGGCGGTCCTGCGGCACCCGCCGCTCCGGTGGAAGAGCAGACCGAGTTCACGGTGATCCTGGCCAAGGCTGGCGACAAGAAGATCAACGTGATCAAGGAAATCCGCACCATCACCGGTCTCGGGCTGAAGGAAGCCAAGGACCTGGTCGAAGGCGCGCCGAAGACGGTGAAGGAAGCCGTCAACAAGGACGAGGCCGAGAAAATCAAGAAGGTTCTGGAAGAGCAGGGCGCATCTGTCGAGATCAAGTAGGGCGACAAACCCGCATGGTGTCTTTCGGGACAGGATGCCGGCACTGAGCTGAAACGCGGGTGGGGATCGCCATGATCCCCGCCCCGCAAGGCGTTTTACGAGACCGGACGGCCCGGGCGTGTTGCCGAAATTATCATGGATGCGGCTGCGAGGCGGCGTCTCTCAGGATAGGGCGAAGATCTGATGAACGCGATCACTCAGACATTCACGCCGCGCAAGCGGATACGCAAGAGCTTCGGCCGCATCCCCGAAGTGGCGCCAATGCCCAACCTGATCGACGTGCAGAGGTCCAGCTACGAAGGCTTCCTGCAGATGCACATCGCGCCGGACAGCCGCACCAACACCGGATTGCAGGAAGTGTTCCGCGGCGTGTTCCCGATCGACGATTTCGCCGGACGCGGCAGGCTGGAGTTCGTCTATTACGAGCTTGAAGAGCCGAAATACGACGTGGAGGAGTGCATCCAGCGCGGCATGAACTACGCCGCCCCGCTCAAGGTGATCCTGCGCCTGATCGTGTGGGACCTCGACGAGGATACCGGCGCGCGCTCCATACGCGACATCAAGGAACAGCCCGTATACATGGGCGACATGCCGCTGATGACGGATAACGGCACGTTTATCATCAACGGCACCGAGCGCGTCATCGTCAGCCAGATGCACCGCAGCCCCGGCGTGTTCTTCGACCACGACAAGGGCAAGACGCACAGCTCCGGCAAGTTCCTGTTCGCAGCACGCGTGATTCCGTACCGCGGCTCCTGGCTCGATTTCGAGTTCGACAGCAAGGACATGGTCTATGTCCGCATTGACCGTAAGCGTAAGCTGCCAGTCACCACGTTGCTCTACGCGCTGGAGAGCGAAGCCTCCGAGGCAAGCCGCGCCGAAAAGACCGCAGCCGGTGAGGACCCCGACACGCTCGAGATACGCGGGTTGGAATCGGAATCCATCCTGAACTATTTCTACAGTCAGGTGGTGTTCACCCGCACAGCCAAGGGCTGGGCGCGTCCGTTCGACCCCGATGCGTTCCGCGGCCTGAAACTGCTGGAGCCGCTGATCGATGCCGACACCGGCGAAGTCGTGGCCGACGCGGAAGCCAAGCTGACCGCGCGTAACGCCCGCAAGATTGCCGAAAAGACGAAGGACGTCCTCATCGGACGCGCCGACCTCCTCGGCCGTTTCGTGGCTGTCGACATGGTGAACGAGGAGACGGGCGAGATCTTTGCGGAGGCCGGCGAGGAACTGGCCGAGGCGCGTCTGGCGGCGCTGGAAGAGGCGGGCATCACGTCGTTGCCGACCCTGGCGATCGACCAGGCAAACGGCCCGTGGATACGCAACACGCTCGCCATCGACAAGAACACCAGCCGCGACGACGCGCTGATCGACATCTATCGCGTGATGCGCCCAGGCGAGCCGCCGACGCCGGAGACGGCCGAAGCCTTGTTCCGCGGCCTGTTCTTCGATCCGGACCGCTACGACCTTTCCGCCGTTGGCCGCGTGAAGATGAACATGCGCCTGTCGCTGGAGTGCGACGACCAACATCGCACGCTGCGCCGCGAAGACGTGCTGCGCACGGTGAAGATACTGATCGAGTTGAAGGACGGCCGCGGCACGATCGACGACATCGACAATCTCGGCAACCGGCGCGTGCGCTCGGTGGGCGAGCTGATGGAGAACCAGTATCGCGTTGGCCTGCTGCGCATGGAGCGCGCGATACGCGAGCGCATGGGCTCGGTCGACATCGACACGGTGATGCCGCACGACCTGATCAACGCCAAGCCTGCGGCAGCCGCGGTGCGCGAGTTCTTCGGCTCGTCGCAGCTTTCGCAGTTCATGGACCAGACGAACCCGTTGAGCGAAGTGACGCACAAGCGGCGTCTGTCCGCGTTGGGCCCTGGCGGTCTGACGCGTGAGCGTGCCGGTTTCGAGGTGCGTGACGTGCATCCGACGCATTACGGCCGCATCTGCCCGATCGAGACGCCCGAGGGGCCGAATATCGGGCTGATCAACTCGCTGGCGACGTTTGCCAAGGTGAACAAGTACGGGTTCATCGAGACGCCTTACCGTCTGGTGAAGGACGGCCAGGTGCAGGATGGGTGGAAATACCTCTCCGCCATGGAGGAGGAGCGCCTCGTGGTGGCGCAGGCCGATGCGCCGCAGGATGCCGAGGGCAATTTCTCCGGCGAGCTCGTCAGCGTGCGCAACCGCGGCGACTTCCGGCTAGTCAAGCCGGAGGATGTGACGGCCGTCGACGTGTCGCCGAAGCAGCTCGTCTCCGTCGCCGCGGCGTTGATCCCGTTTCTGGAGAACGACGACGCGAACCGTGCGCTGATGGGCTCCAACATGCAGCGCCAGGCCGTGCCGCTGATACAGGCGGATGCGCCGCTGGTGGGTACCGGCATGGAAGCCGCGGTGGCGCGGGATTCGGGTGCGACGATCGTGGCGCGGCGCGCGGGTGTGGTCGACCAGATCGACGGCGCGCGCATCGTGGTGCGGGCGTCCGGTGAAGACGGCACGACGGCAGGTGTCGATATCTATCGGCTCCGCAAATACATGCGCTCGAACCAGTCGACGTGCATCAACCAGCGTCCGCTGGTTCGCGTGGGTGATCAGGTGAGCAATGGCGAGATCATCGCCGACGGGCCGTCGACGGAACTGGGCGAGCTGGCACTCGGGCGTAACGTGCTGTGCGCGTTCGTGCCCTGGAACGGCTACAATTTCGAGGACTCTATCCTGATCAGCGAGCGTATCGCGCGGGACGACGTGTTCACCTCCATACACATCGAAGAATTCGAGGTGATGGCGCGCGACACCAAGCTGGGCCAGGAGGAGATCACCCGCGACATTCCGAACGTCGGCGAGGAATCGCTGAAGAACCTGGACGAAGCCGGTATCGTCTATATCGGCGCCGAGGTGAATCCCGGCGACATCCTTGTCGGCAAGGTGACGCCGAAGGGCGAGAGCCCGATGACGCCGGAAGAGAAGCTGCTGCGCGCTATCTTCGGCGAAAAGGCAAGCGACGTTCGCGATACGTCATTGAAGCTGCCGCCGGGTGTGGCGGGCACCATCGTCGACGTGCGTGTGTTCAGCCGTCGTGGTGTGGACAAGGACGAGCGCGCAATGGCGATCCAGCGTGCGGAAATCGAGCGACTGGCGAAGGACCGTGACGATGAACGCGGCATCCAGGAGCGCGCATTCCTCAACCGGCTGCGCGAGAAGCTGCTGGGCAACAAGGCTGCCGGCGGATTCAAGGGCATCAAGTCCGGCACGGTACTGACAGGCGAGGTGATCGGCGAGCATCCGCGTGGCGCCTGGCGCAACATCGGCGTGCAGGACGATGCGGTGATGGCCGAGATCGAGGTGCTGAAGCGGGAGTTCGATGCCGCCGTGCAGCGACTGCAGCAGCGTTTCGAGAGCAAGGTCGAGAAGCTGGAGCGCGGTGACGAGCTGCCCCCCGGTGTTATGAAGATGGTCAAGGTGTTCGTGGCGGTGAAGCGCAAGCTGCAGCCGGGCGACAAGATGGCCGGCCGTCACGGCAACAAGGGCGTCGTTTCCCGCGTGGTGCCGGTGGAGGACATGCCGTTCCTGGATAACGGCACGCCGGTGGACCTGGTGCTGAACCCGCTGGGCGTGCCGAGCCGGATGAACGTGGGCCAGATACTCGAGACGCATCTTGGCTGGGCGTGCGCCAATCTCGGGCGTGAGATCGGCGATCTGGTCGAAGAGTACCGCCGCAGTGGCGCCGCCAAGCAGGAGCTGCTGGAGAAGCTGCGCGATGTGTATGGCGACAAGGTGTATGACGAGGAGATCGCCGGGCTGAACAACGACCAGCTGATCGAGCTGTCGGAGAACCTGAAGAAGGGCGTGCCGATTGCGACACCGGTGTTCGATGGCGCGCGCATGAGCGACATCGAGCGCATGCTGACAAAGGCAGGTCTGGATACGTCTGGCCAAGTCGTGCTGACGGACGGGCGCACGGGCGAGCCGTTCGAGCGCAAGGTGACTGTCGGCTACATCTACATGCTGAAGCTGCATCACCTGGTGGACGACAAGATCCATGCGCGGTCTATCGGGCCCTACAGCCTGGTCACGCAGCAGCCGCTGGGCGGCAAGGCGCAGTTCGGTGGTCAGCGGTTTGGCGAAATGGAGGTTTGGGCGCTGGAAGCTTACGGCGCCGCCTATACCTTGCAGGAGATGCTGACGGTGAAGTCGGACGACGTGTCTGGCCGCACCAAAGTGTATGAAGCGATCGTGCGCGAGCAGGACAACTTCGAGGCCGGCATTCCCGAAAGCTTCAACGTGCTGGTCAAGGAACTGAAGTCGCTGGGCCTGAACGTCGATCTGGACCAAAGCGCAGTATAAATGGGGTCTGGGGCCGACTGGCCCCAGCGGGGTCCAGGGGCGGCGCTCCTGGCCTTACTTTTGAAAAGGTTTGTCGCATGAACGAACTAATGAAAATCCTCGGCCAGGCGGGCCAGGCTGTGACGTTCGATCAGATACGTATCCAGATGGCGAGCCCAGAGCAGATCCGTTCGTGGAGCTACGGCGAGATCAAGAAGCCGGAGACGATCAACTACCGCACGTTCAAGCCAGAGCGTGACGGCCTGTTCTGTGCCCGCATCTTTGGCCCGATCAAGGATTACGAGTGCCTGTGCGGCAAGTACAAGCGGATGAAGTTCCGCGGCATCATCTGCGAGAAGTGCGGCGTCGAGGTGACGCTGGCCAAGGTGCGGCGCGAGCGCATGGGCCACATCGAGCTGGCCTCGCCGGTGGCGCACATCTGGTTCCTCAAGAGCCTGCCCAGCCGGATCGGCCTGATGGTCGACCTCACGCTGAAGGAGCTCGAGAAGATCCTGTACTTCGAGAGCTACGTCGTGCTCGACCCGGGGGCGACCGACCTCAAGCGCCACCAGCTGCTGACCGAGGACCAGCTCCTCGACAAGCAGGACGAGTTCGGCGACGACTTCACCTACGGCATCGGCGCCGAGGCGATCAAGTCGGTGCTGAAGGAGATCGACACCGACGGCGAGAAGGTGCAGCTGCGCGCCGACCTCAAGGAGACGACCTCCGAGGCGAAGCGCAAGAAGCTCGTCAAGCGCCTCAAGCTGATCGAGGCGTTCAGCGAGAGCGGCTCCAAGCCCGAGTGGATGATCCTCGACGTCGTCCCGGTGATCCCGCCAGAGCTGCGCCCGCTGGTGCCGCTGGACGGCGGCCGGTTCGCGACGTCGGACCTGAACGACCTGTACCGCCGCGTCATCAACCGCAACAACCGCCTCAAGCGGCTGATCGAGTTGCGCGCGCCGGACATCATCGTGCGCAACGAGAAGCGCATGTTGCAGGAATCGGTGGACGCGCTGTTCGACAATGGCCGCCGCGGCCGTGCCATCACCGGCGCCAACAAGCGTCCGCTGAAATCCCTATCCGACATGCTGAAGGGCAAGCAGGGCCGCTTCCGGCAGAACCTGCTGGGCAAGCGCGTGGACTATTCCGGCCGTTCGGTGATCGTGGTGGGGCCGGAGCTGAAGCTGCATCAGTGCGGCTTGCCGAAGAAGATGGCGCTCGAGCTGTTCAAGCCGTTCATCTATTCGAAGCTCGAGAAGTATGGCCACGCGACGACCATCAAGGCCGCCAAGCGCATGGTGGAAAAGGAGCGTCCCGAGGTTTGGGACATCCTCGAGGAGGTTATCCGCGAGCATCCGGTGATGCTGAACCGGGCGCCGACGCTGCACCGGCTGGGCATCCAGGCGTTCGAGCCGGTGCTGATCGAAGGCAAGGCAATCCAGCTCCATCCGCTGGTGTGCACCGCGTTCAACGCGGATTTCGACGGCGACCAGATGGCGGTGCACGTGCCGCTGAGCCTGGAAGCGCAGTTGGAAGCACGCGTGCTGATGATGTCCACCAACAACATTCTCAGCCCGGCGAACGGCAAGCCGATCATCGTGCCGAGCCAGGATATTGTGCTCGGTCTGTATTACCTGTCGCTGGAGACCGCGGATTTCCGTGTGGCGGAGGCAAACGAGTGTCCGGCATTCGGCACGATCGGCGAAATCGAGTTCGCGCTGCAGGCGAAGGCAATCAAGCTGCACGACAAGATCCGGGCGCGCATGGAACTGATCGAGCCAGACGGTTCCCGCCGCCGCCAGATCGTGGTGACCACACCTGGCCGCATGCTGATCGCGCAGATCCTGCCGAAACACCAGAACGTGCCGTTCTCGCTGCTCAACAAGCAGCTGACCAAGAAGAACGTCTCTGACGTGATCGACGCGGTGTACCGCCATTGCGGCCAGAAGGAATGCGTGATCTTCGCAGACCGGCTGATGGGACTTGGCTTCCAGCAGGCGGCAAAGGCCGGCATCTCGTTCGGCAAGGATGACCTGATCATCCCGAAGGAGAAGCCCGAGCTGATCCTGAAGACACAGACCGAAGTCAAGGAATTCGAGCAGCAGTATCAGGACGGCCTGATCACCGCCGGCGAGCGTTACAACAAGGTGGTGGACGCCTGGTCGCGCTGCACGGATTCCGTGGCGGGCGCGATGATGAAGGAAATCAGCAAGCAGGAAGTGGGTCTGCAGACGAACAGCGTCTGGATGATGAGCCACTCCGGTGCACGCGGGTCGCCGGCGCAGATGCGCCAGCTGGCCGGCATGCGCGGTCTGATGGCCAAGCCGTCCGGCGAGATCATTGAGCAACCGATCATCGCCAACTTCAAGGAGGGCCTGACCGTCCTCGAATACTTCAACTCCACCCACGGCGCCCGCAAGGGCCTGGCGGACACGGCGCTGAAGACGGCGAACTCCGGCTACCTGACACGCCGCCTGGTGGACGTGGCGCAGGACTGCATCATCGTCGAAGTGGATTGTGGCTCCGAGCGCGGCCTGACCGTGCGCCCCGTCATGGACGGCGGAGACATCGTCAGCTCGCTGTCCGAGCGGATCCTGGGCCGCACCACGTCCGAGGACGTGCCGGACCCGGCCACCAACAAGGTGCTGGTGGCGCGCAACACGCTGATCGAGGAGACGGAAGCCGAGCAGATCGAGCGCGCCGGCGTGGAAGTGATGAAGATCCGCTCCGTGCTGACCTGCGAGAGCCAGATCGGCGTCTGCGCACGCTGTTACGGGCGTGACCTCGCGCGTGGCACGCCGGTCAACATCGGTGAGGCGGTCGGCGTGATTGCCGCGCAGTCTATCGGTGAGCCGGGTACACAGCTGACCATGCGTACGTTCCACATCGGCGGCGCCGCCCAGCGTGGTGCGGAGCAATCCAGCGTGGAGGCCTCGCATGAGGGCACGGTGACCGTGCGCAACCGCAACGTGGTGACCAACAGCCAGGGCGTGCCGGTGGTGATGTCGCGTAACTGCGAGATCGTGCTGGTGGACGACAAGCAGCGCGAGCGCGCCCGCTTCCGCGTGCCTTACGGCGCGCGGCTGCTGGCCGATGACGGCATGGCCGTCGCACGTCAGCAGAAGCTGGCCGAATGGGACCCCTACACCCTGCCGATCCTGACCGAACTCGCTGGCCAGGTGGAGTACCTGGACCTTATCGAAGGCATCACGCTCGTCGAGCGGATGGACGAAGTGACCGGCCTGACCTCCAAGGTGGTGGTGGACTACAAGCAGACGGCCAAGGGTGTCGATCTGCGCCCGCGCCTGCAGCTCAAGGACGCCCGCGGCGAAGTCATCAAGCTGCCGAACGGCACCGATGCGCGCTATTTCCTCTCCCCGGATTCGATCCTGTCGGTGGAGAACGGCGCCACGCTGCATGCCGGTGACGTGCTGGCGCGTATCCCGCGCGAAGGCAGCAAGACACGCGACATCACCGGCGGTCTGCCGCGCGTGGCCGAGCTGTTCGAGGCGCGGCGTCCGAAGGACCACGCGATCATCGCGGAGAACGACGGCCGCGTGGAGTTCGGCAAGGACTACAAGGCCAAGCGCCGAATCATCGTGAAGAACGACGAGACGACCGAGGAGACCGAGTACCTGGTCCCCAAGGGCAAGCACGTCTCGGTGCAGGAAGGCGACTTCGTGCTGCGTGGCGACCCGCTGGTGGACGGCCCGCGGGTGCCGCACGACATCCTCAAGGTGCTGGGCGTCGAAGCGCTGTCCGACTACCTGGTCAACGAGATCCAGGACGTCTACCGGCTGCAGGGCGTGAAGATCAACGACAAGCACATCGAGGTCATCGTCCGCCAGATGCTGCAGAAGGTGGAGATCATGGAGCCGGGCGACACCACGTACCTCACGGGCGAGCAGGTGGACCGCATGGAAGTGGACGCGGAGAACGTGAAGCGGCTGAAAGCCGACGAGCGTCCGGCAACCGCAATGCCGGTGCTGCAAGGCATCACCAAGGCCAGCCTGCAGACGCACAGCTTCATCAGTGCCGCCTCCTTCCAGGAGACGACGCGCGTGCTGACCGAGGCGGCGACCGCCGGCAAGACGGACCAGCTCACCGGACTGAAGGAGAACGTGATCGTCGGGCGCCTGATTCCCGCGGGCACCGGCGCGGTGATGAACCGTCTGAAGGCCGTGGCGGCTGGGCGTGACCAGCAGCGTAGCGTGTTGAAGGACGCCGTGCCGCAGATTACGCGGGCGGCTGAGTGAGGTAGGGACGACACGCCGGGGGCTCTGCCCCTAGACCCCGCCGGGGC
>CAXUOA010000030.1:16047-16372 GCA_964252625.1 uncultured Acetobacteraceae bacterium | reverse complement strand
AGGCCGCGGGCGGTATCGGTGGCGCGGACGAGTATGGCGCTGCGGTAGAACGCGCCGTCGCAGCCCTCGGCCAGATAGGCCGGGGTGGCGACCATGGCGACCTTGCCGGCCAGGCTGGTCACCAGCGGATAGCCGCAAGTCTGCCCCAGCAGCAGCCGGGCGTCGGTCCACACCGCAGCGAGGTCGGTGCCGCGGGACAGGGCGTCTGGCGCCGCCACGCCCCGGTCCCGCAGGCGCGCCGCGATGGCGGCCCCCCGCGCCTCATGCGCCGCCTGCAACTCCGGCAGGTGGTACATCGGCAGCGCGGCCAGGCTCCCCGGGGCGC
>CAXUOA010000030.1:9824-16037 GCA_964252625.1 uncultured Acetobacteraceae bacterium | reverse complement strand
GGTGAGCCTGGCCGCGCTGCCCGCATCGGACACCGGGACGGCGGCTTGCTTCCTGCTCACTTTTCGCCGCGCGCGAAATTCCGTATCATCCAGGCGCGGAACACGGAGATCACCGGGTCGGCCAGGTCCTCCGCCGCCATGTTCAGGAAATAGCCGTAGCCGTCCTCGAAGGTCTCGGTGAATGGCGTGACCAGCACGCCGGCCGCGATGTCGTGGGCGAACAGATCCACGTCCAGCAGCACCACGCCCTCGCCGCCGGCGGCGTATTGTGCCGCCAGCACCGCGGTGTCGAACGCCAGGCCGCGGCTGGTCTGCATGCCGAGATCGAAATGCCGGGAGAACCCCTCCCAGATCAGCCCCGGCGGCTCGCCCTCCAGCTTCACGTGCAGCAGCTCGTTGTCGGCCACGAACTGCGCCAGCGGCTTGCCGGCCTGGGACGCCGCCAGGCTGGGGCTGCATCCGGGCGTCACGCGCGACATCCACAGCAGGTCGGAGACGGCAACGCCGGTCGTGCGCCGGTCATAGATCACTGCCGCGTCGGTCTCCGTGCGCGGCGCCCCGGTCCATCCCAGGCTGGAGAAATCGACGAAGATGTCCGGAAACTCCCGCCGGAAGCCCTGCAGGATCGGCAGGGCCAGTTTCTGCGCGAAGGAGGGCGGCAGCTGCAGCCGCAGTGTGCGCACGCCGCCGCCATCGCGCACCACGTCGTTCAGCGCCTGCTCGATGCGGTCGAAGGACCCGCGCACGATCGGCAGCAGCGCAGTGCCGGCCTTGGTCAGCGCCAGGGATTGCGGGCGGCGTTCGAACAGCGGCAGGCCGAGCAGCGCTTCCAGGCCGATCACATGGCGGCTGACCGCACTCTGCGAGACACCCAACGTGCTGGCCGCGGCGGTGAAGCTGAGGTTGCGGCCGACGGCGTCGAAGGCGCGTAGCGCGTTGAGCGGCAGCCATCGCCTGTCGAAGGTGACCATGGCGGGGGAACATACGGGGCGGGGAGGAAGGAAGAAAGCAGTCCTTTTTTGAAAAAAAGGACCAAAAAACTTTTACTCCCTGTCGGCGGCTGCTGAAGCGTTCGCCGACAGGGAGCAAAAGTTTTTTGCTTCTTTTTTGCAAAAAAGAAGGCCTTGCTTCCTTCCTGATGCCCCGATGCCGATAAGGCATTATCCGCCAGAGCCTGACCCATGGCATCGTATCGCCATGCAAGATTACAGCCGCGTGCGTCAGTTGCTGCACTCCCGCCGCCCCGGCCACGCGCTGCCGCAGGCGCTGTACTCGGACGGCGAGGCGTTCGATTTCGACATGCGCGCCATCTTCTGGCGCCAGTGGGTGCTCGTGGGCCTGGAAGCCGAACTGCCGCAGCCGGGGGCGGCGATGGCGCTCAGCGTCGGCACCTCGCCGATCGTGGTGCTGCGGGACCGTTCGGGCGAGATACGCGGGTTCCACAATTCCTGCCGCCACCGCGGCGCCATGGTGTGCCCGCCCGGCCGCAGCCAGCGGCAGGTGCTGGTCTGTCCGTATCACCAATGGACGTACGACCTCACCGGCAAGCTGACAAAGGCGCGCCGCATGCAGGCGGATTTCGATCCCGACGCGCATCCTCTGCTGCCGATCCACGTGCGCTGCGTCGCCGGGGTCATCTATGTCTGCCTGGCCGAGGAACCGCCGGCGTTCGACGCCTTCGCCGACGGCCTGGCGCCGCTGCTCGCCCCGCACGACCTGGCGCACGCCAAGCTGGCGCATGAGCATGTGTTCGTGGAGCGCGGCAACTGGAAGCTGGTGATGGAGAACGCGCGCGAGTGCTACCATTGCACGGCCCGCCATCCCGACCTGGCGCTGACCTTCCCCGCCGAGGTGCGCGCGCATTTCGACTCCGACGAGGAGGGCTACACCGACCGTTTCAACGCCCGCATGACAAACGCCGGCCTGCCGATCGGCCCCACGATGGGCGATTGGTGGCAGGCGATACGGTTTCCGCTGAACGCGGGCGTGGTCTCCATGACCACGGACGGCAAGCACGCGGTACGCCGGCTTATGGTGGAGCACGAGGCCGGCGACGTGGGCTCCGTGCGCTGGGCCAGCGAGCCGAACGCGTTCTGCCACGCGGTGGCGGACCACGTGTTCATGTTCACCGCCGAGCCGAGCGGGCCGCAGGAGACGATCGTGACGGCCAAGTGGTTCGTGCACAAAGATGCGGTGGAGGGCGTGGACTACCACGTCGAAAGCCTGGTCTCACTGTGGCTGACAACGAATCTGCAGGACATCGAGCTGGTGGAGAACAACCAGAAGGGTGTGAACTCCGCCGGCTACGTGCCGGGCCCTTACTGCAAGGAAGCCGAGTCGCTGGTGATACGCTTCGTCGACTGGTACGAGCGCCAGGCCTGCGGCGCGCTGGAGCAGATGGGCTGAGATGGCGGACCGGATCGGGCTGCACCGCAACACGCTGACGGTGGCCGCGGGGTATGACGCGGCGGACCACCACGGTTCGGTGAAGCCGCCGCTGTTTGCGACGTCGACGTTCAGCTACCGCAGTGCGCAGCATGCCAAAGACGTGCACGCCGCGTATTTCGTCAGCGCGCCTGCGGAGGGCAAACCTGCTGAGCCCAACTACATCTATGCACGGCTGGACCATCCGAACGCGGCCATGCTGCAGGCCCGCCTGGCGGTGCTGGACGGCGCCGAAGACGCGGTTGTGTTCAACTGCGGCATGGCGGCGATCAACGCGATAACCCAGGCCTTTTTGCTGCCGGGCGACGCAATTCTGCACACCAGGCCGGTGTATGGCGGCACTGACGGCCTGCTCTACACGCATCTGAGCAAGTTCGGCATCACGCCGTTCGGCATCACGGACGCGCTGGATGCCGGGGCCATACGCACGGCCGCGCAGGCCGCCATCGCGCATGTTGCGCAAGCGGGGGGCCGCGTGGGCCTGGTGATGGTGGAGACGCCGGCCAACCCCACCAGCGGCATCGCCGACATCGCGCTGATCGCGTCCGTGGCCGACGAGATCGGCGCGCAGCAGGGCCACCGGCCGTTCGTCGTGGTCGACAACACCTTTCTTGGCCCGTTCCAGCAGAACCCGCTGGCCCACGGCGCCGATCTGTGCATGACGTCGCTGACGAAATACGCTGGCGGGCACAGCGATCTTCTGGCGGGCGGCGTCAGCGGTGCCGCCGGCCCCATACACACGCTGAAGCAGTTGCGCACCCTGCTCGGCAGCCAGCTCGATGCGCATACCAGCTGGATGGTGCTGCGCTCGCTGGAGACGATGCACCTGCGCACCGAACGCGCCGGGCAGAACGCCCGCGCGATTGCCGAATTCCTGCTCAACCATCCGGCGGTGGCGGCGGTGAACTACATCGGCTTCACGCAACCCGGCAGCCGCGCCCACGCCGTGTTCGCCCGGCAGTGCCAGGGTGCGGGTTCCACCTTCACCTTCAAGATACGCGGCGGCGAGCCGGCGGCGTTCCGCATGCTGGACCGCTTGCGGGTGATACACATGGCGGTCAGCCTCGGCGGCACGGAGACGCTGATCTGCCACCCCGCCACCACCACGCATTTCAACGTGCCGGCCGGGCGCCGGCTGGAGGTGGGCATAGACGCGGACTCGCTGCGTATCTCCGTGGGTGTGGAACATGTGGACGACCTGGTGGAAGACCTTCGCCAGGCGCTGGAGGCGGTCTGATGGACACCATGGTTCCGCCTGTGCCGGTCGATCCGCCGGGCGATCCCTGGGCGGTGGACGGCAAGTTCGCCGCCCCCGAGGAGCATGCCGACCTGCTGGTGGTCGGCGGCGGCCCCGCCGGTTTGGCGGCCGCCATCGAGGCCGCGCGCCTGGGCGTGCGCGTCGTCCTCGTCGACGAGAACCCGGTGCCGCTCTCGCTCATGGGCATCGACGTGCCGCTGTTCTACGGCCAGCACATGAACGCTGGCGTGCAGGAAGCGGCGCGCATGGTGGAGCGGCTGGTGGCCGCGACGCCCGCGCTGGAAGCGGCGTTCGACGCCGGCGTGGATTTGCGGCTCGGCATCACCGCCTGGGGCGCCTTTGCCAACGGTCCCGCCTTGCAGGCGCTGCCCCATCGCGTGGTCGGGCTGACCGACGGCAAGCGTTCCTGGATGTGCGGCTTCGGCGCGCTGATCCTGGCCACCGGCGCGCGGGACCTGGTGCTAGGCTTTCCCGGCATCGACTTGCCCGGCGTGATGGGCGCGCAGGGCCTGCACAGCCTGCTCACGCGCTACGACGCGTTCGGCGGCAAGCGCCTTGTCATACTCGGCTCCGGCACGCTTGCCGTGGCCACCGCGCAGATTGCCCTGGACCGTGGGCTGGAAGTGGCGGCGCTGGTTGAGGTGCTGCCCGATTCACAGGCGGACACGGCGCTGCTTGCCGCGCGCGGCGTGCCCGTGTTGACCGGCACCACGATCCTGCGTGCCGAGCCCGGTGCGATGGGCGTGGCCGCGGCGATCGTGCAACGCGCGGGCACCGACGCGCCGGAGCGCCTGGACTGCGACACCATCTGCCTCGCCATCGGCGCCGTGCCCGCCATCGAGCTTGCCGGCGTGCTCGGCTGCCGCCTGGCCTATCGCGGCGAGCTGGGCGGCCACGTGCCGCTCACCGCGGCGGACGGCGCCACGTCACTGCCCGGCATCTTCTGCGCCGGCGATTGTGCCGGGCTTGGCGCTGACGTGACCGCACGCGCGCGGAGCACCGTGCAAGCGGTCACCGCCTGGCTGCGGGAACACGCGCTTTTGCCTGAAGCGTTTCCGGCTTCGGCGATCCCGCCTGCAGCACGGGATGTCTGCGACGGGACCGTGTCGTGCGTGGCCACTCCGCCCGGCCCTGACGCGGTTACCAGCTACCGCCTGGCCTGGATGCGCGCGCTTCTGACTGCCGGCGACACCGCGACACCAGCCTGCCTGTGCGAGGAGGTCACCCGCGCGGAGCTCCTGGGCATCCAGCCGCCGCGCTATCTCGGCTGGGCATCCGCCTGCCAGACCGCCCGAAACGCCGCCAGCCTGCTGCGGGACGGCCCGTTCAACCCGGACCAGGTCAAGCGCCTCACCCGCGCCGGCATGGGCCATTGCCAGGGCCGCCGCTGCCGCGAGCAGATCGCGCTGATGCTGGCGGTCGCCTCCGGCCAGTCCCCGGCGGACATCCCGCTTGCCAGCTATCGCGCCCCTGTCCGCCCTTTGGCCCTGTCCGTGCTGGCGGACGATGCCGAGACGGCGGAGATGCGCACGCAATGGGACGTGTGGTTCGGCATACGCGCCCAATGGGTGCCGTACGACATCATCGGCACCGAACGCGAGGCCGCCTTCCTGGCAGCCGGCCGTGGCGGGAACATGCACGCATGACGAATGCGAAAGCAGCGGGCGCGCAGGTCGCCGTCATCGGCGGCGGCGTCACCGGCCTCAGCGCCGCCTGGTGGCTGGCGCGCGCCGGCCACTCGGTCAGCGTGTTCGAGCGCTTCGTTGTCGGCTGGGAAGCTTCGGGGCGCAATGGCGGCGGAGCCACGCATTACCAGAGCCCGCTGTTCCATGAGGAGCAGCGCCTGTGGCCGCAGATGGACGCATTGCTCGGCTACCCCACCGAGTATCGCCGCGAACGCATCATCGTGAACCTCAACGCCGGAGAGGAAGCGCGCTACCGGCACATGGCATCGGTGTGCGCGGCGATGGGCTATCCGTCGGAGGAACTCGACAACCGTCAGCTGCGCGCGCTGGTGCCGCTGGCCGGCGAGAACGCGCTGTCCGCGCAGTACTTCCACTTCGGCGGCCATGCGAACCCGCAACGCACCGTGCAGGCTTATGCCTGGGCGCTGCAGGACCTTGGCGGGCAGATCCACCAGCACTCCGGCGTGGACGGCTTCAGCACCCGGGGCGGCCAGGTGAGCGAATTGCATGTGGGTGGCCGCCGCTTCGGCTGCGACGCGGTGGTGATCGCCGCCGGCCCGCACACGGCGCCGCTGGTGGCGCAGCTTGGCCACCGTCTTCCGCTGGCTTCCGCGCGCGCGGAGATGATCGTGACGGAACCGCTGCCGGTCATGAACATCGGCGGGGTGGACGGCAACGGCCTGTACGGCAGGCAGACGCTGCGCGGCAACCTGGCCTATGGCGGCGGCCCGCACGAGTGGCTGGACAGCGCCGCCTACGACCAGCCAGCGCGGCCCGCCACGCCGCTGCTGCGCAACCTCGCCGGCCGGCTCGCCACTTTGTTCC
>CAXUOA010000030.1:2661-9814 GCA_964252625.1 uncultured Acetobacteraceae bacterium | reverse complement strand
CAGCTGGGCCGGCATCATCGAGAACACGCCGGACGGCCGCCCCGTGCTGGCGCGGCTGAGCGCGCCGGGCAACGTGACGGTGGCCACCATGTCCAGCGTGGGCTTCGGCCTGTCGCCGGCCAGCGGCCGTGCCATCGCCGACCTGGTCACCACCGGCGCCTGCAGCTTCGCCGACCTCTCCAAGCTTGGCCTGGACCGCTTCGCCGGGTTGCCCGCCGACTGGCGTGCCTCGCAAGGCTGGCAGGTGCCGGTCCTGGCCGACGCATGAAGTTCTCCATCCGCTCCGTCCTGGCGCAGGCGATGGCCGGCCAGACCGGCTGGAAGCCGCAATGGCGCAACCCCGAGCCGCGCGCGGAATACGACGCGATCGTGGTGGGCGGCGGCGGCCACGGCCTGGCCTGCGCGTATTACCTCGCCAGCCGTCACGGCCTGCACAACATCGCGGTGATCGAGAAATCGCTCGTGGGCTCAGGCAATGTCGGCCGCAACACCACCATCGTGCGCTCCAACTACCTGCTTCCCGGCAACATCCCGTTCTACGAAACCTCGTTGAAATTGTGGGAAGGCCTGGAACAGGACATCAACTACAACGCCATGGTCAGCCAGCGCGGCGTGCTGAACCTGTTCCACTCGGACGGCCAGCGTGACGCCGCCATACGCCGCGGCAACGCCATGCACCTGCACGGCGTGCACGCCGAACTCCTGACCCGCGACGAGATACGCGCCCGCCACCCGTTCCTGGATTTCGACAACGCGCGCTTCCCCATCATGGGCGGCCTGCTGCAGCAGCGCGGCGGCACGGTGCGCCATGATGCGGTCGCCTGGGGCTACGCACGCGCCGCCGACAGGCTGGGCGTGGACATCCTGCAGAACTGTGAACTCACCGGCCTGCGCATCGAAAGCGGCCGCGTGCTGGGTGCGGAGACTTCGCGCGGCTTCATCGCCGCCCGCAAGATCGGTCTCTCGGTTGCCGGCAATTCCTCGCGCGTGGCCGCCATGGCCGGCCTGCGCCTGCCGATCGAGAGCCATGTGCTGACCGCCTTTGTCAGCGAAGGCATCAAGCCGCTGCTGCATTCGGTGATCACCTTCGGTGCCGGCCATTTCTACATCAGCCAGTCGGACAAAGGCGGTTTGGTGTTCGGCGCCAGCGTGGACGGCTACAATTCGTATGCGCAGCGCGGCAACCTGCCATCCGTGGAAGACACCTGCGAGGAAGCCATGGCGCTGATGCCGGCGCTCGGCCGCCTGCGCATGCTGCGCAGCTGGGGCGGCATCATGGACATGACGATGGACGGCAGCCCGATCATCGACCGCACGCCCGTCGAGGGGCTGTACCTGAATGCCGGCTGGTGCATCGGCGGCTTCAAGGCCACGCCGGCGGCCGGGCTGTGCCTGGCGCATCTGATGGCGCGCGACGAGCCGCATGCGGTGGCGCGTGCGTATCGGCTGGACCGGTTTGCCACGGGGCGGCTGCTGGACGAGACGGGCGGTGGGACGAATATGGTGTTGCATTGAGGGACGAAGGAAGGCCTTCTTTTCTGAAGAAAAGAAGCAAAAGACTTTTACTCCTCCGCCTGCCCCGAGGCCGTGTTTGGTTCTGCCAGAGCGCGTATTTGCAGGACCAGGGCGCGCCGTGGTGCAGGCGCCAGGAGCAAAAGTTTTTTGCTTCTTTTTTGCAAAAAAGAAGGCCTTCCTTGCCTTGCGCCTAACCTGCCCCTTCTGCGGCAACCGCAGCATCGCCGAGTTCATCTACCACGGCGACGCAACGCTCAACCGCCCCGGCAGCAACGCCGAGCCATCCGCCTGGGTGGACTACGTGTACCTGCGTGACAATCCCGCTGGCCCGCACAGCGAGTTCTGGTATCACGAGGCTGCCTGCCGGCAGGTCCTGCGCGTGGAACGCGACACCCGCAGCCACGCAATCCTGTCCGTGCAGACCGCCTGATGCAGGCGTTCCGCACCGCAGACGGCGGCTTGATCGACCGCACGCGCCCCGTCCGCTTCAGCTTCGATGGCGCGGCGCTCACCGGCTATGCGGGCGACACGCTGGCGTCCGCGCTGCTCGCCAACGGCGTGCGTCTTGTCGGCCGCTCGTTCAAATACCACCGGCCGCGCGGCATCCTCTCCGCAGGGCCGGAGGAGCCGAACGCGCTGGTGGAGCTGCGCGAAGGCGCGGCGCGCGAGCCGAACACCCGGGCCACGGTGGCGGAAATCTTTGAGGGCCTGTCAAGCCGTAGCCAGAACCGCTTTCCCAGCCTCGGCTTTGACCTCATGTCCGTCACCGGCGCGCTGGGGCCGATCTTTGCCGCGGGGTTCTACTACAAGACCTTCATGTGGCCCGCCGCGTTCTGGGAGCGCGTGTATGAGCCGCTGATACGCCGCGCCGCGGGCCTGGGCCGTGCTTCCGGCCTGCCCGATCCGGATACTTACGACAAGCAATCGGTGTTCGCGGATCTGCTCGTCATTGGCGCGGGTCCTGCAGGGCTCTCGGCTGCCCTGCACGCCGCGCGCGCCGGCGATCGCGTCATACTGGCCGAACAGGATTTCGCGCTGGGCGGCCGCCTGCTTGCGGACCGTCTCAGCATCGCGGGCAGGCCCGCCAGTGTGTGGCTGGCGGACACCGAAGCCGAGCTGCGCGCGGCCCACAACGTCCGCATACTTACGCGCACCACCGTCACCGGCGTGTATGACGGCGGAACCTATGCCGCAATCGAGCGGGTTGCCGATCATCTCGCACTCACCGGGGATCTTCCGCGGCAACGGCTGTGGCGCATCGTGGCGCCGCGCGCCGTGCTTGCCACCGGCGCCATCGAGCGGCCGCTGGTGTTCGGCGGCAACGACATGCCGGGCGTCATGCTTGCCGGCGCCGTGCGTGCGTACCTCAACCGCTTCGCGGTGAAACCCGGCATGCGCGCCGTGGTGTTCAGCAACAACGACGACGCGGCCAGCACGATCGCCGATCTTGCGGCCGCCGGCGTGGAGGTTGCGGGCCTGGTCGACAGCCGGCCGGAACTTCCCGAAGCGGTGCGCGACCTCGCCGCCTCGCACGGCATCAGGGTGTTCGCGAACGCCACGGTCAGCGACACTTCGGGCGGCACGCGCCTCAGGCGCGTGGCACTCGGCGGCCAAGCGCTCGGCACTACGCTGGAATGCGACCTGCTGGCCATATCCGGCGGCTGGAACCCTGCCGTCCATCTCGGCTCCCAGCACGGCGGCAAGCCTGTCTGGTCCGAGAAGATTGCCGCCTTCACACCCGGCCCGATGCCTCCTGGCATGCAGGCGGTAGGCGCCGCCGCCGGCCAGTTCCTGCTCGCCGAAGCGCTCGGCACGCAGGTTGAAACCGGCGCGGAGACCGACGCCATCACACCGCTCTGGCAGGTTACCGGCACGCGCGGCAAAGCGTTCGTGGATTTCCAGAATGACGTGACGGCCGCCGACGTATCGCTTGCCGCACGCGAGGGCTTCACCGCCGTCGAGCACCTCAAGCGCTACACCACGCTCGGCATGGCGACGGACCAGGGCAAGACCTCCAACGTCACCGGCCTTGCCATCCTCGCGGCGCTGACAAACCGCACCATCGCGCAGACCGGCACCACTGTCTTCCGCCCGCCCTACACGCCTGTGGCCATCGGCGCGCTCGCCGGCGCGCATCGCGGCCCGCATTACCGCCCCACGCGGCGCACGCCGGCGCATGACTGGGCGGCACAACACGGCGCACATTTTATCGAGGCCGGCGAATGGCTGCGCGCCACGCATTTTCCGCACGGCGGCGAAACCTTGCAGGAAGCGATCAACCGCGAAGTCCGCATGGTGCGCCAGGCAGCCGGGTTCTGCGACGTCAGCACGCTCGGCAAGATAGATGTGCAAGGCCCGGACGCCGCCGCCTTCCTCGATTTCATCTACGCCAACACGGTCTCCACTCTGGCGCCCGGCCGCGCCCGCTACGGCCTGATGCTGCGCGAGGACGGTTTCGCCTTCGACGACGGCACGGTCTCCCGCCTCTCGCCTGTGCACTTCGTGCTGACCACGAGCACCGCAAACGCCACCGCCGTGCTGCGCCACCTGGATTTTTGCCGGCAGATCCTCAAGCCCGATCTCGATGTCTGCATCGAGCCGGTCACCGACCAGTGGGCGCAATTCGCACTCGCCGGCCCGCAGGCGCGGCAGATACTCGGCAAACTCGTCGACAGGGCGACGGACATCAGCGACGCCGGCCTGCCGTTCATGGGCATCACGCAAACCGTGGCAGCCGGTGTCATCCCCGCCCGCCTCTTCCGCATCTCGTTTTCCGGCGAGCTGGCCTACGAGATGGCGGTGCCCGCCTCGCAAGGCGCCGCGCTGGCGAGCGCGCTGCTGGATGCGGGTGCGGCGCCGTACGGGCTGGAGGCGCTCAACGTGCTGCGCCTGGAGAAAGGCCATCTCGTCGGCGCGGAGCTGAACGGACAGACCACGGCGTCCGACCTCGGCCTGGGCCGCATGCTCAAGAAGAAGCGGGACTTCGTCGGCCGCGCCCTCTCGCAACGCCCTGCCTTGCTGGACCCGGACCGCCCGGCGCTCGTCGGCCTGCGCCCGAGCGGCATGGGCGCCACCCTGCAGGCCGGCGCCCATCTGATCCCGGCCGGCGCGCAGGCCATTGCCGCCCACGACCACGGCCACGTCACCTCCGTCGCCTTTTCCGCGACGCTGGGTCACTGGATCGGCATGGCCCTCCTCGACGGCGGCATGCGGCATGCGGGCCGGGCCTTCCGCGCCGTCAGCCCGCTGCAGGGCACCGCGGTGGACGTGGAGATCGTGTCCCCCGTCTTCCACGATCCCGCGAACAGCGCGCTCCATGGTTGAACTCGCACCGGTTGCGCCACGCTGCATCGCCGGCATCGCCGGTTTCCGCGACGGGGCCCGGCTGCACGACGCCTTGCACAGCGAGTTCGGCGCGGCACCGCCGGGCAAGGCCAGATTCGTCCTGGCCGGCGCCGTCACGCTCGCCTGCCTGGCGCCTGCACGCTTCCTCGCCAGTGCGGACGCCGATGCAGGGCTTGCCGCCCGCCTGGCGAAAGCGCTGGACGGTGTGGCTGCGGTCACCGACCAGAGCGACATGTGGGCTGCGTGGCACGTGTCCGGAGCCGGCGTGCGGGAGTGCCTCGCGCGTGTCGTCCCGGTCGATCTGGCAGCTGACATCTTCCAGGTGGGCGACCTGGCGCTGACACGGGCAGGCCACCTGGATCTGCGCGTTTGCCGTGTTGGCGCGGACGCCTACGAGATTGCCGTCACGCGCTCGGTGGCCGCGGATTTGCTGTATGCGTTGGAGGAAGCAAAGAAAGCGGATTTATGACAGAGTCCGCGACAGCGGAGTCAAAAGTTTTTTGTTTCTTTTTTTCAAAAAAGAAGGCCTTCCTTCCCTTCATCACACCCCCTCCATTGCGCCGAACGGCTTCGATCGCGGGCAGGATGCGTGTCATTCGGCACGTCCGGCGGGCCGGCAACGTTTTCGCACGAACGCGTTGCCGCGCTCGATCGGTATGCTAGCATACCGACATATCGCTTATGACCCCGCTCGAACGCCACGTCACCGAGGAGTACCGCGCCGGCCGGCTCAGCCGCCGGCAGTTCCTCAGCCACGCCGCGCGTATCGGCCTGCTCGCCGCGGTGCCGGCGCACGCCGCCCCGCTCGGCCGCCCGGGCGCCACAATACGCGTGGCTTCCAACGTGCCCGCCGGCGCGATCGACCCGATGACCGTCAGCGAGATCGGCGGCCTGGCCATGCTGCAGCAGACAGGCGAGTTCCTGCTGATGGCCGGCTCCGACCTGATACTGCGCCCCGCGCTCGCCACCGCCTGGCACCCGAACGCGGATTGCTCCGCGTGGACGTTCTCGCTGCGACCAGGCGTGAAATACCATGACGGCCAGAGCTTCACCGCGTCCGATGTCGTGGCCACCATGGACCGCCTTTGCGACCCCAGGCTCGGTTCGAACGCGCTCTCCGTCCTGCGCGGCGCCCTGTCGCCAGGCGGCACCAAACGCATAGACGACCTCACGGTGCGCTTCGAGCTCGATGCGCCGAACGGCAACTTCGCGTTCTACGTCTCGTCGGACAATTACAACGCCATCATCCTGCCTGCCAGTTACGCCGGTGATTTCGAGACCACCTTCAACGGCACCGGCCCGTTCCGCCTGGAGCATTACGCGCCGAAAGTCGGTGCCAGCTTCGTACGCAACGAAAACTACTGGGGCCGCAAGGCACTGCCCGCACGCACGGAGTTTTCCTTCTTCGCCGACCAGCAGCCACAGGTTCTCGCCCTGGAAGACGACCAGGTGGATGCCATCGTGCAGATTTCCGTCCAGGGCGCGCAGGGCCTGCTGCGCGACCCGGACGTGCGCATCATCGACATCCCCGCCGCCACGCACCGCCAGCTGCATTTGCGTTGCGACGAGGGCCCCACCGCCGACCGCCGCGTCCGCCAGGCGATCGCGCTGACGCTGGACCGGCCCGGCATCGTCCACGGCCTGTTCCAGGGCCGCTCGCGGCTGGGCAACGACTCCCCTTTTGCACCCATCTACCCGTCCACCGACCAGGCCATCCCGCAACGTGCCAGGAACCTCGCCCAGGCGCGCGCACTGATGCAGGCGGCCGGCCACCCGGACGGGTTCGAGACGACGCTCACCACCGAACGCGTCCAGGAGATTCCCGATTTCGCCGTGCTCGTGCAGAACGCCTGCGCCGAGATCGGCATCAGAGTGGAACTGCGCATCGAAGACCCCGGCACCTATTACGGCGCGGCACAGTTCGGCCGCTCGGACTGGCTGGACAGCCCGATGGGCATCACCGATTACGGCCACCGCGGCGTGCCGAACGTCACCCTCGTCGCCCCGTTCGTCAGCAACGGCGCCTGGAACGCCGCCCGTTTCCACAATCGCGAATACGACCGCCTGGTCGCGTCCTATATCGCCGCCACGGACCTGTCCGAACAGCGTGCAACCGCCGGCAAGATACAGACCCTGCTGCTTGAGGAGACGCCTGTCATCATCGCGTATTTCTACGACTATTTGTGTGCGACCGGGCCGACTGTCACCGGGGTCGAGGTCAGCGGAATCACGCAGATATGGCTGCAGGACGCGGCGTTGCGTTGAGCGCGAAGAAAGCAAGGCCTTCTTTTTT
>CAXUOA010000030.1:0-2561 GCA_964252625.1 uncultured Acetobacteraceae bacterium | reverse complement strand
CTTCTTTTTTTCGAAAAAGAAGGCCTTCCTTGCCTTCCATGAAACCCCTCGCCCGCCGGGCTGCCCTGAGCGCGCTCACCCTCATCCTGCTGAGCATGGTCGTCTTCGCCGCCGGCCAGCTCCTCCCGGGCGACGTGGGCCGCTCCATCCTCGGGCCCCTCGCGGATGCACGCGCCGTCGCCGCGCTGAACCACCAGCTCGGCACGGACCAGCCGCCGCTGCTGATGTACGCGCGCTGGGTCGGTGGCCTGCTGCACGGCAGCGCCGGCCAGTCCTACGCCTACCGCAGCCCGGTGGCGCCGTTCATCTGGCACGCGCTGGGCAAGTCGGTGGCCCTGGCCGCGGTCACCGCGATCATCGTCATCCCGCTTTCGATCGGCGCCGGCATCCTGGCCGCCCTGTGCCGCGGCCGCTGGCAGGACAGGCTGATCACGCTGGGCGGCCTCTCGCTCACCGTGGTGCCGGAATTCGTCTCCGGCATCCTGCTCATCCTGGTGTTCGGCGTGTGGCTGCGCTGGCTGCCGATCTCGGCCAACACGCGCGCCGGGACGGCGTGGCCGGAGCAGGCGCGGCACCTCATACTGCCGGCACTGCCGCTCGTGCTCATCCTGTTCGGCTATATCTCGCGCATCGCGCGGGCCGGCATGGTCGACGCGCTGGACGCCGACTACACCCGCACCGCGCGCCTGCGCGGATTGCCGTGGCGCGACGTGATCCTGCGCCACGTGCTGCGCAACGCGCTGCTGCCCACCGTCACCGTCATTGCCAGCCAGACGAGCTACCTGCTGGGCGGCCTCGTGGTGGTGGAGACGCTGTTCCGCTACCAGGGCATCGGCAGCCTCATCCTCACCGCCGCGCGCGGCAAGGACTATCCCATGCTGGAGGCCGGCATCCTGACGGTGGGTGCGGCCTACATCATGGCGGCCATACTCGCGGACATGCTGATCGCCACGCTGGACCCGCGTGCCCAGGCGGCGCGCCGGTGAGGCGGCTGTTGCGTCCCGGCTTCCTGGCAGGGCTCGCCATCGTGGCGTTCTGGGCCGTCTGCGCCGTGCTCGGCCCGGCGCTGGAACCGCAGAGCCCCTACCGGGACGACCTGATGAACGCGCTGGCGCCGCCCTCTGCCGCGCACTGGTTCGGCACGGACCAGATCGGGCGGGACATCTTCTCCCGCATCATCGCCGGCGCGCGGCCGATCCTGTCCGTGGCACCTCTGGCCACGCTGCTGGCCACGGTATGCGGCACCTTCCTGGGCCTGGTCACCGGCTATGCCGGCGGCTGGACCGATGCGCTGCTCAGCCGTCTGATCGAGGTGATCCTGGCCCTGCCGCTCATCGTGGTGGCGTTGGTGGTGCTGGTGGCGCTGGGCCCGTCCTCGCTCAACGTGACGGTGGTGATAGCGCTCGTCTTCACCCCCATCATCGCGCGCACGGTGCGCAGCGCCGTGCTGGCGGAATGCAAGCTGGATTACGTGCCGGCTGCGCAACTACGTGACGAGCGCGCGCTGCACATCATGTTCGTCGAGATCCTGCCCAACATCCTGCCGCCTATCTTGGTGGAGGTGACGGTGCGGCTCGGCTACGCCATCTTCACCGTGGCCTCGCTCAGCTTCCTGGGTTTCGGCATCCAGCCGCCCTCGCCGGATTGGGGCCTTACCATCGCGGAGAATTACGGCCTCATCGTCGGCGGTTACGGCTGGACGGTCGGCTTCGCGGCACTGGCCACCGCCTCGCTCGTGGTGGGCGTCAACCTGGTCGCCGAAGGCGTGCAGGAGGCGCTGCAGTGACGCCGCCTGCTTTGTGCTTCGAGGGTGTCTCGGTCTCCTACGGCGCCACGCCGATCCTGCATGGACTCTCGCTCGGGGGGGCGGCCGGCGAGTGCGTGGGGCTGGTGGGCGAATCCGGCTGCGGCAAATCCACCGCCGCCTTTGCCGCCCTGCGCGCGCTGCCGCGCGGCGGCCGCATCACCGCGGGCGCCGTCAGGATCGACGGCCAGGACGTGATGGCGCTCTCGCCCGCCGGCCTGCGCCGGCTCTGGGCCACGCGCGTGTCCATGGTCTATCAGGACCCCAGCCGCGCGCTGAACCCGACGCTTACCGTGGGCGCGCAATTGCGGGAGGCCTTTGCCGTGCTGGGCGGGCCGGACGCATCTGGCCGCGCGGAAGCCATGCTGGCGCGTGTGCAGATCCCGGCGCCGTCCCGCGTCATGGACGCCTACCCGCACCAGCTCTCCGGCGGCATGCAGCAGCGCGTGGTGATCGCCATGGCGCTGGCCAAGAACCCGGCGCTGCTGGTGCTGGACGAGCCCACGACCGGCCTGGACGCCACGGTAGAGGCCGAGATTCTGGACCTGGTGGCCGCACTGCGCCGCGCGCAGGGCAGCGCCATCCTGCTCATCAGCCACAACCTGCCGATGGTGGCCCGCATGTGCGACCGCATCGGCGTCCTCTACGCCGGCCGCCTGGTGGAGGAGGGTGCCGCCGGCGCCGTGCTGCGCCACCCGCGCCACCCCTACACCGCGCGGCTCGTCGCCTGCCTGCCCGGCGCCGGACGCCGCAAGCA
>CAXUOA010000029.1:0-16382 GCA_964252625.1 uncultured Acetobacteraceae bacterium | reverse complement strand
GCTGGGTGCTGGTCGGCGGCAGGTGGCGCGTGCTGGGCGGCATGGCGCGCGCCAGCTTGTTTCCGCGCTGATCGGGTGTTTTGGGTGGTTTGAAAAAGCAAGCAGTCCTTTTTTGAAAAACGGCTTTTTTCTTGCCTCATCTACCGGGGTAGCGATCGAAACGCCCGAGACCGTCGAACGGCGCAGTCGCAAGCCCGATCCCGCGCGGGCCGTTGTCGTCGCCGAGTGAGCGGAATCCGTAATAGTACATCCAGACCGCGCCATCCCGGGCGACGATCCGGGTGACGGCGACGCCCTTTGCGTCCCAGCCGGCCGCGTCGCCTGGCGCCAGCACCGGGCTGGCGAAAAGCCGATGCCAGTGCAGGCCGTCTTCGGAATCCGCAAGCAGGATCGTGCGCCCGTGCTGCGCGTCCAGGCCGGTATAGGCCATCAGCCAAGCGCGGCCACCCGGCACCGGATTGGCGATGATGCTGCGTGTCACCATGCCCTTCGCATCGTGCGCGCATGCGCCGCCCACGAGGACCGGATCAAGCATTTCCGTCCAGATACGGCCATCGGCAGAACGCATGGCGCGGGTTCGCATGCTGGTCATGCCGAACGTTGGCGCCGTGTAGAGCAGGAGGTAGTACGCGTCCTGAGCGATGACGGTTGGCCAGGCGGCGTAGAGCTCGTCGCCGCGCAGTTCAAACAACGCGCCGCTCGATGCTGCGCCTTGCTGCCTGCCGTCGTCCGGTCGCTGCCAGTGCAGGCCGTCCCGGCTCACGGCGAGCCCGCATCGCATCGCGAGACCCGGCATCGTGCCGATTGATTGATGTCCGCTTTCCGCAGGCACGTGATTGCCGCCGAAATACCACATGTGCCAGATCCCGTCGCGCCGCGTGATGTCGGTGAGACCGACATGTCCGCAATCGAAGCGCCCTAGATCATCGGCGGGGGCAAATACGGCGCCGCACTCCGCGGGACCGTCCACGCGCGTCCAGCCGATGCCATCGTCCGAGACGGCCAGAGCGATCCTGCCGCTGCCGAGGGTTGCCGGCGCTGGGCGGCTGTAGGCACGGTCCCGGCAGTAATACCACATCCGCCACAGGCCGGCCGCCTCGTCGCGCGCAACGACGGCACCGCCAACCCGGAAATCGTCGCAGCGCCCAGCGGGTCCGGGACCGAACACCAGACCGGCGAGGCTGATGTGATCGCGCAGCGCAGTTGGCTGTTCCTCTCTGGCTGTTGCCATATGTCGAAGCTCCTTGTTCTCATGACCTGCCGGCTTGGCGGTGCGCCGCGCGGCGACAGGCCGCTGATCTGCAAAAAGGGAGTTCCTGCAACGATCGCGCGTTAGCGAATGGGCAGGAAGCCTGGGACGCGTGTTTCTGCTCATGCTGTCTCAGGTTTGTTCGGCAGGTGGACAGGCGTCGCGCAGCGCTGACTGGATTATACGCCATACTCACGCTAGGTGGTGTGGACGGACTCACGAAAGTAGTCGGACAGGGATTCCCGGATCGGCGTTTCTTCGGTTCATGGGTGACCGGCAACGAGGAGCCGGCCATGCTGACGAATAGGACGCAAGCCGGTTGGGGTATTATGCTCGAGGTGTTTGATGCGGTTCAGCCTGTCGGGGGCGAGCCCCATGGGCACTTAGAGTGCCTTTCAAAGCCGTTGTACTCGCGTGCGATCTGGTTCATAAGGAGCAATGCCTGCTCCTCTTGTATCTGACGCACTCTGGCTGATCATCAAACCTTTGCAGCCTGCCGAAGCGGCCAAGCCGAAGGGCGGTCCCCGGCGCATTGATAGCCGCAAGTCGCTGACAGGTATCCTGTTCGTGTTACGCACCGGCATTCAGTGGGAGATGCTGCCGCCGCAGGAGATGGGGTGCGGCTCAGGTGTGACGTGCTGGCGGAGGTTGCGCGACTGGCAGCAAGCGGGCGTGTGGGATGGATACCTGTGTGGTCGCCTGGCGCTTCCTGAACGACGACCCAGATCGCATCCACGCAATCGGAATACGAAAGTGGGCGACGGTCAGCGCCCAAGGCGGTTGGTATGAGTGCCTGTGGGGCAGAACCCCATGCTTCCTACCCGTGAGAAATCTGGGCCGTTAACATTAACCCGTCAGTTCCGCATCCGCGCGCCAAGCACGAACCCGAACAGCCCCAGCAGCACCGTCCCTGCCACGGTCTGCAGACTGGAGATAAGCACGCCTAGCTGGCCGGCCGGCCGCAACGCCACCTCGCCTGTGCCGACGGACGTCATCGAATCCAGGCTGAACAGCAGGTAGTCGATGATGTTGAGATGGCCGTGGCCGGCCTCGCGCGTCACCAGGCTGCCGGTTAGCCAGTACACCACGCAGCAACCAACCCAGACGATGGCGAGCGCACGCAGGATGCGTGTCAGGCTTTCCCCGTAGTCGCACAGCCACTCTGCCGCCAGATCGCTGATCCAGTGCATTCCGGCCGATGCCGCCTCCGCCGGCGTGCCATCGCGAACGGCGGTCGCGGCCTCGGCGCGGTGCAAATTCTTGCCCATCCGCCGCCGCCGCCGATACGCCCAGCTCGCATCCTGCGCGTTGCCGAGGGAGCGGAAGTTCTGCTCCAGCACGATGTAGCCCTCCACGGCTGCCGCATAGGCGCCGGAGACCTCCTCGCCTATGGCGCCGCCCAGCTGATGGGCGCGGAACCGGGTGCGCTCCAGCCAGGCGCCGGCAAAACTGGCGTGGGTCATGTCGCAGCCGGTCAGCACGATGTGGGGCAACACGGCGCCGGAAAAATCCACGCCGGAGAGCACCGCACCGTCCAGGACCGCATCGCGCAGCGTGGCGCCGCGCAGCTTGGCACCCGACAGATCCGCCCGCCTCAGACGCGCGCCCGTCAGGTCGGCGCCGGTGAAATCCGCACCCGCAAGCTTCACCTCGTCGAGCAGCACGGCGCGCAGGTTGGCGCGATGCGCAACCACGTCGACCAACTGCGCGCCCCAGAGGTCGGTGCCCGACAGGTCCGCACCGTCCATGACGGCGCCGGTGAAATCGGCAAAGCGCAGGCGCGCGCCGGACAGGCGGACGTCCTCGAGCAGCGCGTCGGCGAAACAGGCCTGGCCGGCATCCGCATGGCAGAGGCTGGCGCCCGCAAGGTCGGTGCCGCGGAACACCGCCTGCTCCAGCCGCGCGCCATCGAGCACGATGCCGCTGCAGGCCGCGTTGGACAGATCCGCCTGGGACAGGTCAGCGCCCGACAGATTGGCATTGCGAAGGCTGGCGCCGGCCAGCGGCGCACCGCGCAGGCCAAGTCCTGCCGCCTGTGCGCCAGGGCTGGAGACGTCGGCGGCATCGAAGACGTGGTGCACCGCGCCGGCTTCGGCGCCCGGCTGGAAAGTGGCGGCAAACGTCAGAAGCGAAGCGGTCGGGTCCGTCTCGGCCACCTCAGCTTCCGGCGGATGCGAGGCGGTGGGCGATCATGGACCGGCCGGCATTCAGAAAGGGAGAGGCACACGCCACCGGCGCCGTCATGCGAGGCGCCAGGGCGCAGCTGGAAGGCTCCGGACCACCGTACAAACGGGAGGCGGCGCAGCGGCGCGTCTCTGCGAAAGGCGGCTGAAGGCAGCCCCTCAAGCCTCGCGCCCTCAAGCCTCACCATGCGGCGTAAGCGCCCGCAACTCCCCGGCCAACTGGCGCAAATTCGTCTGCCCCTTGCTCAGCACACGGTCCGCACCGGCCAGCCGCTTGCGCTCTCCCGCGTCCAGGTCGCGCGCCGTCAGCACCACCACGGGTATGTCCGCGCAACCT
Organism: uncultured Acetobacteraceae bacterium; assembly: GCA_964252625.1. GTDB lineage: Bacteria > Pseudomonadota > Alphaproteobacteria > Acetobacterales > Acetobacteraceae > BOG-908. Next base: position 12,613 of record CAXUOA010000029.1, on the reverse strand, counting down.
GGCCGCAGCCGCAGTTCGTGCAGGAACGTGAACCCGTCCATGACAGGCATCGTCAAATCCAGCAGGATCAGCTGCGGCATCGCCCGCGTCACCTGGGCCAGCGCCGCCTCGCCGTCGCCGGCCTCGCACACCGTCCAGCCGTCGCGTTCCAGCACCGTGCGCAGCCGCTGGCGCGCGTCGGGATCGTCATCGACGACCAGTATCTCGCCGGCATCGCCGCGGAACCGCTCCATCACCGCGCGCAGCCTGTCCCACTGCACCGGTTTCAGCACGGTGTCGGCGGCGCCCAGCGAGGCGCCAAGCGCCGGCTCGTTGACAAAGGTGACCATGACCACGGGTATCTTGGCAAGTTCCGGATCGGCCTTCAGCGTGCTCAGAACGGACCACCCATCCATCGACGGCATCATCACGTCCAGCAGGATGGCGCGTGGTTTCGCGGTGCGCGCCAGCTCCAGCCCGGCGCGGCCGTCCGGCGCGGAGCGCACGGCAAACCCCTCGCGCTCCAGGAAGCGGGTCAGCAGGTCACGCTGTGCGTCGTCGTCGTCGATGACGAGCACGACGTGGTGGTTGGCACCCTCCTGCGGCAAAGCCGGTTCGTCCGCCGCCTGCTGCTCCGGCAAGGTGGCGGGGATGCGTATGATGAAGGTCGAACCGGCACCTGGCGTGCTGGTGACGGTCACATCGCCGCCGAGCAGGCGGCAGAAGGCACGGGTGATCGCTAAACCAAGCCCTGTGCCGCCAAATTTGCGCGTGGTCGACGCGTCCGCCTGGGTGAACCGCTCGAACAGCTTGTCCAGCTGCTCCTGGCTCATGCCTATTCCGGTATCGGCCACGCTGAAGACCATCTCATCGCCCTGGCGCTCGGCGTGCAGCGTGATCCGGCCGTTCTGGCTGAACTTGGCGGCGTTGCTGATCAGGTTGAACAGGCACTGGCGCAGCTTGACCTGGTCGGTGTGCATGGAGCCCGGGTCGCCCACGGCCTCCAGCACCAGTGTGTTGTCCTTCTGGCGCACCAGTGCCTCCGCGGTAGAGGCCACGTCATGCAGCAGCCCAGAGACCTCGAACGTCTCGGCGAACGTCGTCATGCGGTCGGCCTCGACCTTCGAGAGGTCGAGCACGTCGTTGATCAGGCTGAGCAGGTGACGGGCGTTGAACTTTATCTTGCCCACATCTCCGAGCAGGGCCTGGTCGCCGCGCTCGCCCAGATCCTCCTCGATCATCTCCGCATAGCCGATCACGGCGGAGAGCGGCGTGCGCAGTTCGTGGCTCATGTTGGCGAGGAACTGGCTTTTGGCGCGGTTTGCCGCCTCGGCCGTGTCCTTGGCGGCGCTCAGCTCCTCTTCGGCGCGGCGCCGCTCGGTGATGTCGGTGTGGGTGCCCACCCATTCGCGCACCTCGTCGTCGTCCATGATCGGCACAGCGCGCACGTCCATCATGCGCCACTCGCCGGCGGCGTTGCGCACCCGGTAGTCCGCCGCGTAGGTCTGGGCGTGCTGCACGGCCTGCTGCCAGCCGGCCTGCGCCGCCTCGCGGTCTTCCGGATGTATCGCGTCCTGCCAGCCCAGCCCTGTGCTCTGCTCGACCGTGTGACCGGTGAACGCGTTCCAGCTCCGCTGCAACCCGGTGAAGGCACCGTCCGGCGTCGCCGTCCACACCATCGCGGCGCTCGCCTGTATGAGCGTCCGGTAGCGCTCCTCGCTGTCGCGCAGGCGGCGTTCGGCGCGCTTGCGCGTGGTGATGTCGCTGACCACCAGCCCGGCACCCTTCTGGGCATCGGGCAGGGGGAAGAAGCTGAACTCGTATTCGTGGCGCATCGCGTCCGCGCGGCCGCGCGCCGTCACCTCCACGCCGGTCACCGGCCGCCCGGCCGGCAACGCCCGGGCCAGCCGCGGCTCCAGCGTCTCGCGCGCGTCGGGCACCATCTGCCACAGGCTGCTTCCGACGCCGGCCGTCAGCGCCCGCTCGCCCATCGCGGCCAGCGTCTGGTTCACCAGGCGTAGGCGCATGTCCGGATCGAGGAAGCCCAGGCCGACCGGCGCATGGTCCATCACGCTCGTCAGCAGCGCCGCACTGGCGCGCGCCGCCGCCCGCCGCTGCCTGGCGAGCAGACCGATGGTGACGAAGGACGCGAGGATGCAGGCGGCGGCCAGCGCCTCCAGCAGACCCCCACGCAGCGAATCCTCCCGGTCGGCACGCGCGAGTACCAGGACAGCGTCCTGCTGGAGATCGGACACCTGTGCCCGCACCCTGTCCATGGAGGCCTTGTCCTGCCCGGTGCGTATCAGCGCCAGCGCCGCATCCGTGCCACCGCTGCGCCGCGCAGCGATGACCTGGTGCGCGAACGCCAGCTTCGCGGTGATCAGCTGCGCCAGGACGCCGTGGCCCTGCGACCCAGCCCCCACGGCCGCCGCCAGCGTGGGCACGTTCGCCAGACCGGAATTGTACGGCTCGAGATAATTTTCCTCACCGGTCAGAGCGAACCCGCGCTCCCCGGTCTCCACGTCCTTCAACTGGGAAAGCAGCTGCTCGGCGCTGACCAGGATGTGGTTCTGCTGTGCGATGACCTGCCTTGCGTGCCGGTCAGACATCACAGCGGCGGCGGCTGCCGCAAGGCCGGCAAGCAACAGCACGGCGGCTACGATGTTAAGCCCGCCAGGCGCGCGCGTGCGTGTCATCCATTGCCCTCTCTCGTCGGGTGGTTACGCGCAGGGTCGGACGGCGTTGCGTCGAACCGCCTGGTGGAATCCTGGCCGGCAGTGGCGTGTCGCGGACGGTCCTAATCCTCTTCCCGCCGCAGCAACACCTCGTCGATCTGCAGCAGCAGCGCCGGGAAATCCACCGGCTTGGAATGATAGTCGTCGCACCCGGCTTCCAGCGCCTTGGCCCGGTCACCCGCCATGGCATGCGCGGTCAGCGCGATTATGGCCGTGTGCGCCTGCCCCGCGTGGGCGCGCATGCGGCGCGCCACGGTCCAGCCATCCAGAACCGGCAGGTCCATGTCCAGCAGCACCACGTCGGGCGCCTCCGCCGCCGCCTGGTCCAGCGCCTGCTGGCCGTCATGGGCCAGCACCACATCGAAGCCGTGCCGGCGCAAGCGGCGGGAGAGAAAGTCCCAGAGCTCCTCGTGATCCTCGACGAGCAGTATCTTGGTCATCGTGTCGTTCCGCCTTTTCCGTGGCTGCCAGGCGCTTGCGCGCGCCGGTCGCTTGCTACAGTGGAATGTCGGCCGGCGGAACTGCGGCGGCGCCAGGAGGCCACGCTGTCCTGCCTGCTCCGGCAGCCAGGCGTCTCCGCACGGTCGTGGAATGGTCCGACAGGTCGGCCCGGGCCGTCCGGCCTCCGCCGATGGCAAGATCTGCCGTTTCCCCGCAACGATCAAGCACAAGGCGAGTTGATACACCCGTCAGGGGACCCGCGTGCATGCCAGAACCAGAAACAGTTCCCGAGGCGGCCAAACCCGCGGGCACCAGCGGCCTGGCCGCCCTCAATGCCGGCGCCGTCGTTGTCGCCGCCCTGTATTTCGGACGGGACCTGCTGGAGCCGATGGTGCTGGCGGTGTTGCTGGCCTTCGTGCTGGCGCCGCTGGTGGGCATCCTGCAGCGGGCCAGGCTCGGCGCCACGCTGCCGGTGTTCATCGCCGTGCTGCTTGCCTTCGCCGTCATCGGCAGCATCGGCATGGTGGTGGGGCGGCAGATGACCACGCTGGCGGAAGGCATACCGGCCTACCAGGCGACGATCCAGCACAAGATCGAGCGGCTGGATTTGGACCCGCAGATGACGCGCGAGGTGCAGGGTTCGCTGCTTTCCATTCTGGGCAGTGCAAAGGAGGCTGCGCCCACCCAGGGCAAGGCCACACCGTCTGCCAGGGTCGCGGTCGCGGTCGCTCCGGCCAGCGCCTTCGAAGCGCCGTCCACGCTGGTGATCGTGCGCACGGTGGCGCCTTCGCTGCTCGGCGTTCTGGGCACGCTCGGCGTGGTGCTGATCTTCGTCGTCTTCGTTCTGCTGTTCCGCGAGGATCTGCGCGACCGCCTGGTGCGGCTCGTCGGCCGGCACGACCTGCACCGCACCATACTGGCGATGAACGACGCCGCCGGCCGGCTCTCGCGTTTCTTCCTGTTCCAGGTTGCCATCAACACCGGCTTCGGCGCCTTCATCGGCGCCGGCCTGGCGGTGAGCGGGCTGCCCAATCCCATACTCTGGGGCATTTTGGCGGCGATGATGCGTTTCGTGCCGTTCATCGGAACCTTCATCGCCGCCACGCCGCCCGTGCTTCTGGCGATGGCCGTCTCGCCCGGCTGGTCGCTGGCGGTGATCGTGCTGCTGCTGTTCGTCATCAGCGAACTGATCATGGGCCAGGTGGTCGAGCCGCTGATCTACGGTCACAGCACGGGCCTGTCGCCGATCGCCGTCATCGTGGCGGCCACGTTCTGGGCGTTCCTGTGGGGCCCCGTGGGACTGCTGCTCGCCACCCCGCTGACCGTCTGCCTGGTGGTGATCGGCCGGCATGTCGAAACCCTGGCCTTCCTGGAGGTGATCCTGGGTGACAGCCCGCCGCTGGATGCCGAGGAGACGTTCTACCAGCGTGCGCTGGAAGGCAACGCGCGCGTGCTGACCGAACAGGCGCGTCAGGCCGTCTCCCAGAGTTCGCTGGTGGAATACTACGACCGCGTGGCGCTGCGCGGCCTCGCACTGGCCCAGGCGGACCTCTCGCGGGATGCCCTGGCGTTCGACAGGCTGGAAGCGGTGCACGCCCATGTCGGCACCGTGGTTGCCGCCCTGGGCGAACGGACGGTTCCCACCGTTCCGGCCGAGCCGCCGCCGCCGGCCTGGCGCACGGACGGCACGGTCCTGTGCATTCCCGGCCGCGGCCAGCTCGACGATCTGGGTGCCCGCATGGCAATGCAGGTTCTCCAGGCAGCCGGTTTCGGCGCACGCTGCGAGACGAACCTGGTACTCGGCGCGCGGCGCGGCGACGCCGCCGACACTGCCGCGTCCGCGCACGCCGGCGCACGCCTGGTCTGCCTGTCCGTGCTGGAGGAGGGCAGCAGCCCGTCCGCGATACGCTATCTGCTGCGCCGCATCAGCCGGCAGATGCCGCAGGCCGCCGTGGTGGTGTGCCTGTGGAACGCGGCCGGCACCAGCACCACGCTGGCCACGCTGCGCTCGGAAGGCAGCGACGAGATGATCGTGCTGTCGTTGAGCGAGCTGGTGGCGTTGACGCGGGCGATCTGCGCACGGCTGGCGGGCGCCTTGCACGCGGCGTGAGATGGTGGCCCTGCGTTCCGACGTCGGGTGCAGGCACACAGGCAGGCTGGCTCGACCATCTCGCGACAGGACCGGGCCGCCGCCTGCTCGAACCGGGCGGCGTGCGTCCCGACCACGACCTGGTTCTTCGGGCCGGGGCCATCTTGTCCTTTCGCCATCGGCACGTCGAAGCCGGTCTTCGCCACCATTGCGGCATCGTCCTCGCTGCCCGCACCCACTTCCGGCGCCCTCCGGCGGTTACGGCAGCGCTCCGTCCCCGAGTGCGCGAGCGTCGCGTCCGCCTGCGGCCGGGCTGACGGCCTGAGCCGATGCACCGTTGCGGGCCGGTGAAAACGTCCCGCAGCCGGCGGCACGGCGGCTCATGCGCGCGGCTGTGCGATCATCCGCCGGTCGATCGCCTCACCACTTCGCACCCGGGCTGGCGGAGCCGGGTGCGGGCTGGCCAGACGGCACGCTCGCCTGGGTGCCGCGGGGGCAGAACCGGTAACCCAGGCCGCCATTGTATCCCGAGCCGGTAACCTGGCTGTCGACGCAGTCCTGCGGGCCGGGCATCTGCGGCTTGCGCGGCATTGCATCGGGCGGAAGTATCCATTCCTGCTCGGTGTAGCCGACCGAGTTGCCATTCCGCACTTCGCACCAGATGCCGTTGCACGACAGCACGTCCAGCGTCTGACCGCGGTCGAGCTCGCCCAGCACCGTGTAGTTCCGGCCCGGACCCGCGCGGTAGTAGGTCGGCCAGCTGACCTTGCCGGTCCAGGCCCGCGCCGGGCCGCAGCACGCTGCCAGCGTCAGCGCGGCAGCAACGTACCTGGTCCACCTGCAGAGTTTCATCGGGCACCGATTGTCATGTCTTAATGACAGTAGAAGCGTCAACCAAGGTTGACAAGAGGGACGGTGCAGCGGAATGTCCGGGGCGCACGCGATGGAGCGGTCCGATGTCGATGATGTCCTACGAACAGAAATACCGCGTGCGCGGCGGCACTCTGGCGGGCGGGGACACGTTCGATTTCTGGCTCGGGCCGTTCTATGTCGGCCTGTTCGGGGTGACCGGCGCGATCGCGTCGCTGCTCGGCACGCTGCTCATCATATATGGCGCGTCGATCGGCCCGACCTGGGCGCTGTTCAAGATATCGATCAACCCGCCGCCGATCAGCTACGGGCTCGGCTTCGCGCCGATGCGCGAGGGCGGCTTATGGCAGCTGATTACGGTGTGCGCGCTGGTATCGTTCGTGTCATGGGCGCTGCGCGAAGTGGAGATCTGCCGCAAGCTCGGCATGGACCTGCACATACCGATCGGGTTCGGCGCGGCGATCCTGGCGTATTTCACCCTGGTCGTCGTGCGCCCGGTGCTGCTCGGGGCGTGGGGCTACGGTTTTCCCTACGGCATCATGAGCCATCTCGATTGGGTGTCCAACACCGGCTACCAGTACCTGCATTTCCACTACAATCCGGCGCACATGATTGCGGTGACGTGCTTTTTCACCACCACGTTCCTGCTGGCGATGCACGCGGGCGAGGTGCTGTCGATCGCGCATCCGCAAAAAGGCCAGCCGGTGCGCTACGAGGAACAGGAGAGCATCTATTTCCGCGACACGATCGTCTATTCGATCGGCTCGCTCGGCATCCACCGGCTCGGCTATTTCCTGGCACTGAACGCCGGCATCTGGAGTGCCATCTGCATCGTGATATCCGGGCCGTTCTGGTCACGCGGCTGGCCGTACTGGTTCGACTGGTTCCTCAACATCCCCATCTGGGGTCCGAGCGGGTTTCGCTGACATGGCACGCTTCCACACGCTGTTCACCAGCATCGAGGTGGCCGCTCCGTTCGAGCCGCCGCCGCCGCCGCCGAATGCGCTGCCCGGCGGGCGGGTGATGTTCAAGCCGCGCCATTCCATCTGGCTCGGTCGGTTGGGAGAGACGCAGATCGGCCCGACGCATATGGGGATCCTGGCGATCCTTTCGATCGTGTGCGGCTTCATCGCGTTCGAGATCATCGGGCTGAACATGTGGGCGTCGGTCGACTGGAACCTGCTGCGCTTCATCAAGATGCTGCCGTTCCTGGCACTCGAGCCGCCTTCGGCCAAGCAGGGCCTGTCGATCCTGCCGCCGCTGCACGACGGCGGCTGGTGGCTGCTGGCAGGATTTTTCCTGACCACGTCGATATTGCTGTGGTGGGCGCGGATGTACAGCCGGGCGGTGGCACTCGGCATGGGCACGCATGTCGCCTGGGCGTTCGCCTCGGCGATCTGGCTCTACCTCGTGCTCGGCTTCTTCCGGCCGATCCTGGTCGGGAGCTGGTCCGAGGCGGTGCCGTTCGGAATCGTGCCGCATCTGAACTGGACGGCGACGTTTTCGGTGCGCTACGGCAATCTGTTCTACTGTCCGTTCCACATGCTGTCGATCGTCTTCCTGTATGGATCGACGATGTTGTTCACCATGCATGCGGGTACGATCCTGTCGACGACGCGCTACGGTTCGGAACGCGAGACGCGCGAGATCGTCGATCCCGGCAGCGCCAGCGAGCGCGGGTCGTTGTTCTGGCGCTGGACGATGGGGTTCAACGCGAACTTCGATTCCATACATAAATGGGCTTACTGGTTCGCCCTGCTCACCACGCTCACCGGCGGCATCGGCATCCTGATGACGGGCACGGTGGTCGACAACTGGTATCTCTGGGGCGTCGAGCACGGCATCGCCCCGGATTACGCGCCGCTCAGTCCCATCCCGGCCGCGCCGCCGCCCGGCGCGCTGGGCATCAAGGGGCCGCATCTGGGCTATGCGACGGCTTCGGGAGATACCGTGCAGTGAAACCCCTGACCGTCATCGCCGCGGCCGGCTTGCTGGCAGCCACGGCCTTCGTCCTGTTCGTGCCGGTCTGGAACGCGCCGCCGGTCACCTCGGAGGAGATCGCCTATCCGGCGAACGACCAGTTCGTTCCGGTGGCCACGCGTTACAGGCTGAACAAGGCGCCGCCGCCGTTGCCCCCGGCCGCCGCCGGCGGCCCCACGGCCACCGCCGCCTACAAGAACGTCAGGGTGCTGACGGACGTGAGTGCGGCGGAGTTCATGCGGTTGCAATATGCGATCACCGCCTGGGTCTCGCCGAAGCAGGGCTGCGCGTTCTGCCATGAGGGCACCGACTGGGCGTCCGACGCCAAGCCGCAGAAGGCGGTGGCGCGGATCATGCTGCAGATGACGCGCCACCTGAACGCCGACTGGTCCAACCACGTGGCCCCGTCCGGAATGACGTGCTACACCTGCCATCGCGGCCAGCCGGTGCCTGGGCAGAGCTGGTTTCCCGATGCGCCGAAGCCGGAACACCGCATGGCCGGCGACCAGGACAACTGGCAGGAAGCCGGCGACACGGTCCGCAAGTTCTTTCCCGATAACGGGTTCGCCGAATACTTCCTCGACGACCAGCCGATCGCGGCGATTTCCACCACCGCCATACCGAGCGGGACGATCGGTTCCTGGCCGGAGACCACGCGCATCTACGAGATGATGATGCAGATGTCGGACGGCATCGGCGTCAATTGCGGCTACTGCCACCAGTCCCGCGCGTTCCAGGACTGGAACCAGAGTTCGCCCTACCGGTGGAACGGCTGGTACGCGATCCGGATGTTGCGGGACCTGAACCGCCACTTCCTGCTGCCCATCGCCGGCATCCTGCCGCAGAGCCGCACGCTGATACACGAGACGCGCATCCCGGTGATCCCGGCGCGCATGTCGGGGCCGCAGACAGGCGAGGGGCTGGTGGTCTGTGCCACTTGCCATTTCGGCCTGCCGCAGCCGCTGAACGGCGCCAACATGCTGAAGGATTACCCGGGCCTGCGACCGGCCGCCGCCGCGGCGGTACCCGCCGGCATTGACGCGCCCCCACCAGGCTGAGGAGCACACCATGCGCTACGGCGTCTTCGGGCAGATAAGCAACCAGCTCGACATCCCGACACTGGCCTTCTGGGTATTCGTGCTGTTCTTCGTGGGCCTGGTGTTCTGGCTGCAGCGTGAGAGCAAGCGGGAGGGCTACCCGCTCAGGGCCTCGCCTTTCACCACCGAGCTCATGGACGGCTTCCCGCCGCCGGCGGCGCAGACGCGGACGTACATCCTCAACGAGGGCGGCACGACGGAGGCGCCGCATCATTACGAGCAGGCGCCCACCCAGGCCAGGCCGATGCACCAGTTCGACGGTACCGCGTTCTACCCGCTGGGCAATCCGCTGCTGGCCGGGATCGGGCCTGGATCGTGGGTCATGAGGAGGGACAGCGTCGCGCTGACCGAGCGGGGCGAGAAGCTGATGGAGCCGCTGCGCGACATGGGCGGCTGGTCGGTCGAGAGGGAGGATGCCGACCCGCGCGGAATGGCGGTGTTCGACTGGCGGTGGAACGCCATAGGAAGCGTCACCGACGTCTGGATCGACCGCGGCAGCAAAGTCATCCGCCTGCTGGAGGTCGAGCTGCAGGCCGTCGCCGGGGCCGGGCGCGTGCTCGTGCCGCTGCTGCACACCGAGATCAGGGAGAAGTCGCGCCGGGTGCGGGTGACCTCGCTCTGGGCACATCAGTTCGCTGACGTTCCGAAGCCCGCCACGGCCGGCGAGATCACCGCGCGAGAGGAGGAGCGGTTGAACGCCTACTACGCCGCAGGCTTCTTCTACCGCTCGAACCCGCTGACCTATCCGCCATACGGGAGCGCACCATGAGCAAGCTGATGTCCGGCGAAACGCTGCTTTGGCGGGGCGGCCCCGATTGGCGTGCGGTGGCGCGCGACGTGCTGCACGTGCGCCTGGTTACGGGCTATTTCGCGCTGATGCTGATCTGGGAGTTCGCGGCCGACCGGGCGGACGGGTGGAGCCCGCTGAACACGCTGTGGCGCGGCGTGGGGCTGCTGGTGACCAGCCTCGTCTTGCTGTCCCTCTGTGCGCTGTATGCCTTGGTGATCGCGCGCACGACGCGCTACACCGTGACCAGCGAGCGCTGCATCCTGGATTACGGGGTGGCGCTGACCGCGACCCTGTCGGTGCCGTGGCGGCAGGTGGCACAGGTGGCCGTGGATGCGCGCGACGACGGGAAGGGCGACATCCTGCTGACGCCCAGGCCGGGGCCGCGTCTGCGCTACATGAAGCTTTGGCCGCATGCCCGGCCGTGGCGCTGGAGCCGTGCCGAGCCGATGCTGCGCGGCGTGCCGGAGGCGATCCAGGTGGCCATGGCGATCAGCCAGGCGGCGAAGGCTGCCGCCTCCGGCGTGGTCCACGCGGCGCCTTCGGTGCGTGCGCGGCCGGCGCCGGCGTTGCCAGACGGTGTCATACCAACCAGTCTTGCGGCTGACGCCCAGTCTTGCGGCTGATACAGTGGAAGCAAGCAGTCCTTTTTTGAAAAAAAGGACCAAAAAACTTTTGCTTCCCGTCGCATTTGCAGCAGCCAGCTGCTTTTGGATTAACCGAGGCATTTGAGCCTGCGCAGGAAGTAAAAGTTTTTTGCTTCTTTTTTTCAAAAAAGAAGGCCTTGCTTCCTTGCGCAAGTGTCATTTCAAGGCGGGTTATTACCTGGTCGGGGGCGGCGAACCGAGGTCCAGCAGGCGGGCGAACGCCGCCTCGTTGGTGTGGCCGAACGCCTCCAGTTCGATCAGGCGCCCGGTGGCCTTGTCGTCGAGCGTCAGCCTTCCGTCCGACCAGCGCGTCAGATGGAACGGGATGGTGTGTGAGCCCTCGCCCTCGCGCTCCCGCTCCCGCACCAGCCCGGTCAGCAGGACGCGGACAAAGGCGTTCGTCTTGGGTTCCAGGGTCGCCACCGGCCGTCCCGTGCCCGCCTGGGTTACGGTGACGCTGCCGTCAGGATCGTCCTGCATGAGCAGGTCGGCGGTGCGGAGCGGCGTGGCTGGCGGCGGCTGCCCGCCATGTGGTCCGGTGTGCGCGACGAAGGCAATCACGGCCATGCTGCCGAGCAGCCCCGCGATCACGATCAGCGGACGGTGCAGGGGAATCTGGTTCGAAGGTCTGGGAGACGTGGCCAAGGTTGGTATCGATCCTGATGTTGACCTGTGAGAGATTGTGGGCGTTGTGCGCAGCACGCTTGTGCGTGCCAACCCTGGGATACGCTGCGGACAAGTCCTTAAAACCATATTGTAGCCGGCTCTGAATAGATGGGGGTCCGGGGCCTTTGGACCCCGGCCTGGTTCAGGGCAGAGCCGCATCCTTTCCTGCGGGTTAAGGATGCCGTCGCGAGCGGCAGGTTGCCACATCCGACCAGGATGTGAGGAACCAGTCCGTGGGCAAGCCGACGGCGGTCCAGACGGCGTCGGCCGGGAATGCGCCGCCCGCGACGGCGGTTGGCGACCGTGCGCCGGAAGCCAAGATGTCGTTGCAGACAGCCGTTGATCTCAATGCCGGGGGCGACGCGTCCTGCGCGGCGGCCGTCAGAAAGACACGCGGCCTGTTGCAGAAGGGCTGAGGCCGGGAGGCCCTGAAAAGCTGACTGGGCAGGCAAGGTTGTGGCTCTGCCCCAATCCCCGCTGGGGGGCTCGAGGCTGCAGACCCCCGTCTGTTGGGACTGCCGACCGACAGGTTTTAAGTGTCCGTTTTAAACGCGCTCTGGCCATCGGACGGCGATTTGCGCTCCGGTGCTCATGGCCAGAGGAGGCCACTCCGCTGCTCCGAAATCATCGCCAGCTGAGCGTGCTGCGCAAGACGCCCTGCACCTTGCTTTTGTCTCGACGTCACAGGCACTAACCAACGCCGGCAAGAAAGTTTTCGCCACCTTCCGGGAAGAACGTCCTGGTTGTGGTAAAGCCCCGGGACCCGTCCCATGCCGCCACATTCCAACCTGGCTCCGCCCGCGCCACCTTCCCTGCAGACGCGCCAGCGTCGCCGCATCAGCGACATCGCCGTGCAGGCCCCGCAGTCGCTGCGTGCGCTGGTGCGCAGCGACGAGGTGTTCCTCGTCATACTCGCTTCCCTGCTGGGGGCGGTGGCCGGGCTGATCGTGGTGGCGATGAACCAGACCACGCAGCTGGCGCACGAGATCCTGTACCGGCTGCCCGCAGGCGCGCGGCTGTCCGCACAGACGCGGCTGCCGGCCTTGCTGGCCTGGACGGTGCCGGCCGTGGGGGGGCTTTGCGTGGGGCTTGTGGCGGCCGGGCTGGCGCGCTGGTCTTCGCGCCGGACAGTGGATCCTATCGAGGCCAACGCGCTCTATGGCGGCAAAATGTCCATGCGCGACAGCCTGGTGGTGGTTTGCCAGACGCTGCTCAGCAACGGGGTGGGCGCGTCGGGCGGCCTGGAAGCCGGCTACACGCAGATCGGCGGAGCCGTGGGCTCCCGCCTGGGGCGCGGCTTCCGCGTGCGCCGGGGGGACATG
>CAXUOA010000028.1:13277-16674 GCA_964252625.1 uncultured Acetobacteraceae bacterium | reverse complement strand
GCCCCAGACTCCGTTTCGCAGCGCGCAGCAACGCCCGAACGCCGTGCACGCTATCGCGCAGCCTTGCGTCCAAACTAATCGCATCGCGCGGTCGAAAACGCGCGTCCAGCCCCCCAGTGTAACTCCCGACAACATCATCCTTCTGCACCGGCCACCCTACAGTCCCGAGCTGAACCCAAAGGAAAATGTCTGGGACTCCCTGCGCCAGAACACGCTCTGCGCCCGAAGAAAACTACGACGCCATCGTGGACGCCTGCGAACGCGCCTGAAACCGGCTCATCGCCGGTCCCGCACGCACAACCTCAATCGCAACGCCGGAATGGGCGTGTGTCAGTCTCTAGCGGGGTTGGTCCAACACCAACCAGTCTTGCGGCTGACGCTGTGAAAGCAAGCAATCCTTTTTTGAGAAAAACAAAAACTTTCGCCTCCCGTCGCAGCTGCAGCAGCCTGGTGCCTCCGGATTGATCGCGACCGCTGAGCCTGCGCAGAAAGCAAAAGTTTTTTGCATTTCTTAAAAAAAGAAAGGCCTCGCTTCCTTGCCCGATCGTCAATCGCAAAACGGTTTGGTATCAGTCCACCAGCGCCGCGTAGGTCAGCACGCGCAATTCCCGGCGCACGGGATACGTGCTGGATGGCGAGAGCTGGGTAAAGAACACCACGGCCAGGTCCTCCACAGGATCGACCCAGAACGCCGTGCTGGCGGCGCCGCCCCACGCGCATTCGCCCGGGGTGCCCACGATCTGCGCACGCGCCGGGTCCAGCATGACGGAGAAACCCAGGCCGAAGCCGATGCCGGTATAGGTGCTTTCGCTGAAGCGCGGCTGGCCCATTGCCGCCATGTCGCCGTCGAGGTGGTTGCTCATCATCAGCGCCAGGGTCTTGCGGCCGAGCAGCCGGGTGCCGTCCAGTTCGCCGCGGCCGAGCAGGAAGCGGCAGAAGCGCAGGTAATCCGGCGCGGTGCCGACGAGTCCACCGCCGCCGGAGGGCAGCCGGCGCGTGAGGAAGATGCTGGTCGCGGGATCGTCGGAAAGCACGGCGCGCCCGTCCTCGCCACGGCCGTAATTGGCGGCGAAACGGGGGCGCTGCGCCTCGGTGACCTGAAATCCGGTGTCGGTCATGCCGAGCGGCAGCAGGACGCGCTCGGTGAGGAAGCTGTCGAACGTCTGTCCGCTGTGCAGCTCCACCAGGTGGCCCACGACATCCGTGCCTATGCTGTAATTCCAGCGTGTGCCCGGCTGGGCCAGAAGCGGCAGGGTCGCGGCCTTCTCGACCAGATCGCCAAGCGAAAGCGGCGAGGTCTGGAAGTCCACGCCGGCTTCGCGATACAGCGCGTCCACCGGTGTGGCGTTCATGAAGCCGTAGGTGAGGCCGGAGGTGTGGGTGAGCAGGTCACGGTAGGTGATCTGCCGCTCGGCGGGCACCGGGTCGCGGCCCTCGCCGGCATAGACGCGCATGTCGGCGAAGCACGGCAGGATGCGGGCGACAGGGTCGTCGAGCTGAAAGCGGCCTTCCTCATAGAGCATCATCAGCGCCACCGAAGTGAGCGGCTTCGTCATGGAATAGATACGCACCACGGTGTCGCGCGCCATAACGACGCGGCCTTCGCGGTCGGCCAGGCCGGCGCAATGGTGATAGGCGGTCTCGCCATGACGATGGAGGAGGACGGACATGCCGGTCAGGCGGCCGGACGCGATCCAGTCGTCCATCCAGGTGGCGATGCGGCCGAGGCGCGCCGGGTCGAATCCTTTTTGCAAGCAGACCTCGTTTACTTATATGGACGGCAAGCAAGCGGATTGGCAGGATTATCGAGGCGTCGCGCCCAACATCCCCCCTCAGATAAAGGTTCTAAGGCCTTGTCTTCAGCGGGGTCCAGGGGCAGAGCCCCATAAGCGCGAGCTTAGGGCATGTATCGGATCGGGCGGTGTGCTTCGCGCTTTTGATACCAACCCGCTCTGCGGTTGACATTTGTGCAAGCAAGGAAGGCCTTCTTTTTTGAAAAAAAGAAGCAAAAAACTTTTGCTTCCTGCGCAGGCTCAGACGCCTCGATCTGTCTGGAGGAACCCGGCTGCTGCAGATGCGACGGGAAGCAAAAGTTTTTTGGTCCTTTTTTTCAAAAAAGGACTGCTTGCTTTCTCTGCGTCAGCCTTTGGCCTTCCTCTCCGATCACGTCACGCGCGGAACAGTCACGCCAATCATATCGCCTTCGGTCACAAGACCGGCGAGCTGCGCCAGGCTCCATCCCTGCGTTCCGCCAGGCTGCAAGGGCAGCACCATCCACCGGTAATCGGCCGTGCTGTCCAGCACGCGTATCCGCGTGCCCGGCGGCAACACGGTGTCCCATTCCGCCAGCACGCCGGCCGGGTCGCGCACCGCGCGGGTGCGATAGGCCGCAGATTTGTACCAGGTAGGCGGGTAGCCGAGAACGGCGCGCGGATAGCAGCTGCACAGGGTACAGACGAGCAGGTGGTGCAGGCCGGGCACGTTCTCCAGCACGCCGAGCGGCGGCAGGCCGCGCATCGGGATGCCTTCGGCCTCGGCGGCGGCGGCGCCGTCCGCCAGCATGAGCGCGCGGTAGGCAGGGTCTGTCCAGGCGCGGGCCACCATACGGGCGCCCTGCGCGGGGGTGGCCTCGTCCGTGCTGCGCAGCCGTGCGGCGATCTCCGCCGGGGTGGCGATGCCGCGCCGGGTGAGCACGGTTTCCAAGGCCGCCAGCAGCGTGGCGGGGTCGGTGTGGAGCAGGTTCATGCAACGTCCAACCAGTGCTCGAAGATCTCGACGACGAGCTCGTCGGCGGTGGCATCCGGCCACAAGGCGCGGCCGTCGAAGAGCACGTGATAGAGGGCGCGCCGTGGGGCCGAACGGGCAAACGCCAGGTCCTCGGGGTTGGGAAAGTCGCCCAGGTGGCGAAGCACCGTGCCCGGCCTGCCACGCAGGTAATGCGGCGTCCGTATGTGGACGGGGCCGCCTGCCTCCGGCCAGCGGTCCTGCACGCGGATCCGTGTGCCGGGCGCTAGCATTCCAGGGCTGCCTCCAGCTCGGCTTCGTCGATGGTGCCGGCCGCCAGAAGATGGGCGGTGATCGCGCGCAGCCAGCGCTCGTAATAGCTGAGCGCGTGGTATTCCGCTTCCGGGATCGCCTCGATGGCGCGGCGCAGTTCGTCCACGCTCATGATGCCCTTGGCGCCCAATATGCCGCGTATCGCATCCACCGTGCGGTCGAAGCCGGTCAGCGCATGGGCCGTCCTGTCAATCGGTTCGCAGAGGAAGCGTGGTGTGCCGCCCATGTCGTGGTGCGCGCGGGGGGATGCGGGATCGGGCATGCAGGCAACTTACGCAGACTTCGTCCGGAGCCCCATCGCGGGCATCCGGACGAAGTCTGCGTAAGTTGCCTGCATGCC
>CAXUOA010000028.1:0-13267 GCA_964252625.1 uncultured Acetobacteraceae bacterium | reverse complement strand
GGCTTGCTGCCATCTGAGGCTTCCTTCGTCGGCTGGCCCACCGCGGGCAGCGGGACGCGGTGATCACGCGGCTTGCTGGCCGAGATAGGCCTGCACGAAGCCCGGGATGTGCTGGCCGAGCCAGTCGCCCATCTCCTGCTCCTCCTTCATCGACATCTCGAGGACGGAGACGTCGTCGTTCGCGCCGGTCGCCTGGGCCAGGGTGATAAGCACCTTGTAGGACCCGATCTCGTAGGCCTTGAAGCCGACCGCCGCGAGGACGTCCTTCAGCACCTCGTCGGACGCGAAGGAATGCGCGAAGCCGGCCACGGTGGCTACTGTTCCGGTGACGGCTTCCTTGGCACGCGAGGCTTTCGTGTCGTGCCGTGCAAGCAGACTGTCCAGCCGTGCGGCCTGTTCCGTGGAGCGTACCTTCTCCCGCTGCATCTGCGCGTGCAGGTCCGGATACGCCTTCATGCGGGGAAGCTGGTTCTGGATGGTCCCGATCGCCTGCGTCTCCACGGCATGCTGGTTGCGCAGGCCGGTGAGATAGATTTCGGTTGTCTTCGCCATGTCGCTCATGCGGATCTCCTTGGGATGACCCGGTAACGCGATTTGGCGCCATGACGCCAAGGCCGGCGCATCAGAATAACTTGCACTTGGCAAAGGCCGCGGAGCAGCCATCTCGCACGGCCTGCTGTAGGACGCGGCTTCAATCGATCGCAGGCACAGACGGGTATCTCTGCCAGTCACGCCGCCGATCCCTGCAGCAGCATCCGCGCGAACACCGGGTTCCCGACGCGCCGCACCAGTCCGCGCAGCACGCGCGTGCGGGTGCGGCGCGGCAGGAGGCCAGGCCTGCACCCGTAGCGACCGCCGACTAGGCTGCAGGCTCGAGCTCCACCTTTATCCACCCGGGCTGCCGCTCGTCGAATGCCTTGTAGGCGGCGATGGCGCCGGTCATCGGCTCGGTCTCGGTCAGTATCTTCTGCGGGTCCAGTCGCCCGGCCTGCACGTGCCCGATCAACACGTCGTAGTAGCGGCGGTGGTTGGCATTACCCATGCGCAGCGTCACGTTCTTGTTCATCGCCTTGCCGATCGGGAACACGCGGTCGGTCGGCGGATACACGCCGATGATGGCGATCGTGCCTGCCTTGGCCACGCATTCGACGGCCCAGTCGATAACCTG
The DNA here is from genome assembly GCA_964252625.1 of uncultured Acetobacteraceae bacterium. GTDB lineage: Bacteria > Pseudomonadota > Alphaproteobacteria > Acetobacterales > Acetobacteraceae > BOG-908. The sequence continues at coordinate 12,099 of CAXUOA010000028.1, read as the reverse complement.
GCTGGGACCGTCGCCGGCGACGAAATGGCTGCCGAATTTCCGCGCCGCAGGCTCGATGACATATTGTTCCATCGTGCTTTTTGCCTTGCCCAGCAGGCCCGGCGCGCCGGGACCGGCGTGGGGGTGCTGCGCGTCGACACCGACCGCGTCGATCACGCGCCGTGCGCCGTCTCCGCCGGTGAGCTTCAGCACCGTCTCCGGCACGTCCACCGCATCCATGTCGATCACCTGCGCACCCTGTTTCTCCGCCATCGCCAGCCTGTCCGGCAGGCTGTCCACCGCGATCACGCGGCCGCCCATCAGGATGGCGGAGGCGATGGCCATCTGCCCGACAGGGCCGCAGCCGAAGACGAGGACGTGGTCGCCCTTCTCGATTTCGGCGAGGTCGGCGCCGAACCAGCCGGTGGGCAGTATGTCGCTCATCAATATGGCCTGGTCGTCGCTGATCGTGTCGGGGATCGGCACCAGGTTGGTGTCCGCCCAGGGCACGCGCGCTTTCTCCGCTTGCAATCCCTTCAGACCGCCGGCCGCCTCGGGTCCCCCGAAGAACGACGTGCCCGCAAGCTTGCCCATCGGATTGGCGTTGTCACACTGGGCGAAGAAGCCTTTCGTGCAGAACTGGCAGGTGCCGCAGCCGACGGTCGAGGGGATGATCACCCGCTGGCCGACCTTGATGGCGCGCACGGCGGAACCGACCGCCTCGACGATGCCCACGCCTTCATGGCCGAGGATCTGCCCCTTCTTCATGCCGCTGAACGTGCCGCGGATGAAATGCAGGTCGGTGCCGCAGATCGCACTCGCGGTCAGGCGGACGATCGCGTCCTGCTGATCCTCGATTGTGGGCTCCGGAACGTTCTCGACACGTATGTCGCCGATGGCGTGGAAGACGACGGCTTTCATGGCGGACCTGCTGTGTTGTTCGTCGAGCCTCAACCGGCAGGGCGCCGGATTGTTTTCACGGCGCGCAGCTTGGCGTTCAACATCTTGTCAGTCCTGGGGCCGGCACATAGAAAGCAAGTAGTCCTTTTTTAAAAAAAAGGACCAAAAAACTTTTATCTCCTGTCGCATTTGCGGCAGCTGGATGCTTCCGGATACATCGAGACGCGTCAGCAAGCGCAGGAAGCAAAAGTTTTTTGCTTCTTTTTTTCAAAAAAGAAGGCCTTCCTTGCCTGCTCTGCCGACTCTCAATGCCTGTGCAGCGTGCCGTTCGCGGCCATAGCCTTGATCCGTTCTGCGGTGCGCATGGCGATCGCGGTGATCGTCAGATGCGGGTTGACGCCGCCCGTGGTGGGAAACACCGATCCGTCGCAGACCCAGAGATTGGGAATGTCCCAGCTCCTGCAGTCGGAATCGACAACGCTGGTGTTCGCGTCGAACCCCATGCGCGCGGTGCCGGCCAGATGGTTGGTGTCGTTCTCTTGGCGGAACACGTCGGTGGCGCCCACCAGCTCCAGGCTGGTCTGCATCTGGCCGAGCGCGTGCTGGATGAGCGCCTTGTCGTTGTCACCCCAGCTATAGGTCACGCGGGCCACACGCAGGCCGTACTGGTCGGTGTCCTCGTGCAGCGTCACCCTGTTGCGCTCGTCCGGCAGCATCTCGCCCACCATCTTCAGGCCGACGCTGTGATTGTATTTCTCCATCTCGTCACGCAGCTTCTGGCCCCATAGCCCGCGTGAGCCGGTCTGCACCGTCACCCATTCGATCGGCATCGGACCCTGCGCCATCCAGCAGTAGCCGCCGTGGAAATCCTTGCGGTCCTCGTAGTTCCAGTGCTCGGTGATCGACAGCGAGGGCGGCCCCTTGTTCCAGCGCACCTCGTTCTTCATGGTGCCGAACACCGCCTGGTTGGATTGCGTCATCAGATTCTTGCCGACCAGGCCTGAGCTGTTCGCCAGCCCGTCGGGATAGCGGTCGGTTGCGGAGGCCAGCAGCAGGCGCGGCGTCTCGATAGCGTAGCCGGATACCATCACGTGGCGGGCGCGCTGAAACCGCCATTTGCCCTCGCGCATGTAGTGCACGCCGGTGGCACGCCCGTCCTTCACTTCGATGCGGCCGACCATGGCCAGGTCGCGTATCTCGGCGCCGACGGCCAACGCGCGTGGAATGAAGGTAACCAGCTGGCTCTGCTTGGCGTTGGTGGAGCAGCCGAACCGGCAGAAGCCGCGATAGACGCATTGGTGCGACTTGCCGCGCGGTGCGGAGACGGTAGCCAGCGGCGTGGGCGTCCAGCGGTAGCCCATCGCCTCGGCGCCGCGGCCCAGCAGTTCGGCCGCGCCATTCAGCTCGTGCGCGCGATAGGGGTAGCGCGGCCGCTTCGGCCCCCAGGGATAGTTCACCGGGCCGGAGATGGCGAGCGCCTCCTCCGCCCGGCCGTAATAATCCCACATCTCCCGCCAGTCGATCGGCCAGTCCGCGCCGTAGCCCATCTGCGAGCGCGAGCGGAACCACTCCGGCCGGAAGCGCAGCGAGACCATCGCGAAGTGCACGGTGCTGCCGCCCACCGCCTTGCCGCTGTTCTTGCCGCCCATGACCATCGGGTTGGCGCCGTCCACCACCCGCTCGTCGGTCCAATACAGCTTGTTCTGTTCCGTCTCGTCGGAGGCGAAATCCTCCAGCGGGCGGAAATACGGGCCCGCATCCATGCCGACGACCGAGAAGCCACCCTCGGCCAGGCCGGCGATCGCCGGTCCGCCGCCGGCACCGGTGCCGATGACGACAAAATCCACCTCGTCCTCATCGCGGAACTCCCGCATCGGCACCCAGCCGCCGACGGTGAACACGTCCGGCGCGCGCCCGCCTGTGGCGCGCGGCGCAGCGCACGGATCGGTGGACGGGTTAGAGGCCACGACTGTTCTCCCGCCGGGCCTGCGCCTCTTCGCCCGGCCTGGCTTCCACCGGCTCCCAGGGGTCGCGCGTGTCCAGCTTCATGCGCACGTAGCCGCGCGGGCTGGCGGGGCCGCCGAAGCCCAGCTCGTTCCAGGCGGTGGGGTGGGCGTAGTAGGCATGCGTGATGTCGGCGATCACCCGGTGCTCGAAGAACGGCTTGCACGGCATGCCGCCCCAGGCTGGTGCCACCAGCTCTCCCGCCTGCATGGCGCCGATCAGGCGGTCCTGGTCCTCCGGGGCCAGGGTGTGGAAGCGGCCGCCATGGGCGGACTGCGCCTCGGCGTCCAGCGCCGCCAGGCCGCGTTGCCACGCCTCGCCCTGCGGCGGCAGGGAGGCGTAGCGGTAGCCGTCCAGGTGCTTCTCGGTGATCTTGGCGTCCACATAGGCGGGCAGCGGCACCGGCGGCCGGCCGGGCGGCTGCGGCAGGATGCGGTCGCACAGGGCGCCAAGCGTCTCCCACTCGACCGCATTGAAGAAGCGCGGCTTGCGCGGCACGGCCAGGCGGCGGGCGATCACCGCGCGGGTGATGGCGTCCCAGGACGGCGTGGACTGCTTGTCCATCACGTCGTAGCCGGGGTAGCGGCCGGCCTCTGTCACGTCAGTCATCCGGGTGGTCCTCCAGCAATCCAAGGGCAGCCAGGCCGGCCATTGCCAGGCCGGTGAAGCTGGGGGGCGCCGGGACGGGCGGCCCGTTCAGCAGGTTCTGGCTCCAGTTGCGCCAGCCGCCCATCTGCCGCGCCACGCCGCGCACGTGGAAGGCGGTGCCGACATAGCCCATCAGCGCGGTGATGCGCAGCCACCAGCGCACCAGGTGGCGGCGCTGTCCGGTAGGGCCGAGTGCGGCATTCGCCAGCAGGGCGGCGGTCACCGGCGGGATGGACACCGGCGCATACATCGCCGGGTTGTTAAACGCGCCGCGGAAATGCAGCAGGCCCGCTTCGGCCACCGTGCCCAGCAGCCCGGCGGCGGTTGTCAGCCCCACCACCCGCCCGGCCGAGAGCCCGGCGATGGTGGGCGGCAGCCCGGATGGGGCGTCGCGCACGCGCTCGGCCAGGAAGCCCATGGCACCCGACAGGCTGAGCGCCGCCGGCGCGCCGAGCGGCGCCGCGTAGAACAGGTTCTGCCAGGTGAAACCGCCCGGCCGCTTGGCCATGTTGTAGACGTGGAACCCGGTGCCGACCACGCCGGTGGCGGCCGCCAGAAGATAGACGGCGTCTCGCATCCGGTGCGCACCCGGCCGTGCGTCCGCCGTGCCGTGCGCGCTGACCGCCAGCGACAGGCTCGCGGTGACCAGCGGCGTGAACATCGCCCGGTTCTGGAAGGCGCCGCGGTAGTGCTCGACGGCGCTGTCCGCCAGCACGGAGGCGGCGAGCACGCCGGCCGCCCGGTTCAGCCGCTGCGCCGCATGTATGGCCGTGCGCGGCGCCAGGCTGCGCTCCTGCCGGGTCAGCATTGCCGGCAGCGACCGGGCGGGCGCGCGGCGGGCCACCGCCCGCGCCCCCAGGCCGAAGAGCGCGGCACCGGATGTGGCCAGCGCCGTCAGGTTGCGGTCGGCCATCTAGGTTACTCCTCGCGCGGGGTAACGCGCCGCGTCGGCGTGCTTGAAGGCCAGGCCCCAGCCGGGCCGGTCCGGATCGGGCGCGATGCTGCCGTCCGTGGGGACCGGGGCGCCGTCGAACAGCATCGATTCGATGCGGACGTGGTCGTGGAACCACTCCAGGTTACGGAAGCGCGGCGCGGCGCAGCCGAGGTGGCAGTGCAGCGCGGGGGCGCAATGCGCCGAGAGGTCGGTGTGGAACGCCTCGCACAGGGCGGCCGCCTGCAGGAAGCCGGTGACCCCGCCGCAGCGCGTGGCGTCCGCCTGCTGCACGTCCACCGCACCGCTCGCCAGCATGCGGCGGAAATAGTCGGGCTCGTAGCCGTACTCGCCGGCCGCCACGTCCATCGGCGCCGGCACGTGCCCGCGCACCCGGTGCAGCCCTTCCAAATCGTCCGAGGAGACCGGCTCCTCGAACCAGCGGACGTCCTGGCCCCCGGCGAATGTCGCGGCCAGGGCGATCGCCTGCTTGACCGTGTAGGCGCCGTTCGCGTCGACGAACAGATGCGCCCCGCCGACCGCCGCCTTGGCGGCCTGCACGCGGGCCGGGTCGCGGTCCGGGTGCGTGCCGATCTTCATCTTCACCGCGCGGCAGCCCGCGCGCTCCACCCAGCCGGCAAGCTGCGTGCAGAGCTGCGCGTCGTCGTAGCTGGTGAAGCCGCCGCTGCCGTAGATCTCGATCCGGTCACGGTAGCGGCCGAGCAGGGTGGCCAGCGGCAGGTCCACCAGCTTGGCCTTCAGGTCCCACAAAGCGGTGTCGACGGCGGAGATGGCGGTGGCACAGAGGCCGGCACGGCCCAGGTTGCGCACCGCGCGCTGCATGGCCCGCCAGGCGCCGGGCGGGTCCATCGCGCTGGTCCCGTGCACCGTCTCCGCCAGCTTGCCGATGATCAGGGAGGCGACCGAGGCGTCGGCGTAGGTGTAGGTGTAGCCCACGCCCTCCATCCCGCCGGCCTGCACGAAGGCGACCACGATCGTGGTACTGTCCCAGGCAGCCGTGCCGTCCGCCTCGGGCGCGTCCGTAGGGATAGTGCAGGCTTGCGCCCGCACCATCTCCACCTTCGGGTCGGACCGCATGTCAGCTATGGCCGGGCAGCACGCTGGCCAGCACCTGCTTGACGCTCTGTTTGACCACGCTGCCCAGCTCGGGCTCGGTGCGCATCATCGTCAGGAAATTCCTGGCATCCTTGAAGGTGATGTGCGGCGGCAGCGGCGGCACGTTCGGGTCGGCATAGACGTTCATGATGACCGGACGGTCGGCGTTGAACGCCTCGTCCCACGCCGCGCCCAGCTGGTCCGGGTGGCGCACCACGATGCCCTTCAGGCCGAGCAGCTCCGCATACGAGTGATAGGCGAAATCGGGGATGGACTGCGTCGATACCGTCTTGCCGTCACCCAGCTGCACCCGCTCCTCCCAGGTCACCTGGTTGAGGTCCTGGTTGTTCAGCACCATGACGATCAACTTCGGGTTGGACCATTGCTTCCAATATTTGGAGATGGTGATCATCACGTTCAGCCCGTTCATCTGCATGGCGCCGTCACCGATGAAGGCCAGCACGACGCGTTCGGGAAACGCCATCTTGGCCGCCACCGCGTACGGGGTGGCGGCGCCCAGGGAGGCCAGGCTGCCGGACAGCGAGCCCATCATGCCGCGGCGCATCTTGATGTCGCGGCCGTACCAGTTGGCGACCGAGCCGCTATCGCCCGTCATGATGACGTTCTCCGGCAGCCGCTTGGAGCATTCCCAGAATATGCGCTGCGGGTTGATCGGCTCGGCCGCGACCATCGCGCGGTCCTCGAGCGTCTGCCACCATTTGGTGACGTCCTTCTCGATGTCGCGGCGCCAAGACCCGGCCTCCTTCTGGTCGAGCAGCGGCAACAAAGCGCGCAGGGCGGTGGCGCTGTCGCCCGCCATGCTGACCTCCATCGGGTAGCGCAGGCTCAGCCGCGTGGGGTCGAGATCGATTTGCACCGCGCGCGCGGTGCCCGGCTTGGGCAGGAACTCGCTGTATGGGAAGGAGGAGCCGACCACGAGCAGCGTGTCGCAATCCTGCATCATGTTCCAAGACGGCGCGCTGCCGAGCAGGCCGATGCCGCCAGTGACCCAGGGCAGGTCGTCGGGCAGCACCGCCTTGCCGAGCAGCGCCTTGGCGCAGCCGGCCTGCAGCCGGTCGGCAACCGCGATCACCTCGTCCGTGGCGGCAAGCGCGCCGGACCCCACGAGCATGGCCACTTTCTTACCGGCGTTCAGCACGGCGGCGGCCTGCCGCAGCACGTCCTCGTTCGGCGTCAAGGCAGGGCCGGCATAGCCCACGCCGGTATGCGTGGTGCCGTGCACCATCGGCGGGTCTTCGTAGGCAAGCTGCTGCAAGTCGTTCGGGATGATCACGCAAGTCACGCTACGTGTTGCTGAAGCGATGCGAACGGCGCGGTCGATCAGGTGGCGTATCTGCTCAGGCACCATGGCGGTGGCGACGAACTCGCTGGCCACGTCCTTGAACAGGGTCTGCAGGTCGACTTCCTGCTGGTAATGCGCGCCGATAGCCGTGCGCGCCTGCTGGCCCACGATGGCAACGACTGGCACATGGTCCATCTTGGCGTCGTACAGGCCGGTCAGCAGGTGAATGGCACCGGGCCCCGACGTCGCGTAGCAAAGCCCGACCTCGCCGGTGAACTTGGCGTGCGCAGACGCCATGAAGGCGGCCATCTCCTCATGGCGGACCTGGACATATTGCATTTTGTCCTTCGCCCGCTCCAGCGCCACGTCCAGGCCGCCGACGCCGTCACCGGGATAGCCGTAAACCCGCTTGAGGCCCCATTCACCGAGGCGGTGCCAGACGAACTCGCTGACGTTCATACTCATTGGGTTGATCTCCCGGCCGGTGCAGCGGCGTGGGCTAGCTACGCTTCGGAGGTGGGCGCGTTCGTCCGGCGCGCTGATTTGTGTTTGGTGCTGGTTGGTGGTGGGTGGAAGAAAGCAAGCAGTCCTTTTTTGAAAAAAAGGACCAAAAAACTTTTGCTCCCTCGCATCTGCAGCAGTCTGGTGCCTATGGATAATGCGAGGCAGCGTACCCGCGCGGAGACAAAAGTTTTTTGCTTCTTTTTTTCAAAAAAGAAGGCCTTGCTTTCTTCTCGATTGCAGCAACAAACAACGAGGTTCGCCATGAGCGAAATCGAGACGGTGCTCGACGCCGGGGCCACGATCGGCGAATCCCCGACCTGGTCGGCGGCAGAGGGCGCGCTCTACTGGATCGACGTGAAAGCGCCCGCGCTCTATTGCTACGATCCGCGGACGGGCGGGCAGCGGACCTGGCCTGTCGACGCCGACATTGGCGGGTTCGCGCTTTATCCGGATGGCCGGGCGGCGCTCGTCGCCCTGCGCACGGGCTTATGCAGGCTCGATCTGGCGACCGGAGCGCTGACCATGCTGGCGCCGCCGCCCTTCGATCCCGCGATGCACCGGTTCAACGAGGGCGGCTGCGACCCGTCCGGGCGGTTCTGGGTCGGCGTGATGTTCGATCCCCTCGATCCAGACAGCCCGGCTTTGCCCTCCGCGCTGCACAGCTACACGATGCGGGACGGCCTGCGGCGTGAACCGGACGAGGCGGAACTGCACAACGGCATGGCCTGGAGTGCCGACGGTGCGGCCATGTTCCTCACCCACAGCAACCAGAGGGCGATCTACCGCTTCGATGTGGGGCCTGGCGGAGTGCTGTCCCGCAAGCGCCTGTTCGCCGCGATCCCCGACGGTGACGGCCTGCCGGACGGCGCCGCGATGGACAGCGACGGCGGCTACTGGTGCGCGCTGCACGGCGGCGGCCGGCTCCGGCGCTTCCGCAGGGACGGCTCGCATGACCGCGACATTCCGCTTCCCGTGAGCCAGCCTACGATGTGCGGGTTCGGCGGGGCGATGCTCGACACCCTCTATATCACGAGTGCCGCTGACAAGCTCAGCGCCGCGCAGCGCGCGCGGGAGCCGCTGGCCGGTGCACTTCTGCGGCTGCGGCCTGGGGAGCGCGGCATTCACCGGCGCTGTACGGTCAGTTAAAGGAAAGCAGGCAAGGCCTTCTTTTTTGAAAAAAAGAAGCAAAAAACTTTTGCACCTGCGCCGGTTCAGCTGCCTCGTGTGATTCAGAAGCACTTGGCTGATGCAAATGCGGGGAAGCAGAAGTTTTTTGGTCCTTTTTTTCAAAAAAGGACTGCTTGCTTTCCGACGCTGGAACAACCGGGCCTGCGTCAAGCAGCGAGCGTGCGATCCTTGACATGGGTCGGTCAGCTCGCCTGGCATTTGCGCAGCCGCGGCGATTGCTGCGGCAAGACGTCCGCTCATGGTCCGGCCCTGGAACGGCTCTGTCGAGCGCGTCGAGTTGTTCCATGATCCAGGCCTGGTACGTCGTGCCGGCGGGCTCAGTCTCCGTTGCGCCGACCGTGGGCACCCCTGCCGCGACCGCGATCGCCCGCATGCGGTCGGCCCCGGTGTCGCTGGCCTGGCTATTGTAGACCAGCAGCTTGACCCGATGGGACCGCAGGTCGGTCTCGAACGCCGCGATTTGGGTGGCGCTGACCTCCGTCTCGTTCATCACCGCCCGTTGGAAATCCTGGTCGCGGGAGACCAGGCCGAGCGGCCCGCGCGCTGGCGCCGGCGATCAGGAGGGTGCGCGCTCTGCCGGCGCTCATTTCGCGGCGCAGGCCGCGCAGGTGCCTTCGATCTCCACGATAGTGCCTGACGGTGTGAAACCCTTGCTCCGCGCGGCGCGGTCCAGCGCGCGGGCGATGCCGCGGTCCTCGATTTCCGTGACCTGGCCGCAGCCGTTGCAAATCAGGAACTGGATCGCGTGCTCGTGATGGCCGGCTTCGCAGGGGACAAAGGCGTTAAGGCTTTCGACCTTGTGCACGAGCTTGTTCTCGATGAGGAACTCCAGCGCGCGATAGATGGTGGGCGGCATCGCGCTCTTGCGCTTCTCCTTCAGCCGGTCGAGCAGCTGGTAGGCAGTGAGCGGGCGTTCGGCCTGCAGCACGAGGCCAAGCACGGTGCGGCGCAGTTCCGTCAGTTGCGTGTTGGAGCGGCCGCACGCGTCCGAGGCGGCGTCGAGCTGGCCTTCCAACGTGTCGCGAGCGGAACGGGTCATGAAGTCCTCCTCCACCACTCTTATACGCGCAAGGCTGGCGATGACAGGTCTCCTGGCTGGACGGCTTGTATGTTATACTATAATCAGATTTGCGTGGCAATTTCGGAAACGACGTCCCTGAAGGCCGGCAGGCCGCCGCTCGACAGCGCGGGCGAACCGGCGTTGGCCGAGCCGCCGCTGGCGATGCGCGCTGTCAGCCTGGTGCGCGGCAGGCGCACGGTCCTGCAGGATGTCAGCCTCTCGCTCGAACCCTGCGAGTTCGTCGGCATGCTGGGCGCGAACGGCGCCGGCAAGACGACGCTGATGCACGCGATACTCGGGCTCGTGCCGGTTGCCGCCGGCCAGATGCGCGTGCTGGGGAGGCCGCCGGCGCGCGGCAACCCGGCGATCGGCTATATGCCGCAGTCGCGCAGCACGCCGGCGGGCCTACGCCTGAGCGGGCGGGACTTCGTGGGCGGCGTGGTGCGCGGGCATCGCTGGGGATTGCCGCTGCTGGACGCGGCGGGGCGGCGCGAGCTGGACTGGGCGCTCGACCTGGTAGGCGCCCGCGCCCTGGCAGACCGGCCGCTCGCCGAGCTGTCGGGCGGCCAGCGGCAGCGTCTGCTGCTGGCGCAGGCGCTGATCGGGCGGCCGCGCCTGCTCCTGCTGGACGAGCCGCTGATGAGCCTGGACCCGCACCACCAGCGCGGCGTGGTGGACCTGGTGCGGACCGTGCAGCGCGCGTTGCGCATCACCGTGCTGTTCAGCGCGCACGAGCTGAACCCGTTGCTCGGTGTCCTCGACCGCGTGCTGTACCTGGGCGGCGGCCGTGCCGCGATCGGCACGGTGGACGAGGTGGTCACCGGGCCGGTGCTGTCGCGCCTGTACGGCTCGGCGATCGAGGTCGTCCGCTCGCACGGCAGGGTCTTCGTGATGGCGGGCGACACCGACATCACGCGCGACGCGCACCGCCAGGACGGGCAGCCGCCGCACCGTGTTTGAATACGATTTCATGCGGCACGCCTTCGCGGCCGCCACCATAGTCGCAGTACTCTCCGGCCTGGTCGGCTACTTCCTGGTCCTGCGCGGGCAGACCTTTGCCGGGCACGCGCTCTCCCATGTCGGGTTCACCGGAGCGACCGGCGCGGTGCTGCTTGGCGTGACCCCGCTCTGGGGACTGGTCTGCACGACCGTGGCCGCCGGCGTCGGGATGGGCCTGCTCGGCGGCGCACTGGCGCAGCGCGACGTGGCGATTGGCATGGTGCTGTCCCTCGCACTCGGCATCGGGCTGCTGTTCCTGCATTTCTACACGGCGTTCGCCACCCAGGCGACGGCGTTGCTGTTCGGCAACGTGCTCGCGGTCGACGTGCCGACGATCGTCTCCCTGCTCCTGCTGGCGCTGCCCAGCGTCGCGGCGCTGGCGGTGATCTCCCGGCCGCTGCTCCTGGCCAGCCTGCAACCTGAGCTGGCGGCCGCGAAAGGCGTATCCGTGCGTCTGCTGGACGTGCTGTTCCTGGTGATCGTAGCACTGGCGACCGCCGAGTGCGTGCAGATCGTGGGCGTGCTGCTGGTGTTCGTGCTGATGGTGGGCCCCGCCGCCGCCGCGCAATCGCTGACGACGCGGATCGGCGCCGGCGTGCTCCTGTCGCTGGTGTTCGCCCTGCTGGAGGCGTGGCTCGGCGTGGCGGCCTCGTTCTACACCGACTGGCCGGCAAGCTTCTGCATCAGCGCGCTCAGCGCGGCGGTCTATCTGGGAGCGATGCTTGCAGGTTGGGGGGCAGTGGCGCTTGCGGCTGAGCGCCGGGGCAGGAGGAACGGCCTGCTTTTTTGAAGAAGAAACACAAGCTTTTGTCTGCGCTGTCGCCGACTTCTGATGCCTACCCGTTTCGGGAAAGCAAGCAGGAAAGGCCCTCTTTTTTGAAAAAAAGAAGCAAAAAAGTTTTGCTTCCTGTGCAGGCTCAAATGCCTCGATCAATCCGAAAGCGGGTGGCTGCTGCAAATGCGAAGGGAAGCAAAAGTTTTGGTTTTTTTCAAAAGGGACTGCTTGCTTTCATTGCGTCCGCCTAAGACAGGTTGGTACGAGGCGATACATGTCCGCGATGCGCAACCGGCAGAGACAAAAGTTCTTTGGTCCTTTCTTTATGAAAGGACTGCTTGCCTTCGGCATCAGCCAAAAGCGAGTGGCGTGGCGTTGCAAACGATCTGGTTCAACCGCGGTTTGACAACGCCGGAGACTTGCCGTTACGCTATTACATAACGTTTGAGTAAGCCGCCTCATGGCCTTTCTTCGCACGACCATCGCCTCCTGTGGTCTGGCTGTCCTGCCTCTCGCTCCCGCGTTATCTGACCCGCCACCGCCGTCGGTCCTCACGCCGCCGCAGGCCGCGCCGTCGGCGGCGAAGCCGGGGCAGGCCGCACCTGCGGCGGGCACCACCGAGGATATCGTCGTCACCGCGAAACGGCTGGCCAAGGCGCGCAGCGCGATCGAGACCCGCATCGGCGCCACGG
>CAXUOA010000027.1:0-16692 GCA_964252625.1 uncultured Acetobacteraceae bacterium | reverse complement strand
CCAGCGTCCGGGGGTCGGCCCGGCCGGGGCCGCGGCCGGGAAGGCCGGCGCGGCGGCCAGCGGCACGGCGGAGACGAACCACGCCGCCAGTTGGTCCGCCAGGCGCTGGACGGGCGCGCGGCTGTCGGAGGGCAGACTCCTCCCCTCAGCCCACGCGGACCACTACCGCACGACTATCGTCTTCCAAGAACATCATGTTTGAGGCCGGAGATCTCAATACGAGCCCACGCACGTTCTCAACGCTTGCGTTTGCACGGGGCTGGTGCCGGGAAGGGCAGGACGTCATCCTCCCTGAGATGGGACAACGCGATGCCGCTAGCGATGGCCTGCGCCCGATTGCGACCTGCGTAGACAAGCACCCCGGTCCGTGAACCTGGAGCATGCCGTGCCTGACGCGCCATCTCGGCGAACGTCTGCCCTTCCCGCGACTGCAATGACCGGCGGAGGTCCGTGCAGCAGACGCCCCCGGGCCGCACATGCCTCATGGCGCGGCCGAAGGCCGCCGCGATCATCTGGGCCTCCGCGTCAAAGCCGTCCTCAGAGATCCACAGGCCGCGAGAAGGTTCGTCCGTATCCGCGCGAAGCAACACCGGCCGACCGCGCTTCACGTAGTCCGTCAACGCCGCTGCCGTCTCGCTTGAAATCGCCTCCCTGCCAGCGACGCCTACCTTGCTGTGTGCGCCATCCAGCAGCATCACCAGGCCGGACTCGGTGAAGCTTAACTGGCTCATCTTAGCGAGCGCGATCTCTGAGAGCCGGGCGCCCAGCTCCGCCGCCAGCACCGCATGCGCCGCCGTGCGCAGCCTCACGGCCTGAGGGACGGATAGGTGCTGAACATGGTTGATCTCCGCCTGCATCGCCCGGGCTCTCGCCCGCACCTGGTCTGGAAGTCCTGGGTCGACGGGTCTCACGTCACCGTCGTCTTGCGCCCTGTAGGACCGGCCACCGATCAGGATCCATTCCGCGGATTGCTGCCGGAGCTCCCATGTCATCCGCCAGAGGGCGGTGCAGTAACCCCATTTCGTATTTCCTCCGAGTTCCGCGCCAGCGGCCTCGAAGATGCGGTGGAGGACCAGCGGATCCAACAGGCCGTCCAGGCCACTCGGCGCGCCGGCCGAAAATGCCAAAACCAGCAATTCGTTGAGGCGGTGCAGCAGCGTAGCGCGTGTCGCAGGCGCCTGCCGACTCAAGGCTTTCGCGGTGTTCTTAGCTCCAAGGTGCTTGAAGGGCAGTGGCCGAAGGATCCTTCGTCTCACTGCCTCATCCCATTCGGCTCGTAGATCGTCTGGCAGGCGCAGCCGCTCACGGACCTCCCACCGCTCGTTGAAGGAGCCCTTTCCTGACCGTTCCATCAGGCGGCGAGCGCCTTCCGTGCTGTCGCCGCCGTACGGGGAATGACCTCGCGGTATCGCGACTCCACCAAGGCCGGGTTCTTCACCTGCAGCAGGTCGGCGGCGCGCTTGAGATCGTTAGGATCGGCTATCAGCAGGCGGCCGGCCGCGAAGTCCCGGTATCGCTGCCACGGACACGCGATAAGCCCAAACTGATCCTGCGTTCGCTCGAGGGCCAGCGCGCATGTCTTGCTGCTCATCGGGCCCCCGGAGAACGTTGCCATGATCGTACGTGTCGGCGTCGCTTTCAGTTCCCTGCGGATCAACCATCTCTGGCGGAGAAGGCGTCCCTGCAACGCCCGCATCGGCGTCGGGCCGATGGCAGCCTTACGCAGGCGTATCGGCGGATGGAAGGCGAAGTCATCGTCGTGTTCCGCGGCGAAGATCTCCGCGGGCATGAGCGCGTAGTCGATGGCAAGGGCCATCGCCGCCGCTATGTTGGCGAGCTTGAGCCGCACGCGATCAGGGAGCTCGCCGCGACCGGCGGTCATCATCAGGGCAACGAGGGTTAGCTCCGCTCGACGTGGATCGTCGAGCATCGACGAGAGCGCCGGCAGCGCCTGCCGCGGCAGCGTGTTGCCGTTGCGGAGGTTGGCTCGCTGGCCTTTCATGAGGGCTACGGTCTGGTCGGCCCCGAATAGGTCCAGACGCACCCCTGCGAAGGCTTCGATGGCCGCCAAAAGGGAAGTGGGGTGCCCGTCACCCCGTAGCTGGAGCCAAGCGCTGAACACGGACTCATTGAGGATCTCCTCCAGCGTGGCGTCGTCCGTAATCTCATTGCATTGACGCAAGGAAGTGGCGGCGCACAGCAGGTGGCGGACCATGCCGGCCGCCGTGCCTTCCGTCCGTACGACGCGATCCTCGAAGGACGTGGCCTTCGGCAAGCAGGTCCACGCCTTCCAGGCTTCCAAGGCTCTTTCGATGGCCCTGAAAGTTCCCGCCGGCGCATTCAGCGACCGGACCGGCAAGGGTGGCCTTGCCAATGCCGCGTCCACCAGATCGGGGCGGTCCTCGGGTAATCTGCGGATGGCGGTCATCCAGCACGCGGGGCGGAGCTTCACGTCCATACCCTGCGAGTTCAGGTATTCGCTGGCAGCTGCCAGCGACCGACGCGTTATCGGCAGCGAGGGCACGCCCGCTCGCAGGCACGTGGAGAGTAGGTCATCCACGACACGCCTATATTGGCCAGCAAGTGCCTCGACCTCACGCCATGCTTCCGAGGCGTCGCGGAGCATGACAGGCTTGCTGCGGCCTTGGCTGGGCACCTGTTTCTTCCGGGCGTAGAACCCCATCATTTCCTCCGCCAGCCTTTCCGCCGTGACCGTCATGTGGCAACCCCAGCCTTGGGGACGTGGACGGGTCCATCGAGCATACCGGGAACAAACAGGGAAAGTTTCATCTTCGGCAGCTTGGCGAACTCGTCCAGCGCGTAGCAGACGGGGAAGGGGCCGAGAACATTGATGGGATGACGCAGGCGTTCAGGGCGTGGCGCGCGTAACCTCACCTCGCCTGTCACGCTACCTACTTCTCGGTCCCGCCGCCTTTAGCCGGTCATGGCGTTCGGGATGATTTCGGCCGGTGGCGCCAGAGCACGACGCCCGTTTCCAGACGCAGGGGGTGGCGAGATGCAGCGGCGGCGTGGCGCCTCGCCGCCCAGGGCCCGCACGGCAGCGCCACTGACCAGGCCTCCGGCGGCCGCCTCGATGTGAGGCACACGATCATCGAGCCGCCGGAAGGCGGTCTATGAGTTTCCGAAGACTGTCCCCCAGGACGAGGGTCCGGCGACCCGCCTTGACCGCACGCAGTTCGCCGGCCTTGAGAAGACCCTCCAACCGCGTGCGGCTCATTCCCGAGTAGGCGACGGCGTCGGCGAAGGTAAGCGCGTAGGGGGGCCGCTCGGCCGTGGCTTTCGAAGTGGCGGACAACGCGTCCATTTTTAGACCTCCAAACGGCCTCGCGTTCGCGAGGACGACGAAGGTCATGCGGCCTGCGTGGCCGCCGTAAAACGCCGATTAAATCAGCGTTGGCAACGTCGGCCTAGCCGCCTTTATGTGCCGCTCCAGCGACTTTATCCACTGTTCGGTGGGTTTTCTCGACAACGAGCGCACTAGGAAGTTGCCAAGGACTAGCGTCGTGTGCCGGTGGCGTCGAAGCTAGCGCCGCTTGGGCCGCGCCGGCAAAGCCTTCGGATCATACTCGGCGCGCAGGTTCTTCGCTATGGTGGCACGCTGGATGCCCGCCGCCCCCGGGCGCGCGGCGAACCAGGCTTCGGCGCGTTCGATCTCGTCCTCGAAATAGGGCCCGAGTCTACCGTTTAGGAAACGCTCCCGGACCAGCGGCGCATAGGCGTCGCGCCATGCGCTGGGCCTGCCGAGCCGGCGGCTTCCTGGCCGTCGGCTGATCCAGTGCGCGATGTCTTTCACCCCGGCAACGCTGTTCGGGCTTGGCCTCGGCGGCGGACTGATGGCCTCAAACGCCACCGCCAGGTCATGGAGCGAAACCACGGCGATGCATTTCACCACTCCGCCCGCCGGCGTCGGCGCAGCCACATGGTGGCCGGCGGCGGCTATCTCGGCTTGCCGGCACGTTCGGCCGCGGAACCTCGCCTCGCTGGTCCAGGTTTCAGGCGGCAGCCACCAGCGCGTTTGGGTGCCCTGCTCGACGCCGAAGGCGCGCACCTTGCCGGAGATGAGGAGGGGTTCGAGCCGGGCGGCGGTGCGACTCTGGAGGGGCGTGCCGTTCAAGCCAAGAGGCACCCCCCATTTAGCAGAGTCGGCGTACAACCTCACCCAGGCATGACCTACCGAGACATGGTCGGGTGGCACGATAACCGTGCCGTGTCGCGCCAGAGGCCGTATTTGCTTGGCAAACGGTCCGAGCTTGCGCTGGGCTTTGATGGCGTGGCGGGCAGGGACCGAGACCAGCCGACGCGCTAACGCCCCGACCGTGCTGCCGGCGCGCCCCAGTAGTCGTGCCAGACCAGAATACCGCATGATTCGCATACCTCCGAAGAGGAGGCTACCGCGCGACCACCGGTTTGCAACCTGAGAGATGGAATGGGACCGAGATAGGGACCAAGCTACAGTGCCGGCGCAGGTCTACAGCAAAAACAGTGGCTTATGAAATGTTTCTGGCGGAGAGGGTGGGATTCGAACCCACGGTACGCTCGCGCGCACAACGGTTTTCGAGACCGCCCCGATCGGCCACTCTGGCACCTCTCCGACGCGGCGCATCTATAGAACCACACCCGTTCAGCGGGCAACCGCCGGTCTCGCGAAACTTTGCCACCGCCATACGTGACCGCGAACACGCTCTTGAGCGTCGCTGTCGCAGCGTTAATTTGACCGGGGTGCGTCTCCGGCCCAGTATCGCAAAAGACTAAACTGAGGAGCCTGCCATGGCCTGGAAATCACCCAAGATCGTCGAAGTAGCGCTCGGCGCGGAAATCAACAGCTACGCCTGCGCCGAAGCCAAGAAGTAACACCGGCCGCCGCGCCCAGGCCGGGCGCGGCTCGTCTGGCCGGCACGCCGGACAGGAAGAAGACGTGCTAACCACCACCGTACTTTCGCCAGCTGGTTTGGCAAACGCCCTGCGCGATATCGGCGCGGAACGCTATCATATACTTCACCCATTCCACCGCATGCTGCATGACGGAAAGCTCGATCGTGGACAGGTTCAGGCTTGGGCATTGAACCGCTTTTGCTACCAGAGCGCCATTCCGGCCAAGGACGCCATCCTGATCGCGCGCTTGCCGACCTCCGATCTCCGGCGGGAATGGCGCCGTCGTCTCGTCGACCATGACGGTGATGCGCCTGGCACAGGAGGCATTGCGCGCTGGCTCAAGCTCACCCAGGGCGTGGGACTGGACGCCGATTACGTTCAGTCCGGCGCCGGCCTGTTGCCGGCCACCCGCTTCGCCGTG
This sequence comes from uncultured Acetobacteraceae bacterium, assembly GCA_964252625.1. GTDB lineage: Bacteria > Pseudomonadota > Alphaproteobacteria > Acetobacterales > Acetobacteraceae > BOG-908. The sequence continues at coordinate 11,378 of CAXUOA010000027.1, read as the reverse complement.
GACGCCTACGTCGCCTTCGTGCGGGACCGCAGCGTGCTCGAAGCCGTAGCCTCCTCGCTGACCGAGATGTTCTCGCCCAAGATCATCGCCGAGCGGGTGTCGGGCATGCTGGCCAACTACGATTGGATCACGCCCGACACGCTGGCCTACTTCACCCCGCGTCTGACCCAGGCGCCACAGGATTCGGACTTCGCCCTGGCCTACGTGCAGGAGCACGCGCGCACCGTCGAGCAGCAGCAGGCGGTGCTGGCGGCGCTGCGCTTCAAATGCGACGTGTTGTGGGCCCAGCTTGACGCGCTGCACCATGCCTATGTGGCGCCCGGCCTGCCGCCCCCCGGCGCCTTCATACCCGCAGCATGAGCCAGGTCCCGCGCCTCAGCCCAGGCCACAAATTCCGCATGGACCAGGTGCGCGGCGCCTGGGTGTTGCTGGGGCCGGAGCGCATGTTCGTGCCTGACGAACACGCCACCGAGGTGCTCAAGCTGATCGACGGGCAGCGCGACGTGACCACCATCGTCGCCGAGCTGGCCGCCCGTTTTGACGCCCCGGCCGACGCGATACGCACGGATGTGAACGCCATGCTGGCGGACCTGTCTGCCCGGGGAGCGATCCGGCTGTGACGGTGGCCCCGCCACTCGGGCTGATCGCCGAGCTGACCCATCGCTGCCCGCTGCAATGCCCGTATTGCTCCAATCCCCTGGAGCTGGAACGCGCGGCAGCCGAGCTCGACACGGCGAGTTGGCTGCGCGTGCTGGACCAGGCGGCCGAGATCGGCATCCTGCAAGTGCATTTCACCGGCGGCGAACCGCTGGCCAGACGGGATGTCATGACGCTGGTGGCCCATGCCGCGGGCAGGGGGCTGTACACCAACCTGATCACCTCCGGCGTCACCCTCGATGATCGCGCAATGGGCGCGCTGACGGGCGCCGGCATCGACCACATCCAGCTGAGCTTCCAGGACGTCGATCCTTCGGAGAACGACCGCTTCGGCGCATCGCCCGGTGCGTTTGCCAAGAAGCAGGCCGCCGCCGCGCGCATCAGGCAGGCCGGCCTGCCGTTGACGCTGAACTTCGTCATCCATCGCGGCAATGCCGGGCGCGTGCTGCAGATGATCGCCATGGCGGAGGCGCTGGGCGCCGACCGTACCGAGATCGCCCACGTGCAATATTATGGCTGGGGCCTGGTCAACCGGGCCGCGCTGCTGCCGACACTGCCCCAGCTCTACGCCGCAACCGAGGCCGTTGAAGCCGCCCGCGTGCGCCTGTCCGGCCGGATGATCATCGACTACGTCGTGCCGGACTACCACGCCGCGCGCCCGAAGGCCTGCATGGGCGGCTGGGCGCAGCGTTTCATCAACATTTCGCCGGCCGGGCTGGCCATGCCGTGCCACGCCGCCGAAACACTGCCGGGCTTTACGTTCCCCTCGGTGCGCGATGTCTCGCTGTCCGACATCTGGCACAACTCAGAGGCGTTCCTGCGCTTCCGCGGCACTGCCTGGATGAAGGAGCCGTGCCGCAGCTGCGACCGCCGCGAGATCGATTGGGGTGGCTGCCGCTGCCAGGCCTTCGCGCTGCTCGGGGACATGCACGTGACGGATCCGGCCTGCGATCTCTCGCCGGATCATGCGGTGATGCAGGCGGCGGTGACGGAGAGCGAGGGTGCTTCTGGCGCCTATGTGTTCAGGAAGCCTCGAAAGGAAGTGGTTCTCTCCTGAGGTGAAGGAAGACAGGCCTTCTTTTTTGAAAAAAAGGAAGCAAAAAACTTTTGCTTCCTGCGCAGGCTTGGGCGCCTCACCCTGTCAGGAGGCACCCGGCTGCTGCAGATGCGGGGGAGTAAAAGTTTTTTGGTCCTTTTTTTCAAAAAAGGACTGCTTGCTTCCCTGTGTCAGTCTCAACAATGGCTGGTATTACTTCTCCAGCAACACCGCGATGCCCTGGCCCACGCCGATGCACATGGTGACCACCGCCCGCTTCAGGCCCAGCGTCTCCATCGCGTTCACTGCCGTCATCGCCAGCCTGGCGCCCGACATTCCCAGCGGATGGCCCAGCGCGATCGCGCCGCCTTGCGGATTCACGTGTTGCGCGTCGTCCGGCAGCCCGAGCTGACGCGTCACCGCCAAAGCCTGCGCCGCGAAAGCCTCGTTCAGCTCGAGCAGGTCGATGTCGCCGATGCGCAGACCCGTCAGCGCCAGCAGTTTCTCCGTGGCCGGCGCTGGTCCCATGCCCATGATGCGCGGCGGCACGCCGGCGGTAGCCATCGCTACAATGCGTGCCCGCGGTGTCAGGCCGTTCTTTGCCGCCTGCGCCTCGGAGGCGATGATCAAGGCCGCGGCGCCGTCATTCACGCCCGAGGCGTTTCCGGCCGTCACCGTGCCGGGTGTCCGGAACGCCGCGCGCAGTTTGGCCAGACCCTCCAGCGTGGTGTCGTGGCGCGGGTGCTCGTCCGTGTCCACCACCGTCTCGCCGCGTCTGCCCGGGATGCTGACCGGCACGATCTCGCGCGCGAAGAAGCCGTCTGCCTGCGCGGCGTGGGCACGCATCTGGCTGCGATACGCAAACGCGTCCTGGTCGGCGCGGGAGATGTTGTAGTCCCCGGCCACGTTCTCCGCCGTCTCCGGCATGGAATCCACGCCGTACTGCGCGCGCATCAGCGGGTTGATGAAACGCCAGCCTATCGTGGTGTCCTCGATCGCCGCCTGGCGGGAGAACGCCTCGGTGGCTTTCGGCACCACGAACGGCGCACGTGTCATGCTCTCCACGCCGCCTGCCAGAACAAGCTCCGCGTCGCCCGCGCGTATCATGCGCGCCGCCGTGCCCACCGCGTCCAGGCCCGAGCCGCACAAGCGGTTGAGCGTGGCGGCCGGCACGCTGGCGGGAATGCCAGCCAGCAGCACCGCCATGCGGGCCACGTTGCGGTTGTCCTCGCCGGCCTGGTTGGCGCAGCCCAGGTAACAATCGTCTACCGCACCCCAGTCCATGCGCGTGTGCCGCGCCAGCAGCGCGCGCAGCGGAATGGCGGCCAGGTCGTCGGTGCGCACGTCGCGCAGCGCGCCGCCGAAACGGCCGATCGGCGTGCGGGCGTAGTCGCAGATGAATGCATCGGCCATGGCGCCGCCCTCAGCGTGGCATTGATCGGGCGAGTTGCTTGGAGAACGGTTTGCGGCCGCGTTTCTTCTGGCCGGGATGGTCGGCCACGCTCTCCTGCGGTTCGGCTTCCGCCTCGGCGGACTTGCCCGGAAACTTGGCAAACACGGACGCCGCCGTGTGCTCCGCACGCCGGCGCGGCTCGCGCGGCTCCGGCGCTGGTGCGGATACCGGCTCCTGGGTCAGCTCCACCTCCTCCGCTTCTTCAGCCTCGACGGCATCCTGCTGCTTGCGGCCCAGTCCCAACTGCTTGGCCAGACGGGAGCGGTGCTGCGCGTAGTTGGGCGCCACCATCGGGTAATCGGGTGCCAGGCCCCACTTTTCTCTATACTGCTCCGGCGACAGGCCGAAGGTGGAGCGCAAATGGCGCTTCAGCGTCTTCAGCTTGCGACCGTCTTCCAGGCAGATGATGTAGTCCGGAAAGATCGAGCGCTTGGCGGCAACAAAAGGCTGCTGCTTTTCCGCGGCGATGGGCGTCTGCTCCTGGCCCACGCTGCGCAACGCGGCGTGAACTTGCTCGATCAGGGCCGGCAGGGCCGCCGGCGCAATCTGGTTTTTGCCGACATGGGCTGAGACGATCTGCACCGTCAGTTCAAGAAGAGTCTTTTTCTGGTCTTCGGTCGGCATTTGTCTTTTCTCTAGTCTTGTCTAGACACTATAGTGCCGATTCTCCTGCTGCCACAATGCCTACAGGATTTGCAGATGGAGAAAAAGATAATATAGATAGCGTCCACGCTCGTGGTGGAAGTTTCCTGGCGGGAGCGGGCGCAGGTTGAGGTGGCTATCGGATCGTCTGGCTGAGGTCGAGGTGCGAGCTTCAACCTGAACCGACGAGGACCCGATGACCGAGAATACCTTACCGCTGGCCGAGCTGCTGGCCAAAGCCGGCGACGGCGACTTCCTGCGTAGCGTGGCGGAGGCCGTGGTGCAGTTGCTGATGGAGACCGACGTGGAAGGCCTGATCGGCGCCGGGCGGCACGAGCGTATCGCCGAGCGTGCCACCTTTTGCCCTGGCTATCGCGACCGCACGCTCGACACCCGGCTGGGCAGCCTGCAACTGGGTGATCGCATGCGATCAACCCCCAAGCTGCGGCAGCTACTTCCCGCCTTTCTCTGGATGCCCGCAAGACGTCCGAGAAGGCGCTGGTGGCGGTGATCCAGGAGGCGTGGGTAGGCGGCGTGTCCACCCGCCGTGTGGACGATCTGGTGCAGGCAAAAGCGGTCACCTCACATGGCGCCTCCGGAGACCGCTCGATCACGATCACCCGGGATTACGGTGCAAGGGTTAACGGGTTGGACGTTTAACCCGGCGAGATCGTTCGATTTTTGCTCATGCTTAGATCCTGCTGGTGCTGGTTGTTTGGGTCTGATACCAAATCTTTGTGATCAGAACCCGTGCGCCCAATCACGCAAACCGAGCGTCATGATGTGCCAGGACGCCAGCTTGTTCCAGGCAGCACAGCAGTGATCGACGATGTTTTCGTAGCAGGTGAACACCCGGTTCGAGAGCCAGTTGTCGCGCATGAACTGCCAGACGTTCTCTGCCGCGTTCAGCTCCGGGCACTTCGGCGTCAGCTTCACGATGGTGATGTTGCTCGGGACCACGAGCTTGGCGGACATGTGCCATCCGGCCTGATCCATCAGCAAAGCCGCACGGTGGCCGGGCGCCACGTGGGCTGAGATCTCGGCCAGATGCAGGTTCATCGCCTGGGTGTTGCACCATGGCAGGACCAGGCCGGCAGCCTTGCCCTCCTGCGGGCAGATAGCGCCAAAGACGTACGTCGACGCCGTGCGCTGGTCGTGCGGTGCCGCGGGCCGCGTGCCGCGCTTTGCCCAGCGGCGGGTGATCTTGTTTTCTGCCCGATGCGGTCGATCGTATACGCTCGACCGTCGCCAAACCAGACCTCTATGTCGTCGCGTGCGATGCCTTGCTCGCGCGCGATCTCGTCCAGGCGCGCTGGGAAGTTTGGCTAAAAGCCTCGATGGCGCCTTCAGCCTGCGCATGATGGCGCGGCCGCGCGGTGAGCTTGCGATATCCCAGCGCGCGCAGTTCCCGGCTGAGCGCGGGCTTGGCGATGCTGACGCGAAACGCCTCCCACAGCCATTGGCACAGATCGATCAGGCGCCAGCGCACCACGCCGTGGATCGCCGGCGTCGGACCGTCCTCGATGGCGCGGATCAGCGCCGCCCGGTGCGTGTCGTTCAGCCGTGAGGGCTGGCCAGGTGGCTTGCGGTCGATCAGGCCGGCGGGACCCTCGGCATTGGACTTGATCACCCAGTCCCGCACGATCTGCAACGTGACGCTGCCAAATGGCCGCCGCCTGCGTGCGCGAGCCGCCCTCGTAGATGGCGGCCAACGCCAGCAAGCGCCTGGCCTGCGCACCATCTTTCGTCTTCTTGGCGATCGCCCGAAGAGCAGAGGCGTCGAAATCAGGCCGGAGAGGGATGGGCATGACAAACTCCACTTGTTTGCCATGTTGAATCAGATGCCGAAGTTTCGGGAATCCCCGCATGAGTCAGGCCCTTAGAGATTTGGTATTAGTGGTCGGATGCCCGTAATCCGTCGCTCACGGATCGCCGGCGCAAACGGTGTGCGTTTGCGCTCCGAGAAGCAGCGCAGTCCCTTGACCGGTCCGGTGCAAGCCGTTCAAACGCTATGACAACACCACGGGGAATGGTTCCCCCTTAAGCTTCAACACGGTTGTAGACCTGGCTTTCAATTCCGCGCTGCTCAATGGAACCAGTCCGCCTTCCGCTCCGAGCCGACTTCAAGCTACGGCAACGCCAACCGCAGCTACCATATTCTGGCAGCAGGCAAATGACGCGACCGGGTACTTCGTTGAATTACAAAACCAGAACACCATGGATATTTCGAGTGGTCTGGCGCTTAAGCCACCCTTCATGTTCAACGGGCTGGCACCGAACACTTTCTATACTTATGTCGCCACTTCCGTGTCTCCAGGCGGGTTTACGCTGTCTTCGTTTCTCGCTATTGCAACCCCACCTACTAAGCCAGAATGATGCAATGACGGTTTCGAGGCATGACGGACGCACCTCTTAGAGACTTATTGAACAGTCTCTCTGGGACCTGAAGCTCCGGCAATCATTGGATAACGAACAAGACCCTCATCAGGTAAGCGAGCGCGACGAAACGCGCTCGCCACAATAACCGGGGATGGTGAAATCGATGACGGCGCCAACGCGCGGCGCGCGGGAGAGTCACTTCGATATGCTCTGCTCATGCGGTAAGTCGACCTACCGTTCACCGCACGTTATTGCGCTTGAAACGCTTCGTCATCGTAGCGAGTCGGCTGCCATTGCCTCAGGCCCGAACGCATCGGGCGAATGCATGGGGGTAAGCTTGTAGCTGCCTGGAGAAAACACGAAATCGTAGCAGTAGCCGCCCTGAATCAGGTCGTAGAAAAACTCGCTGCCGCCGATCACTGCAGGCACACCCGGCATCGCCATCATCGTCGACTGCGCAAACTTCCATAGCATGCCGTCCTCGTCCCAACCTTCACTGTACACGGCAAGCCACGTGTCTTCATCCAGATAAAATCGGCGTCGTGGTGCAACGTGATGGCGACCGGGTGCCAGCGTGCCTTCAACAACCCACACGCGATGTAGCTCATATCGCAGGTTGTCCTGGTTGGCGTGCACGGGACCCATGGCCTGGCTGGCCGGGATCAGCGCCAGCCGATTGTTGTTGTAGGGGACGAACAACTCCCGCTTGCCCAGCAGACGGAACACGTAGCGGTCCTGCCCGCCGAAAAACAGGTAGTAGTCGTCCATCGACTCGTAGCCAGAGGCGTTCGGGTCCGGCGTGTCATACGAAAAGGAAGGCGCGCGGCGCACCCTGTGCTCGCCCGGGTGGTTCAGCCAGGCGACGAAGGGCGACGCGGACACGTCGAGCGGCTGCCAACCGATATAGCCCTGGCCCACGAGGGCAGGCGGCGCGTCCATCAGCCGCCGCGTCTTGTAGTAGTAGGGACCCACCGACTCCGGCGTGGCACCCGGCGCGTAATAGGGGAAGTCGGTGATCTCGCTGTAACCGGCGGTCAGCTCCGTTGTGCCGTCACCGGGCGCCACGTAGGTGCGTATATGGGCTTCGCGGGCCGTGCCCCAGAAGGCGAGCAAGTGGTTCCACATCGCCTCCGCGCCGTTGGCCGGGAGCGGGAAAGGGATGCCGCCGGCGGCACCTGCCACCCCGTCGGCGATGCCGGACGGCACGGCGTGGGCACGGACCGCGTTGCGGGCCACGGCCGCGTACACCGATTGCGGAAAGCCCGCCGTGCGGCGGGTTGCGAAGACATGCATGCGGTAGTCGGGGTAATGTCTGAACATCGCCAGCACGCCCTCGGGAAGGTTTGCTGCGTGGGCCTGCGAGTTGGAGGCATCGATCGTGAACAGCTCCCGATCGCCGGCGAACGGGTCGGACCAGGGCAGGCCGTCGGCAGAGGGTGGGCCGACGAGGCCGCCCGTCCAGGGCGGGATCGTGCCCGCCTGGTTGCCGGCCCGCTCGGCGCCTATCGGGGTCAGCCGGCCCTGCAGCGCCGCGGCTTCGTCAGGCGTCACGGCAGCACGCGCGGTCCGGTCCGCCAAAGCCAGCGAGACGGTCGCCAGCAGAGGCAGGATTACCGCAAGCGTGCGCCGGCTGTTGGTGCTCATCCCGGCGACATCGCATGCGTCGCCGTGGCGGGAAAGCCTGCTGGCCGCCGCGATGCTGTGCGGAGTCGCCAGTGCCGCCGCTGCCGCCGATCTGGGCACGCTGGACGGCTTCGACGTCAGGCTCGACACCGGGCTGCGCATCTCGCTCGGCCTGCGCGTGGCACCACGGGACGCGGCGCTGCTGGACGCGGTCAACGCCGACGACGGCGACCGTGCCTTTGGCCAAGGCCCCAACTCCGAACGTGCCGATGTTGCGACGACGCTCGACATCACCAGAGGCGACCTGGGCCTCGAGGTCGGAGCCGACGGCTGGTATGACGCGGCCTATCACGGCAGGGACGCAAACCGCTCGCCTTCCACCTTCAACCCGGTGACCGTCAGCCATGACGCACTTCCGGCCGACGTGCGGCGGCTGATGGGCGACACAATGGAGCTCGGACCGGCCTACATACGCGACAAATTCGACCTCGACGGCCTGCCGGTCAGCATCAGGGTCGGCCGGCAGACGCTGCTTTGGGGAGAGAGCCTGTTCTTCGCGCAGGACGGCATCGCCGGCGCGCAGGCCCCGGTGGACCTGATCAAGGCGGCGAGCCAGCCGTTAGCCCCTGCCAATGAGCTCTACCTTCCGGTGGCGCAGGCCGACATCCGGGTGCGGCTGCCCTGGGGTCTGTCATTGGAGGCCTATGACCAGGGCGAGTGGCGGCGCGACCGCATTCCCGGCGTGGCCAGCTATTTCAGCACGAGCGACGTTCTGGACACCGGCGGCCAGCGCCTGTTCACCGCCGACGGCGGCGTCCTGTTCCGCGGCACGGACGACACCCCGCCGGGCGCCGGGCTGGGACAGTTCGGCGTGGCGCTGCGGCGCGACGGCGGCACGCTGGGGCTCGGCCTTTACGCTCTGCGCTACGACGCGAAGTCGCCGGCGATCGAATTGGGCGCGGCCCCCGGCACCTATCGGCTGGCATTCCCGCAAGGCATCGACCTGCTCGGCGCCAGCGTCAGCACATATGCGGGCGACAACACGCTGGCGGGCGAGGTGTCGTTCCGGCGCAACCTGCCGCTGGTCAGCCGCTTCCAGCCTCTGGCTCCCAGCCTGCTGCCGACCGCATCTCCGCCGCTTGCGGTGTCGCCACCTTTGCAAGTGGGGTTCGCCACCGGGGAGATCCTAAACGGCCTTGTCTCCTACGAGGATCTGCTGCCGCCGGGCGGATTGTGGGACACCGCAAGCCTTCAGGTTGAAGCGGCAGCCACGGAGCTGCTTTCCGTGCAGACCAACCCGGGCGACCGCCTGCCGGGAACCACGGGCTTCGCCCTGGCGCTGCAGGCGGTGCTGACGCCGACCTGGTACAACGTGCGCCGCGACTTCAACCTCTCCATCCCCGCCGGCTTTCGGGTCGGCGTGTCGGGCAAGTCCAGCATCGATGCCGGCCAGGACGCAGGCACCGGCAACGTCACGCTCGGCGTCTCGGCCACTTACCGCACGGTGTGGCAGATCGGTCTCTCCTACACGCGCTATGTCGGCTCCCCGCGCCTGCAGCCGCTGGCTGACCGGGATTTCGCGATGCTCTCCCTCGGCCGCACGTTCTAGATTTCCGGCCATACCGGCCGCGCCTCCGAACGGGACTGCAGGCGAGGAATAAAACATCGGGCGCCCGCGTCTTTAGGCGGACGGAGCGCGCAAAGGGGTGGATGTGCATGCAAGCGTATTGGCGCCCCGCGGCGCGGCAGACGGACATGCCGGGTCCGGGCGAGCGGATGAGAGCGAATGAGCGGGCGTGCCGGCCGCGCCATGGTGGCGCAGCTGCCGGCTCTGCGGCGCTATGCGCTTGGGCTGACTGGACAGGCCGCATCCGCCGACGACCTCGTTCAGGACACCATAGAACGCGCTCTGCGCCGCATCGAAAGCCTGCAAGATGAAAGCAGGATCGGCGCCTGGCTGCGCACCATCCTGTTCAACGCTTTCATTGACGAGCGGCGGCAGCTTCGCAGCCGGGCCGAGGCCGTGGAGACCGAGTTGCTGGAGACCCTGCCTGACCTAGGTTCCGATGCGCAGAAGCGGCACGAGCTGCAGCAGGTGCTGCGCGCGGCGTCCACGCTTAGCCCGCAGCATCGCCAGGTGCTGCTGCTGGTGGGTGTGGAAGGGCTGAGTTACCGCGAAGTTGCCGAGGAGGTCGGCGTGCCCCTGGGGACGGTGATGTCGCGCCTGGCACGGGCACGCGACCAGTTGCGCAGCGCGTTGGAAGCTGGCGCGCATCACGCCGGTGCCACAGCACGATGAGTGGCATCCAGCCGGCGAGCGAGGACGAACTGCATGCCTATGTCGATGGCGCGCTCGACAAGGCACGCCGGAATGAGATTGCAGACATCCTGCTTGCCGATGCGACCTTGGCGGCGAGAGTTGCGCACTACGCACGGGACCGGGATGACTTGAGGCAGGCCGTGAAAGGCCTTTCTGCAGGTCCGCTTCCGGCTGAGTGGGCCCAGCGGATCCAGGCGGCCCCAGCTGGGGGACGTCCGGCAGCCCTGAGCCGCCGCTACGCAATCGCTGCCAGTCTCGCACTATTCGTCGGAGGAGCTGCTACCGCATGGTGGTGGCCCAAGGGCGACACGATCCTCGCGGATGCCCTGGCTGTCCGAAACGGCACGCGCGTCGGAGGCGAAGTTGTGGCTGGGAGTGTGTTAGCCGATGCGTCCGCGCGCGATGCGCGACTGGCATCAGCGCTCGGGCTGCCGGCGCGCGCACCCGACCTGCAGCGCTTCGGATTCCAGCTTTCAGCCATGAGATTGGTCGCTCCCGGCGTACAACTGCGCTACGCCGACCGTGAGCACCGCGACCTTACCATCTACGTGCGGCCGTCGGATGGCAAGGTGCGGTTCGATATGCTTCGTCATGGTGCCGAGCGGATCTGCATTTGGCAGGATGACGTTGTCGGCGCTGTCATCGTGGCGCGGCTGTCGGCAGGCGAGATGATGCGGGTGGCAAGCAAGGCTTACGGGGATCTTGACCTGTAAAACTTAGTCGGATTCACAAAAAGCTGAGGTCAGCGCATCTGTCGTATCGGTTGCCGCACTCGTCGTTGCCGAAACGGGAGTAACGTTCCGGCAGGTTTCAGGCAATCAGGGTCTCGACGATGATGTCGGCCGTTGTCCTGTCACCGGCGATGCTGATAGGTCCGGCGGGGGGCACACGGCGGCGGCGGTCTCGGAGGTTGTTCGGCCAGCGCGGGGGCGAGTGCCTGGCCGACGATCAGTCCGACACCTGCGGCGCCGGTGAGCCCGCCGCAATGCCGTCCGAGAACACCGTCCACGTTGCCATCGAACTCAGCGTCGCATCGTGGTTGGTGGCCGCGCGCTTGCCAGGCATCGACAAGTCACGGCTGCATCGCCTCGAGGGTGGCGATACGGCCGCGTTGCTCCGAACCAGTGCCGATTTGCGTGCGCAAGCCTCTGCGAGATTGGGCGGCACCGCTGAAGTCGCATGCTGCTTCGAGGCAAGCCGCGATGGCTTCTGGCCCGCCGAAACGCAACAGGATATGGAAGAACTGCTTCTCACCCGTGCTCTACCGC
>CAXUOA010000026.1:10630-16946 GCA_964252625.1 uncultured Acetobacteraceae bacterium | reverse complement strand
AAAAAAAGAAGCAAAAAACTTTTGCGTCCTGCGCAGGCTCAGATGCCTCGATCTACCAGGAGGCACAGGGCTGCTGCAGGTGCGACGGGAAGCAAAAGTTTTTTGGTCCTTTTTTTCAAAAAAGGACTGCTTGCCTTCTCTGCCTTGGCCGCAGGACTGGTCGGCATAAGCAACATTCTTTCCGAACACGGCCTGCTTGCTTCGCGTCACGGCATGATCAATCGCTGGCGCTGTTCCGCACCGCCGCCGGCTTGCAGCCGCATCACCTCGGGTTGCGCATGGAGGCTGCGGCCGACCTGATGCGTCTCGGCGAGCCGGAAGAGGCCGAGGCGGAATACCAGGCCGTCCTTTCGATCGCCGGGCCTCCGAGGCCGCGTATCGCACTATTCTTGCCGGCACGCCCGGACAGAGCATAGCGCTGCCTGGGCGTACCGGCTGTGCCCGGCAGCGCGGCATCTGCCCGTCTGCTTTACGAAGCCACCCTACTGCACTGCTCAGGCAGCCTCGGTACCCCGGCGACAAATTGCGCATACCCGGAACTGCGCAACCTGCACGCCGGGCAGACGCCGCATCCGTATCCCCAGGCGTGCAGCACACCTCGTTCACCCACGTAACAAGTATGGGTTTCCCGTACTATCACCTCGCGTATCCCAAGCCGCTCCGCCATCGCCCAAGTCGCCGCCTTGTCCAGCCACATCAGCGGCGTTTCCAACACAAACCGCTGCTCCATCCCCAAATTCAGCGCCACCTGCATCGCCTTCACGGTGTCGTCCCGGCAGTCCGGATACCCGGAAAAATCCGTCTCGCACACGCCGGCCACGATCCGCCGCACCCCGCGCCGATACGCCAGCGCCGCAGCATAGGTCAGGAACAACAAATTCCGCCCGGGCACGAACGTGTTCGGCAACCCCCCCTCGCCCAGCGCGATCGCCACCTCGCTGGTCATCGCCGTCTCGCCCAGTGCGGCCATGCCGGAGCGCAAATCGATCAGGTGGTCTTCAGCCAGCCGCCCGGGCCAGCGCGCGTCCAGCGCCGCCCGTATCGGCCCCCGGCAGTCCAGTTCCACACGATGGCGCTGGCCGTAGTCGAAGCCCACCGTCTCCACCTGCGCGTAGCGGTCCAGCGCCCAGGCCAGGCAGGTTGTGGAGTCCTGGCCGCCGGAGAACAGGACGAGGGCTTTTTCCATAGCGACATCCTAAGGAAGCAGTTCTTTTTTGAAAAAACGAACCAAAAAACTTTTACGACCCCGCATCTGCACCAGCAGGGCACCGCAGGAAACACCGAAGCGTCGGCACAGCGACAGAAGCAAAAGTTTTTTGCTTCTTTTTTTCAAAAAAGAAGGCCTTGCTTGCCTATGGACACCGACTTCACCGAAGAAGAAATCGCCCGCTACGCGCGCCACATCCTGCTCGACGAGGTCGGCGGCACCGGCCAGGCCCGCCTCCGCGACGCACGCGTGCTCATCGCCGGCGCCGGTGGCCTCGGCAGCCCGCTCGCCCTCTACCTCGCCGCCGCCGGTATCGGCACGATCGGCATAGCCGACGACGACACGGTCGAACTCTCGAACCTGCAGCGGCAGGTCGCCCACACCACGGCGCGGCTCGGCGCATCCAAGACCAGTTCTGCCGCCGCTGCCGCCAGCGCGCTGAACCCGCTGGTCCGTATCGTGCCGCACAAGCTGCGCGTGACGGAGGACAACGTTGCTGCCCTGCTCGCTTCGTATGACATCATCTGCGACGGCACGGACAATTTCGACGCGCGCTACGCGCTGGCCGATGCGGCGTGGCGCGCCGGGAAGACGCTTATCTCGGCCGCGATCCTCCGCTTCGAAGGCCAGCTTTCCACCTTCCGCCCTGGCCAGTCCGCCGCCGGCGCGACAAACCCGTGCTACCGCTGCCTCTACGCCGCCCCGCCCCCGGCCGGGCTGGTGCCGAGCTGCGCGCAAGCCGGCGTGCTCGGCCCGGTCACCGGAGTGATGGGCACGCTGCAGGCGACCGAGGTGCTGAAAGAGGTGCTCGGCATCGGCCAGGGCCTCGTGGGCCGCGTGCTCACCTGGGACGCCCTGGCCATGCGCTTCCGCCTGATCGCGCTCCCGGCCGATCCCGCCTGCCTTTTCTGCAGCCCCGATGCGCTGCCGAACAGGGGCACCTGATTGCAAACGTGAGCTTGCCGCACTTGACGCCTATATGTGCATGCGGCCAACCGATCCATCTCAAGACAACCCAAGGAGCACTCGCATGAGCGGCACGCCCGAACAGACCGCCCCGGCACTGGGCATCCTGTTGATCGCCGGCACGCATGAGCGCGCGCAATACGCCTTCCTGCTGGCGTCCGCCGCCGCCTCGCTCGGGCGCCGCGTCACCGTGTTCGCCACGAACCACGGCTGTCGGGCGTTGCGGGAGGACTGGTCGGAGCTGGACGACGTGGGGCGGGACGCGGTGATACGCCGGCGCGGCGTGGCCGGACTCGGCGAGCTGCGCGACTCGGCGCGTGAACTGGGCGTGCGCATGATCGCCTGTGAAGCCGGGTTGACGGCGGAGGGCATCGACCCCGCCTCCCTGCAGCAGGGCGTCGAAATCGCGGGCGTCGCCACTTTCCTGGAGGCGGTGGGCAGCGGGCAGATGATCTCGCTGTGATCGCACGCGCCTTTTTCGCGGCCACCTTGCTGCTGGTGGCACAAGCCGCCTCGGCACAGACCACCAGCATGCTTTATTCCGGCACAGGCCTGCCCAGCCATACGGCGAGGACCAAGCCGGCTTCGAAGCATCCGGTCACGAAGACGACCGGCAAACCCGCGGCCAGCAAGGCCGTGGTCCGGCACGTGCCGGTAGTGGCGCCGAAGCACAGGCTGCCGGCCCGCACTGCCGTGGCCGCCGCCAGGAAGGTGCCTATCAGGCGGGAGCCGCCCCCTCCTCCAGCAGTGCAGCCCGCGCCGGCAAAACCGGCAGCTCCCCCTGTGGCCGCAGACGTGGGCACGAATACCGGGCTGCATCTGCCACGCTATGCCTCGCTGAAATCGGACGATGTGAACATGCGTGTCGGGCCCGCCGAGCGCTATCCGGTGATCTGGACCTACAAGCGGCGTGAGCTGCCGGTGAAGATCGAGCGCGAGTTCGACATCTGGCGGCTGGTGGAGGACATGGACGGCGTGCGCGGCTGGGTGCACCAGGCGACGCTTACCGGCCGGCGCACCTTCGTCATCACCGGCACGCAGGACCGCACGATGCGCGCGGACGCCAGCGAGACGGCGGACGCGGTTGCCATACTGAAGCCAGGCGTCGTCGGCCGTATCAAGTCCTGCGACGCCGGCAAGGATTGGTGCCAGGTTCAGGTGGCCGATTACCGCGGCTGGCTGCAGCGGACCGACATGTGGGGCGTGGATGCCGGCGAGGCGGTGGGGCCATAGGCCCGGCCCCTGCCAAAGGAGACTAGCGATGATCGACGTCCGGCCCTTCGGCCAGCTCGGCGGTGCCAATCACGGCTGGCTGGACACCAGGCATCACTTCTCGTTCGCCGGGTACCAGGACCCTGCCCGGCTGAACTGGGGGCGCATACGGGTGTGGAACGATGACGAGATCGCGCCAGCCAGCGGCTTCCCCCTGCACCCGCATGCGGACATGGAAATCATCACCTATGTCCGCGAAGGTGCCATCACCCACAAGGACAGCCTGGGCAATATCGGGCGCACCGCCGCCGGCGACGTGCAGGTGATGAGCGCCGGCTCGGGCATACGCCACGCCGAGTGGAACGCCGAGCCGGGCACCACAAAGCTGTTCCAGATATGGATCATCCCGGACGAGCGCGGCGGCGCACCCTCCTGGGGCGCGCGTCCGTTCCCGCGTGATGCACGGGCCGGCCACTTCGTGGCTTTGGCTTCGGGTCCGGTGCCGGAAGGAGACGCGCTGCCGATACGCGCGGACGCCAGGGTGCTCGGTGCCACGATAAAGGCGGGCGAGGCAGCCGAGTATGCGCTGGGCGCCGGGCGTCATGCCTATCTGGTCTCCTCACGGGGGACGGTCACGGTCAACGGCGTGAAGGCAAGCATGCGCGACGGGGTGGCTATTTCGGAGGAGGCCGTGATCCGGGTGGAGGCGCTGGAGGATGCGGAGCTGGTGCTCGTGGACGCGGCTTGAGGCTCCTGACGGGACAAGGCACGCACGGACCACGAGACGGAAGCTTCTGGGTCGGTTGTTCAGAAAAGCGCCGTCTGCGTGCTTTCCCTCCTCTGCTCCCCACCCCGCCGCCGGCCTGCCTCGCGGGCGGTTAACCACACATCGTGGTGCCCGCCCCACTCTCCGCCTATCTTGCGCGCCAGCGCATCGTCGTCCAGATCCGCCCAGGCGCGGCCGCGGCTTGGGCCGAAGGGGACGCGCACCAGCAGCGCCGGCTCGGCAGACCAGGCGAGTAATTGCTCCACGCCAGCCATCGCCAGCATGTCGCGCAGATGGTGGGCGGTGACGTAGGCGTCCGGTCCTGCCCGATGCGCAGGCAGCCCGGCCGCACGGTCCAGCCCGTCTGGCCGGCGCCAGTAGCGCAGACCCTGGTTCGAATGCGTGGGCGATTCCGGAAACAGCCGCAGCGCGCATTTATACGTGCAGATCCAGCGCGCGCGGGCGGTCAGCGCCGGGGTGCACCAGCGTTCCTCGAATGCGGAGCGGTGGGCGGCCAGGGCCACCAGGCCTTCGCCGGGCTGCAGGATGGCTGGCGCCGCGTGGTGCCATAACGGCGCGCTGGCCACATCCTCGTCGATGATGTGGTGTATGGCCGAGGTGACGGGCGAGATTGGGCGGGTCGGGTTGATGAGCAGGGCGCCAGGCCCGCCGATCAGGCCGCCGGCGAGCCCGACATCCTGCCAGCCCACTTCGACCACGCCACCGTCCGTGAAGCTGTTTCCCGTGGTCTCGAGGTCGATGACACGGACGAAAGGGGTCAAGGGTGCGGGTGTTCCCGGCGGCACGCCCGTGGACACGCCGGTCCGCGCGCCACCGTCAGACCTCTGCCGTCTTGGTATCGCGGAAATACGGCTCCACCGGCCCCTGCAGCTTGATCGTCAACGGCGCGCCGGTCCGGTCCGTCGTCTTGCCGACCGCCACGCGTATCCAGCCCTCGCTGACGCAGTATTCGTCGACGTTGGTCTTCTCTTCGCCCTTGAAGCGTATGCCCACGCCGCGCTCCAGCAGGGCCGCGTTATGGAACGGGCTCCTCGGGTTCATGGCCAGGCGGTCGGGCAGCGTGTCATCTGTCATGCCCACGTGATAGCCGCGGGCCGGCCGGCTGTTCAAGGCCGGTTGACCGCGGCCGGACGCCCGGCGCACCCGTGGCGGCATGCGCGTTCTGGTGTTCGATTCGGGTATTGGCGGCGTCAGCATCGCCCAGGAGATCAGGCGGCTGCACCCCGCGGCCAGCGTCGCCTACCTGATGGACGATGCCGGGTTTCCGTATGGCGGCCGCACGGATGCCGAGCTGCTCGCCCGGGTGACCCGCGTGGTGTCGGCCGGCGTGACGCGGCTGGCGCCGGATCTGGTCGTGATCGCGTGCAACACCGCCAGCACCGTGGCACTCGCGGGTTTGCGCGCGGCGCACGGCCTGCCTTTTGTCGGTTGCGTGCCGCCGGTCAAATCAGCGGCTGCGGCAAGCCGCACGAAGGTTATCGGCGTTCTGGCCACTCCGGCCACCGTGCAGGGCAGCTACCTGCAGGATTTGTCGGCGCGTGTGGCCCCCGGCTGCCGGGTGCTGGTGCATGGGGCGGCCGGGCTGGCGGCCCTGGCGGAGGCGCGCTTTGCCGGCGCAGAGGTGGCGCTGGCCGCCATCCGTGCGGAGCTGCTCGGGTTGCTGGGCCAGAGCGGCGCGGCGGACATCGATGCAGTGGCGCTGGGCTGCACGCACTTCGCACGGCTGTTGCCCGAGCTGCGCACCTGCCTGCCGGCGCATGTCGCCTGGCTGGATCCGGCACCGCCGGTGGCAGGCCAGGCGGCGCGTGTGGCGGCTAGACTGACGACGGCGAGTGCCGGGGATTGCGACGCGCTGGTTTTGTATACGGGGACCTGCCGGTTAGGTCCGGCCTGGCTCCAGGCCGGCTTTGCGCGGGCCGAGCGGGTGAAGGTCAGCAGCTAATCTCGCAGATGACACGTAGAAAGCAAGCAGTCCTTTTTTGAAAAAAAAGGACCAAAAAACTTTTGCTTCCCCCATTTGCAACAGCTGGGTGCTTCTGGATTGATCGAGGCAGCCGAACGGCGGAGAAGTAAAATTTTTTTCTTCTTTTTTCAAAAAAGAAGGCCTTCCTTGCTTCCGCAGTCGTCGAACGACTGCCCCTTCC
>CAXUOA010000026.1:233-10620 GCA_964252625.1 uncultured Acetobacteraceae bacterium | reverse complement strand
CCTTCCTACTACGGCTGTAGCCAACCAGGAGCCCACCCATGGACCCACGCAGCGTCGCCACCGTCATTGGCGGATCAGGATTCCTGGGGCGCTACATCGTCAAGCGCCTGGCCGCCGCCAGCCACGTCGTTCGCGTGGCGGTGCGTGATCCCGAGACGGCCATGTCGCTCCGGCCAATGGGCCGGGTGGGCCAGGTGG
Organism: uncultured Acetobacteraceae bacterium; assembly: GCA_964252625.1. Taxonomy (GTDB): domain Bacteria; phylum Pseudomonadota; class Alphaproteobacteria; order Acetobacterales; family Acetobacteraceae; genus BOG-908. The sequence continues at coordinate 10,422 of CAXUOA010000026.1, read as the reverse complement.
TGCCGCTGTACGCCAACATCACCGCCGACGGCACGCTGGCGCGCGCCATCGAGGGCGCGGACATCGTGGTGAACCTGGTCGGTGTGCTCGCCGAACGGAAAGCCGGCGACTTTGCCGCCATACAGGCCGAGGGTGCCGGCCGCGTGGCGCGGCTGGCGGCCTCTGCCGGCGTGCAGAAGCTGGTGCAGATGTCCGCAATCGGCGCCGATGCTTCCAACCCCTCCCAATACGCCCGCACGAAGGCCGAGGGCGAGCGTCTGGTGCGGCAGTACTTTCCCGCCGCCACCATCCTGCGGCCATCCCTGGTGTTCGGGCCGGAGGACCAGTTCTTCAATCGGTTCGCCACGTTGGCAATGATCAGCCCGATCATGCCGGTGATCGCCGGCGCCAGCCGGTTCCAGCCGGTTTTCGTGGGCGACGTGGCGGATGCGGTGATGGGCGCCATCAGCCGGCCAGAGGCAGCGGGCCAGACCTATGAGCTGGGCGGGCCGAAGGTGATGACGTTCCGCGAGATACTCGGCTGGATACTGGCGCAGACCGGCCGCAACCGCCCGCTGGTGGCCATGCCGGATGCTGTCGCCTCGCTGATGGCGCGCATTCCGTTCAGTGGCCTGACGCCTGACCAGCTGCTTCTGCTCAAGCGGGACAACGTGGTGGACCCTGCGATGCCCGGCTTGTCGGCTCTTGGCGTGACACCGACGCCCCTGGAACTCGTGGTGCCGGCGTATCTCGCCCGGTTTCGCCGAGGCGGCTTGCGGGCCGGGCAGCCGATGAGTCCGGAACGGCCATAACTGGCCGCATCTAACGCAGAGCTGACCCGCAAATGCCTGAAAAGCCACTGAACCGAGACAGTATAGTTGACCAATCAGTAATTTGTGCCTCGCTTTGTCGCATCCGCTTACCTAATGCTGCTTGAAACCCGCTGTTATGGGTGTTGAGGAAGCGATATGGCCGACCGGATGCTGCAGTTCACGACGTTGCCACAGCATCAGCCGGACAAGCGGGATGCCACGGCGCGGGTGTCCGATTTCGACGAGATCTACCGCGACTTCGCCATCCCGCGGGCGGAGGTGCAATCCAGCCGGTGCAGCCAGTGCGGCGTGCCGTTCTGCTCCATCCACTGCCCGCTGAACAACAACATCCCCGACTGGCTCAAGCTGACCGCGGAGGGCCGATTGGACGAGGCCTACGAGGTGAGCGCGGCGACCAACAACTTCCCCGAGATCTGCGGCCGCATCTGTCCGCAGGATCGTCTGTGCGAGGGCAATTGCGTCATCGAGCGTGGGTTCGAGAGCGTGACCATCGGCGCCGTCGAGCGGTTCATCACCGACCATGCGTTCACCCAGGGGTGGGTGAAGCCGGTGGCCCCGCGCCAGGAGCTTTCGCAGAGCGTAGGCGTGGTGGGCGCCGGCCCGGGCGGGCTGGCCGCGGCCGAGGAACTGCGCCGGCGCGGCTACCAGGTGCATGTGTATGACAGGCATGACCGGGTGGGCGGCCTGATGATGTACGGCATCCCCGGCTTCAAGCTGGAAAAGGAGATCGTGCTGCGGCGCTGGCGGCTGCTGGAGCAGGGCGGCATCGTGTTCCACCTGAATACCGAGGTGGGCCGTGACGTGACGTTCGCGGAACTGCGCGCGCGCCATGATGCGGTGCTGCTGGCTACCGGCGTGTACCACGCGCGCGACATCGGCGGGCCGGGCTCGGGATTGCCGGGGATTGTGGCGTCGTTGGATTTCCTGATCGCGTCCAACCGCAAGGGGCTGGGCGATGCGGTGCCGGATTTCGACAGCGGGCTGCTGGACGCGGCGGGCAAGCATGTCGTGGTGATCGGCGGCGGCGACACTGCGATGGATTGCGTGCGCACCTCGATACGCCAGGGGGCGGCGTCTGTGAGCTGCCTGTACCGGCGCGATCGGGCCAACATGCCCGGCAGCCTGCGCGAGGTGAAGAACGCTGAAGAAGAAGGCGTGCGCTTCGTGTGGCTGTCTGCGCCAGAAGCGTTCCTGGGCGACAACCACGTCAACGCGGTGCGCGCGGTGCACATGCGGCTTGGGCTGCCGGACGCGTCCGGGCGGCAATCGGTGGAGGTGGTCGAGGGAAGCCATTTCAACTTGCAGGCTGACCTGGTGATCAAGGCGCTGGGGTTTGATGCGGAGCCCTTGCCGCAGCTTTGGGGGCAGGAGGCGCTGGCGGTGACGCGGTGGGGAACGTTGAAGGTGAACCATACGTCGTTCCAGACGAGCCTGCCCGGAGTGTTCGCGGCGGGGGACATCGTGCGCGGGGCTAGCCTGGTGGTTTGGGCGATACGCGACGGGCGGGATGCAGCGGCGCGGATACATGCGTATCTGCAGCCAAGTGCGCGGGCGTCGGCGATGCTGGTGGCGGCGGAGTGAGGCAGACGCTGAAGTTGATTGCCTCCGCCATGTTAGCTGCCTGTACACTCGGAAACGCGATCGCGCAGACGGCTGCAACTGACCCATCACAGCTTGGTCTCGCGGCTGCTGCGCTTGTTGCAATGGGCGAGAAGCCTGACAGGGCACAATTTGAAAAGAGTTGGCGCTCCAATTTCGTCGCCGCTCAGGCAAAATCGCACAGCTTCTCGAACGCGCAGGCAGAGAGCTTCTTCCAGATGATCAGGCCCTCACTCGAAGCCCAGGAGCAGAAGCTTTTCAAAATCAGACAACGGTCGCTGGCAACGGCTTTTTCGCACGATGAGTTAGTTGTCATCCTTGCATTCTATCAGGGCGCTGTTGGTCAGAAGCTCGTTCAGAATGAACGGCAACTAGCACCAGAACTTGCTGCGGCCCAACGCGCGTCTTTCAAAGACGTTTTCGCTCATATGATGGCTGCTGCGGACACTCTGTCCAGCTCCGCCGCGAAATCAACCGCGCCTGCTCCAGGACATGTACAATGACATCGTCGTTCGCATCCGACTGGCACGCCAACGTCGCCCGCCTAGAACACACCTACTCCCCCGCCCAGGAACACGATGCCTGCGGCGTCGGCCTGATCGCCTCGCTGGACGGCAAGCCTCGCCGCGCCATCGTGCAGGCCGGCATCGACGCGCTCAGCGCACTCTGGCACCGCGGCGCCGTGGACGCCGACGGCAAAACCGGTGACGGCGCCGGCATACACATCGAAATCCCGCAAGACTTCTTCGCCGAAGCCATAGAGCGCGGCGGCGAACGTGCGCAAGACGGCCAGATCGCCGTGGGCATGGTCTTCCTGCCAAAGACCGATTTCGCCGCCCAGGAACGCTGCCGCCAGATCACCGAGACAGAAATCCTCCGTTTCGGCTACCAGATCTACGGCTGGCGCCAGGTCCCGATAGACGTCAGCGTGATCGGCGAAAAAGCCAACCAGACGCGGCCGGAAATTGAACAGATCATGGTGCGCAACACGCCGCGCAGCGCGCCGGACGTTTTCGAACGCGACCTCTACGTCATCCGCCGCCGCATCGAGAAAGCCGCCATCGCCGCCCAGATCCCCGAACTCTACATCTGCTCGCTGTCCTGCCGCTCCATCATCTACAAGGGCATGTTCCTCGCCGAACATCTCGCCACCTTCTACCCGGACCTCACCGACGAGCGCTTCGCGTCACGTTTTGCCATCTACCACCAGCGCTATTCCACCAACACCTTCCCCACCTGGAAACTGGCGCAGCCGTTCCGCACGCTCGCGCATAACGGCGAGATCAACACCGTCTCCGGCAACACAAACTGGATGAAGAGCCACGAGACGCGCCTGGCCGCGGGCGAACTCGACGCCTACATCGACGACATCAAGCCGGTGATCCAGGCCAGCGGCAGCGACACTGCCGTACTCGACAACGTCTTCGAGCTCCTCATCCACGCCGGCCGCGACGCGCCGATGGCAAAAGCGCTGATGATACCGGCCAGCACCGGCAACGACGCCACCATGAAGCAGGAACACATCGACATGTTCCTGTACTGCAACGCGGTGATGGAACCGTGGGACGGCCCGGCCGCCATGTGCGCCACCGACGGACGCTGGGCGATCGCCGGGCTGGACCGCAACGGCCTGCGCCCGCTGCGTTATTCCGTCACCACGGACGGCATGCTGATACTCGGCTCTGAAACCGGCATGGTGAATCTCGAAGAAAACCTGGTCATCGAAAAAGGCCGCATCGGCCCGGGCGAGATGATCGCCGTCGATCTGGAAGACGGTCGCTTCCTGAAGAACGACGCCGTGCTCGACATGCTCGCCGCCCGCCACCCCTACGGCGAATGGACGGCGCACGTCAAAAAGATCGACCACATCGTCAAGACCGACGCGCCGGAGCCGGTCTATTACCAGGGCGAAATCCTGCGCCGGCGTCAGCTCGCCGTGGGCATGACGCTGGAGGAGCTGGAGACCATACTCCACCCGATGGTGGAAGATGCCACCGAAGCCACCGGCAGCATGGGAGACGACACGCCGATCGCCGTGCTTTCCGAACAATACCGCGGCCTGCACCACTATTTCCGCCAGAACTTCGCCCAGGTCACCAACCCGCCGATCGACAGCCTGCGCGAAACCCGCGTGATGAGCCTGAAGACCCGCCTGGGCAACCTCGGCAACGTGCTGGACCAGGACAGCAGCCAATGCGACCTGCTGCAACTGGAATCACCCGTGCTCAGCAACGCCGAGTTCGAGGCGATGCTGCGCATGATGGGCTCGTCCGCCGTCGTCGTCGATTGCACCTTTCCCATCGAGGACGGTGAAGCCGGCCTGCGCCAAGCCATCCAGCGCATCCGCGAGCAGGCGGAGAACGGCGTGCGCGAAGGCTGCACCCATGTCGTGCTGACCGACGAACACCAGGGCGCCGGCTGCGTGCCGATTCCGATGATCCTCGCCACCGGCGCGGTGCACACCCACCTGGTGCACTCCAGCCTGCGCACTTTCACCAGCCTCAACGTGCGCGCCGCCGAGTGCATGGACATACACAATTTCGCCGTGCTGATCGGCGTGGGCGCCACCACGGTGAACGCCTACCTCGCGCAGGAGAGCATAGCCGACCGCCACCGCCGCGGCCTCTTCGGCCAGCTCACCCTCAAGGAAGCTGTCGGCCGCTTCAAGAAAGCCATCGACAAGGGCCTGCTGAAGACGATGTCCAAAATGGGCATCTCGGTGATCTCCTCCTATCGCGGCGGCTACAATTTCGAGGCGATCGGCCTGTCGCGCGCGCTGGTCGGCGAGTTCTTCCCCGGCATGCAGTCGCGCATCTCCGGCATCGGCCTGTCCGGCATCGCGCGCCGCCTGCTCTCGCTGCACCGCGCCGCCTGGAGCGCCGAGTTCGTCACACTTCCCGTGGGCGGCCTCTACAAACTCCGCCGCCGCGGTGAGACGCACGCCTTCGACGGCGGCCTGATCCACATGCTGCAAACGGCGGTCGCCACCGACAGCTACCAGATTTACCGCCGCTACGCAGAAGCTGTCCGCCGCATGCCCGCCGTGGCCCTGCGGGACCTGCTGGATTTCCGCCGCGAACGCTGCACCCCCGTCTCGGTCGATGAAGTCGAAAGCATCACCGAAATCCGCAAACGCCTGCTGGCGCCCGGCATCTCGCTCGGCGCACTCAGCCCTGAAGCGCACGAAACACTGTCCATCGCGATGAACCGCATAGGCGCCCGCTCCGATTCAGGCGAGGGCGGCGAGGACCCCGCACGCGCCAGACCGCGCGCAAACGGCGACAACGCCTCCTCTGCCATCAAGCAGATCGCCTCGGGCCGGTTCGGCGTCACCGCCGAATACCTCAACGCCTGCCGCGAAATCGAAATCAAGATGGCGCAAGGCGCCAAGCCGGGCGAAGGCGGCCAGCTTCCCGGCTTCAAGGTCACTGCGCTGATCGCCAAACTACGTCATGCCACACCAGGCGTCACGCTGATCAGCCCGCCGCCGCACCACGACATCTACTCCATCGAGGACCTCGCCCAGCTCATCTACGACCTCAAGCAGATCAACCCCGACGCCACCGTCTGCGTAAAGCTCGTGGCCCGCTCCGGCATCGGCACCATCGCCGCCGGCGTGGCAAAGGCGAAAGCCGACGCCATCCTGATCAGCGGCCATGTCGGCGGCACCGGCGCCAGTCCGCAAACCTCGGTGAAATACGCCGGACTTCCCTGGGAGATGGGCCTGTCCGAAGCGCACCAGGTGCTCATGCTCAACCGCCTGCGCCACCGGGTGAAACTGCGCGCCGACGGCGGCATAAAGACCGGTCGCGACGTGGTGATCGCCGCCATGCTCGGCGCCGAGGAATTCGGTATCGGCACCGCCTCGCTCGTCGCCATGGGCTGCATCATGGTGCGCCAGTGCCACTCCAACACTTGCCCTGTCGGCGTCTGCACGCAGGACGAAGAACTTCGCGAGAAATTCGAGGGCTCGCCGGAGAAGGTGATCAACCTCTTCAGCTTCATTGCCGAGGATGTGCGCGGCATTCTTGCCGAACTTGGCTTCCGCAAGCTGGAGGACATCATCGGCCGCAGTGACCTTCTGGCCCAGGTAAGCCGAGGCTCGGACCTGCTGGACGACCTGGACCTGAACCCCATCCTCGCCCAAGCCGATTCGGGCAACCACGCCAAATTCTGCACCCGGGAAGGCCGCAACGAGGTGCCGGAAACCCTGGACGCGCAGATGATCGCCGACGCCCAGGCGCTGTTCGACCGCGGCGAGAAAATGCAGCTGCAATACGGCATACGCAACACGCACCGCGCCATCGGCACCAAGCTGTCCTCGCGCATCGTCCGCCAGTTCGGCATGACCGGCCTGGCACCTGGCCACATCACCGCCCGCCTGCGCGGCAGCGCCGGCCAGTCGCTCGGCGCCTTCGCCGTGCAGGGCCTGCGCATCGAAGTGATGGGCGACGCCAACGACTACGTGGGCAAAGGCCTCTCGGGTGCCACCATCATCATCCGTCCGTCACCCAGTTCCGAGCTGCTGAGCCAGAACAACACCATCCTCGGCAACACCTGCCTGTACGGCGCCACCGCCGGCAAACTTTTCGCCGCTGGCCAGGCCGGCGAACGCTTCGCCGTGCGCAACTCCGGCGCGCTCGCCGTCATCGAAGGCTGCGGCAGCAACGCCTGCGAATACATGACCGGCGGCGAGGTGGTGATACTGGGCGATTTCGGCGACAATTTCGGCGCCGGCTTCACCGGCGGCATGGCCTATGTCTATGACCCGCACGACAAATTCGCGCTACGCGTGAACCCGGACACGCTGACCTGGCGCCGCCTGCAGCCAGGCCACTGGGAAGACCATCTCCGCAACCTCGTCGAAGAGCATGCGACGGAGACGCGCAGCCGCTACGCCGCCATGCTGCTGCACGACTGGAACCAGGAGCGCGCGCATTTCTGGTGCGTGGTGCCGAAGGAGTATGAGAAATATTTGCCCGTTGGGCTGAGCGCGGACAGCGAGGCCCGGAGAGCCTAAGAAAGATAAGGAAGCAAAGACTTTTGATCCGCTGTCGCGCACCCGGTGCAACAGCGTGCCTGTCAGGACTGGCGCGCGCGCCCCTGCAGGCGTGGCAGCAAAAGTTTTGCCTCCGCGCCGGCCGGGTCGCAGCATTCCCCGTCCCTTCAGCTTCGCCCGGTGTCCTGCCGCGCTAGAAGAGGCTGCCCTCCCGCCTGCGCACCAAGCTAACCCAAAGCGGCACGCTCAGAACGATCGCGCACGCGTTCCACACCAGCGATTGCCCGTTCAACAGGCCCTCCTGCACCAGGCTGCAGACTGCGCCGCCCAGCAGCGTCGCAGCCACCAGCGCCTCCTCCCGCCGGCCTGTTCCGCGCGGCAGGTCCCCCTGCGCCGCACGCGCGGCAAGCACCACCAGCGGCACGGCGAAGCTGGCGACGGGGAACACGCGGTAGCGCGGATCGAAGACGAGAAGAATCTGCTCGACCGCCGCCGCCCAGGCGAACAGGAAGCACAAATCCTCGAACAGCCCTCCCCAGCTCGCGCGCCGCAGCCGCAGGGCCTGCGTGACGCGGCGCGTGGCATCCGCACCATTGCGCCAGGTGGCACGCGCGACGGCACCCGGCAGGCGCAGCATCATCAGCCCGGCCAGCAACGCCTGGCCGCCCAGGTTCACCACGCCGGCCAGCCGCGCATGCGTGTCGTAGAGAACCGGCGCGGTATCGGCCTGCGCGTACCCAAGTGCCGCGCCGAGCGTCATGCCGAGCAGGATGATCTGCGGCCGCGTGGCCGTGGCGGTGGTGCGCTGCGCCAGCCCCAAAGCGGTCAGCAGCACGCCCACTGCCACCGAGAAGGCTGCGTGTCCGGCCCAGAGCGGGTCTTCGCGCAGCGGTCCGTCGGGCGTGACCTTCTCGGCGCGCTCTTGCGTGTACAGACCCCAGTTCGGGCCGATGACGCCCTCGTTGACGTATTTCCAGTCCTGGTCGAAGGCCTGGAAGAAATTGTAATCGAAGTGCTCGGCCGCGGCGAGCGCCATGAACCCGCGCAGGAAGCGGGCCTGGTTGATGCGGCCCGGCACCGCATCCCCGCGCTGCCGGCCCCTGCTCGGCCAGCCCGTCTCGCCGATGGCAATCCGCTTGCCCGGAAACAGGGTGGCAAAATGCAGGTACACCTCCCCCACCACCGCCACGGCACGGTCGATGCCGGTCGGCACGTCCTCCCAATACGGCAGCAGGTGGATCAGCACCACGTCCACATGCGGCGCCACCTGCGGGAACTGGTCCCAGAAATCCGAGACGTCCGCGTAGGCGACCGGCTGGTGCACCGCCGCGCGCACGTGTTCGATGTCGGCGATCAGTTCGTCCACCGGCAGGTCACGCCGCAGGAGCACCTCGTTGCCGACGATCACGCGCTCGATCGTGTCCGGATAGCGGTGCGCCAGGTCGATCGCGCGTGCCATTTCGCGCGCGTTCTGTGCCCGGTTGCCGCCGAGCCAGATCCCCTGCCAGACGCGCAACCCGACCTGCTGCGCCAGTGCGGGTATCTCGTACGGCCCTTCTATGGACGCGTAGGTGCGTATCGTGCGCGTCACCTTCGCCAGCAGCGCCAGGTCCTGCTCCACCTCCGCCCGGGTGGCGAAGCGGTCGTTGAGCGGCGACTCGCCGGCGTGGTACGGGGTGTAGGACAGGCTGTTGAATTTCTGCCCGCCCCCGCCCTGAGAAGACAGGCCGGCCTGCGGGTTCTGCAGGCGGTTCGGCAACCACCAGCCCGCCACCACGATTGCACCCAGCACGAGAACAAGCGGCAGGCTGTGCGTCAGGGGGCGTTGCATGGCGCTTCGCGTAGCCGTTCCGCACGCATCCTGAAAGGTGGCGCACATGCCGGTGGACGGCCTGAACGACGACGACATACGCACGATACTCGCCGGAACCAGGCGCATTGCGGTGGTCGGCGCCAGCAACAGGCCGGAACGCGCCTCCTACGGGGTGATGGCCGCCCTGATCGCCCGCGGGTACGAGGTGACGCCGGTCAACCCGGGCCTGGCGGGACAGGCCATACACGGCCGCGCCGCGGTCGCTGGCCTGGCCGATGCCGGGGCGCTGGACATGGTCGATGTGTTCCGTGCGTCCGACAGCGTGGGGCCGGTGGTCGACGAGGCCATCCGGCTAGGCGCGAAGACGATCTGGATGCAGCTTGGCGTGGTGAACGCGGCGGCGGCGGACGCGGCGCGGGCGGCCGGGCTCAGGGTGGTGATGGACCGGTGTCCCAAGATCGAGTTTGCGCGGCTGGGGTAAGGAAGGAAGGTCTTCTTTTTTGAAAAAAAGAAGCAAAAAACTTTTGTCCTGCCGACGCTCCGGTGCTTCGGCTTTTCGTGGAAAAACCGGCTGATGCAACGGCTAAATAGCAAAAACTTCTCGGTCGTTTTTTCAAAAAAGGACTGCTTGCTTTCTTGCCTTGAACCCCCCACGCAAAACTGCCACGTCTCCGATCAACAAACACGAGGCCACCCTCATGACACCCCAGGAACACGACATCATCGGCCGCTTTATCGCCCGTGTCGGCGGGGCGCAGCAGGGCGGCGGCACGGCCGTGGCGCTGCCCAGCATCGATCCGGAGGCGGACAGCTTTATCGGGTCGCAGTTCCAGGCCAACCCGCAGGCCCGCTACCGGATCACCCAGATGGCCTTCGTGCAGGAGGTGGCGCTGGCCGAAGCGCAGAACCGCATCAAGAAGCTGGAATACGACCTGCAGCAGGCGCAGATGGCGGCCCAGCAGGGCC
>CAXUOA010000026.1:0-223 GCA_964252625.1 uncultured Acetobacteraceae bacterium | reverse complement strand
GCTGTTCGGCAGCCTCTTCGGCGGCGGGCAGAGCCGGCCGCAGCAACCCTACCAGCCGCAATACGCACCGCCACCGCCGCAACCCGCCTATCCGCCCGGCTACCAGCCCGGCATGTTCGGCGCGGGCGGCGGCGGCGGGTCCGGCTTCATGGGCTCAGCCCTGCGCACCGCGGCGGGTGTCGCCGGCGGCGTGCTGGCGGCTGACGCTCTCACCAGCATGTTC
>CAXUOA010000025.1:0-17282 GCA_964252625.1 uncultured Acetobacteraceae bacterium | reverse complement strand
TCTTTTTTGAAAAAAAGAAGCAAAAAACTTTTACTTCCTGCGCAGGCTCAAATGCTTCGATGAGTCCCGAGGCAGCCGGCTGCTGCAAATGCAAACGGAAGCAAAAGTTTTTTGGTCCTTTTTTTCAAAAAAGGACTGCTTGCTTCCTGGCCTCAGCCGCAAGCTAACGACGGCGGTTTCTACCGGCAGGCGACATGGGCGACGTGACGGTAGAAATGATGGTGATAGACCGGCGCCACATACGGCTGCCCATAAGCCGGCGCGCTGTAGACAACCGGCGCTGCATAATACCCCGGGTAGCCGAAGCCGCCGTAACCGACCCCGTATCCGAAGCCCGCGCGGTAGCCGGGATAGCCGCCCCAGCCGTGGCCGTAACCCCAGCCAGGACGCGCATAGCCTACGCCGTAGCCGCCGCGCCAGCCACCCCAGCCGCCACGGAAGCCGAAGCCGGCATGCAGGCCGCCCGACCATCCACCGCCGCCGTGGGAGAAGCCGCGGACGCCGCCACCCCATGCTTTGGCCGGCGCTGCCGTAATCACACTGGCCGCGATGGCCAGAGCGCCGGCAGCCAAACCCGTTTTGAACACATCACGCCAAGCCATGATCGATCCTCCGTTATGGGATCTATCTGCGCTCGCTGCGTAAGCCCCGACGCGACGAAATGTCACGGAAGATCACAGGGCCCGACCGCTGCGTGCTCTCGTCAGGGCAGAAGCACCGTGCTTCCGGTGGTGGCCCGGCTTTCCAGCGCCGTGTGGGCTGAGGCTGCATCTTTCAGGGCGAATGTCTGATGCACACCGGCGCGCACGGCACCGCTGGCAATCACGGCGAACAGGTCGGCCGCCATGCGTTCCAGGTCTGCGCGTTTGGCCGTGTAGGTGGCCAGGCTGGGGCGGGTCAGGAACAGGCTGCCCTTTGCCGCGAGTATGCTGGGTTCGATGGGCGGGACGGGCCCGGAGGCGGAGCCGAAGGTGACCATGAGCCCACGCGGCGCCAGGCAGTCCAGGCTGGCCTGGAACGTGTCCTTACCGATGCTATCATAAACGACCGGCACCATGGCGCCGCCGGTGATGCGCTTGACCTCGGCTGGAACGCTCTGCTGGCCGACAATCACGTGGTCGGCGCCGTTCTGCCGCGCCAGGTCCGCCTTCGCTTCGGTGGAGACCACACCGATGACGGTCGCCCCCAGATGATGCGCCCACTGGCAGAGCAGCAGCCCCACGCCGCCCGCCGCGGCATAGACGAGCACCGTCTCTCCCGCGCGCACGGGGTAGGTGCTGTGAAGCAGGTACTGCGCCGTCAGGCCCTGGAGCATGAGGGACGCTGCGGTGGCGTAATCGATCGCCTCCGGCAGCTGCACGAGCTTGTCCGCCTGCACCACGCGGTTCGAGGCGTAGGCGCCGAGCGGGCCGGCATAGGCCACACGGTCTCCTACCGCCACCGCGTCCACGTCGGGGCCGACCGCCCTGACGATGCCGGCACCTTCCTGGCCGATGACGGCGGGAAAGCCGGGCACCTTGTAGTGTCCTGTGCGGAAATACACGTCGATATAATTGAGCCCGACCGCTTTCTGCTCGATCAGGGCCTCGCCCGACCCCGGCTCAGGCGTGGGCACGTCCTCCCAGAGCAGGACTTCTGGTCCGCCATACGCGTGTATCCGGACTGCTTTGCTCATCTGACCTCCAGGCTTGCGCCGTGTGGGCGGCCGCCCTGTTCCAGCGTCAACAACCACATCTTGGTTTCGAGGCCGTCCCCTCCGGAATAGCCGCCGGAGCCGGCACTGCCCACCACGCGATGACACGGAATGAGTATGGGTATGGGGTTGGCGCCGTTCGCCCCGCCGACGGAGCGTGCCGACCCGCCCGCGCGCAAGGCGATGGCGGCATACGAGGCTGTCTGGCCGTAGGGAATGTCGCGCAACGCCTGCCAGATACGCTGCCGGTAGGCGCTTCCCACGGGGGCCAGCGGCAGGGTGAAACAGGTGAGCTCGCCGTCGAAATACGCTTGCAGCTGATCGCGGCCTTCTGTCAGCAGCTTGGTCTCGGCCTGGTCGCGGCCGAAGCCCCAATCGAGCGACACGATGGCGCCATCCTCCTCAGACAGGGTCAACGCGCCGAGGGGCGTGTGGAACGAGAGCTGCGGCATGCTGGATCAGTAGCCTTGCCGGGAGCCGGACGCCAGAGGCGCGTGGCGGCGCGGCACGAGAACGGGCGGCGATGGCTTTTGCAATCGTCACGGCCTGACCTACGTAACAGGGCGCCACTTTCGAGGCTTCCGATGATTACACGCGAGGCGCCAGCCGTGCCGCCGTTCTTCGACTTCCACGTGTTCGTCTGCACCAACCGCCGTCCGGACGGCCACGCACGCGGCAGCTGCGCCGCCCGCGGGTCCGAGCATTTGCGGGACTACATGAAGGCGCGTGTGAAGGAGCTCGGCCTGAAAGGCGTGCGCATCAACACCGCGGGCTGTCTCGACCGTTGCGAGAAAGGACCCTGCGTCGTCGTCTACCCCGAGGGCGTCTGGTACAGGGTAGATACGGAGGCGGACGTGGACGCGTTTCTGGCAGCGCACCTGCAAGCCGGCGGGCGGGCAGAGACGTTGATGCTGGACAGGTGAGCCAGCGGGCGCAGCCGGGCAGGGCTTCCGACACGATCTTTGCGCTCGCCAGCGGCCCCGGCCGTGCCGCGATCGCCGTTATACGCCTGTCTGGCCCCCAGACCCGGACGATCCTGACCAGTTTGTGCGATGTACCGGCGGCACGGCGCGCGTCCGTCCGGCGCCTGCGCGATAAAGCAGGCAACCTGCTCGACCAGGCTATGGTGCTCTGGCTGCCCGGCCCGGGCAGCTATACAGGTGAGGACAGCGCCGAGCTGCATGTGCATGGCGGGCGGGCGGTCATACAGGCGATGACGTATGCCTTGCTGGAGGCCGGCAGCCGCCCGGCGGACGCCGGCGAGTTTACCAGGCGCGCGTTCCTTGCCGGACGGATGAGCCTGCTGGAGGCGGAGGCGGTGGCCGACCTGAGTGCGTCCGAGACGGACTCCCAGCGTCAGCAGGCGCTGGCGCAATTGCAGGGGGGTGCGGCGGTTCTGGTGCAGGACTGGTCCGAGCGGCTGACACGCTGCCTGGCGTTTCAGGAGGCCCTGATCGATTTCCCGGATGACGACCTGCCGGCCAGCGTGGAACAGCAGAATGCCGACGCCGTTCGAGGTTTACTTCAGGAGATCGACGCCCAGATTGCCGCGGCGCAGACCGGCGCAAAAGTCCGGAGCGGCCTGCTGTTCGTCATCGCCGGCAAACCCAACGTAGGCAAATCCTCGTTGTTCAACGCGTTGGCTGGCCGCGAGGCTGCCATCGTGTCACCGCACCCCGGAACCACGCGCGACAGCCTGGAAGTGCAGCTGGACCTCTCGGGCGTGCTGGTGACGCTGGTGGACACCGCGGGGCTTCGTGTCACGGACGATGCGATCGAGGCGGAAGGTGTCAGCCGGGCACGGTCTCGCATGGATCAGGCGGACCTGATTGTGGAGTTGGCGCTGCCCGGCGACATCTGCCTGGACGCACCGGAACACGACACAAGGCGGATCCTACTGGCCAGCAAATGCGACGTGGCGTTGTCCCCCGCCGGCATCCTCGGCGTGAGCGTCCGCACGGGGCAGGGCCTGCCCGAGTTGCTGGCGCTGCTGACAGGCCGCGCACGTGACCTCGTGCACTGCGAGCGAGACCCGGTATTGAGCCGGGCCCGTCACGTGGCCGCCCTGCGTGACACCCAATCGGCGCTGCAGGCGTCGCTGGATGCCGGCCTGCCGGAATTGCGGGCGGAGGAACTTCGCCTGGCGCGTGCCAGCCTGGCCCGGCTGACAGGCGAGGCGGATACTGAGGCGGTGCTCGATGTGGTATTCGGCGCCTTCTGTATCGGCAAGTAGGAACGCAATGCCAGGAGCGGCAGAATACGACGTGATCGTCGTGGGTGGCGGACATGCGGGCACGGAAGCCGCCGCCGCGGCCGCGCGCATGGGTGCCAGGACGGTGCTGGTCACCCAGCGTTTGGATCGCATAGGCGCGCTGTCCTGTAACCCTTCCATCGGGGGAATTGGCAAGGGGCACCTGGTTCGCGAGATCGACGCGCTCGACGGGTTGATGGGGCGGGCTGCCGATACGGCCGGCATACATTTCAAGTTGCTGAACAGGAGCAAGGGCCCGGCGGTGCAAGGCTTGCGTGCCCAGGTCGACCGCGCCGTCTATCGGCAGACCATTCAGGCCATGCTGCTGAATGAGGTGAACCTGTCGCTGCGCGCCGATGAAGTGGAGGCGCTGGTTCTTGAACATCCGGCCCGTGTGACGGGTGTCAGACTGGCGTCCGGCGACACGCTGTGTGGTGCCGCGGTGATCATCACCACGGGCACGTTCCTGCGGGGGGTGATCCATGTGGGCCATGCCCAGACGCAGGCGGGCCGTATGGGCGAAGCGCCCTCCGTGAAGCTTGCCGAGCAATTCGCCGGGCTCGGCCTGCCGCTTGGCCGGTTAAAGACCGGCACACCGCCGCGGCTGGATCGGGCGAGCATCGATTGGGAGGCGCTTGCGGCCGATCATGGCGATGCGGAACCCACGCCGTTCAGTTTCATGACGGAGCAGATTGCGCAGCGCCAGACGGATTGCCGGATTACGGCAACCACGCCGGCCACGCATGCCCTCGTAGAACGGCGCCTGGCGGAATCGGCTTTATATGGCGGCGCCATCTCAGGCCGTGGACCCCGCTACTGTCCGTCCATCGAAGACAAAGTCGTGCGTTTCAGCGGGCGGGACAAACACCAGATTTTCCTTGAACCGGAAGGCTGGCCGGGGACACCGGATGGGCAGACCGTGTATCCGAACGGCATCTCCACCAGCCTGCCGGCCGCAGCGCAGGCAGAGCTCGTGGCGACGATACCCGGGCTTGAGCGTGCCAGGATCACCCAGCCGGGCTATGCCGTCGAATACGACTTCATCGACCCCACGGCGCTACAGCCCTCGTTAGAACTCAGAAGCGTTGCGGGATTATATCTGGCTGGCCAGATCAACGGCACGACGGGTTACGAAGAAGCAGCTGCCCAGGGCATCCTTGCCGGTATTAACGCGGCTCTCTCGCTGAAATCCGCGTCGCCGCTCGGCCTGGATAGAAGCTCCGGCTATATCGGGGTTCTGACAGACGACTTGACCAATCAGGGTGTGACAGAGCCCTACAGGATGTTTACCTCCCGGGCTGAGTTCAGGCTCTCTCTGCGTTGTGACAACGCCGACCTTCGTTTGACTGCCATGGGGATCGAAGCCGGCTGTGTCGGGGCCGACCGTGCAGAGCGCTTTAACGCCTACGCGTCCGAAGTGGAAAGCGCACTTGCGTTGGCGGTGTCGGACCTTCGGACACCCACGCAGATGCAGGCGTGCCAGCTCGCCTTGCGGCAGGACGGCCTGCCAAAAAGCATCCAGGATGCCATTGCAAAGCTGGGCGACACAGAGGCGGTGCACCAGGCGTTTCCCTGGTTCGCACGCCTGACACCGCGCGCCCGTCAGCAGGTGGTAAACGCCGCCTTGTATAGAGGCTACCTGAACCGACAGGATGCCGAGATGCGACATTTCAGAGCTGCCGAGGCAGTCGCCATCCCCGCCGAGTTCGACTACGGCAGCGTGGCTGGCCTGGGAACAGAAGCGCGGGAACGCCTGTCGACAGCCCGGCCGCAATCACTTGGCGCGTTGAGCCGGGTGGCTGGCCTGACACCCTCAGCCTCTTTTGCCGTCATGGCTCATATCAGGAAGACAGGGTGAGTGTTTCACGTGAAACACTCGACGCGAGTGTTTCACGTGAAACACTGGAACGGCTCGACGCCTTCATGGCTGTTCTCATGCGATGGAACGCGCGAATAAACCTGGTCAGCCGCGGCGATGTTGCCCATCTCTGGCCTCGCCACATACAAGATTGCCTACAGCTGCGCCGCCTGGTGCCACAAACGGCGCAGACGGCCTTTGACCTGGGGTCAGGCGCAGGTTTTCCGGGCCTGATCCTGGCGATGGTGCTTCAAACCCGGTTTACCCTCGTTGAAGCCGACACGCGCAAGGCCGCGTTCTTGCAAGAAGCCGCCCGCATCACAGCGACGAAGGTCACGATCCTGAACTGCCGGATCGAGGATGTTCAGGCGCCCAAAGCCGATCTGATTACCGCGCGCGCACTGGCACCCGTCAGCAGGCTTCTCGAACTCGCCCAGCCGCTACTGCGTCCCGGCGGAATCATGTTGTTTTTGAAGGGATCTGGCGTGGAAGCCGAGATCGCCGAGGCAGAACGGACGTGGACCCTGCATACGGAGCGGCATATAAGCGCGACGAGCGAAGGTGGCGTCATCCTACGCATCAGTGAGGTTGAACGTGCCTGACACACACGCCCCGCGAGCCGCACGCATCATCGCGATCGCCAACCAGAAAGGCGGTGTTGGCAAGACGACGACAGCGATCAACCTCGCCACGGCGCTTGCGCAGCAATCCAAGCACGTGCTGCTGGTCGATCTGGACCCGCAGGGTAACGCGTCGACGGGATTGGGTGTGGACCGGCGGGAACGTGGATCGGGAACGTACGCCCTGCTGCTCGAGGCGCAAGAGCTCACAAGCCTGATCCGCCACACGCAAATCACCGGCCTGGACGTAATCTCGGCTGACCCGGACCTGGCCGGCGCCGAGGTGGAGCTGGTGCCCATGACGCGGCGGGAGTTCCGGCTGCATGACGCCCTGCAAACCGCGCAAAGCTTCGACCACATCATCATCGATTGTCCACCAAGCCTGAGCCTGCTGACGTTGAACGGCCTTGTGGCGGCAAGCTCCGTCATCGTGCCGCTGCAATGTGAGTTTTTTGCGCTGGAAGGCATCAGCCAGCTTGTGCAAACAATCGAGCGGGTCAAGCGCAGCCTGAATCCGTCGCTGAAGCTGGAAGGCATCGTGCTGACAATGTTCGACCGGCGGAACAACCTGTCCGATCTGGTGGCAGCCGATGCGCGAAGCTTTTTCGGCGAGCGGGTTTATGAGACGATAATCCCCCGCAACATCCGAATCTCGGAAGCGCCAAGCCACGGAAAGCCCGTTTTGATCTACGATAAGACTTCAGCAGGCGCCATCGCCTACACCAAGCTGGCTGCCGAATTGCTGACCCGTGAAAAGGCCGGCGTTCAGTGACGGCCGCACCCCGCCTGGGCCGTGGCCTGGCCGCACTGATGGGCGACGCGCCCGCAATCCAGGAGGGCGCGACCGCTGCGTCAGCGCGCAGCCTGCCGGTGGATCATCTGGAACCAGGTCCTTTCCAGCCGCGCACCAGCTTCAACCCGGAGTCGCTGGCCGAGCTGGTAGCATCCATACAGGCGCGGGGCATCCTGCAACCTTTGCTGGCCCGCCCGCACCCGACTCAGCCCAAGCACTATCAGATCATTGCCGGAGAGCGCCGGTGGCGGGCCGCCCAGCAAGCCGGCCTGCACGAGGTTCCGGTTCTGGTGCGCGAGCTGTCGGACGCCGATGCCATGGCGGCCTCTTTGGTCGAGAACCTGCAGCGCCAGGATCTGAACCCGATCGAGGAAGGCGAAGGCTTCCGCCGGCTGATCGAGGAATTCGGTCTTACCCAGGAGCAGCTCGGCACCGCTGTGGGCAAGTCCCGCAGCCACGTTGCCAATAGCATGCGGTTGCTGCAGCTTCCGGCGGGTGTTCGCACCGAGGTCCAGGCGGGCCGGCTCTCCGCCGGTCATGCCCGCGCGCTGCTGGCACATCCAAACCCCGAGCAGGCCGCCAAGTCGGTCGTGGCGCGCGGCCTCAGCGTGCGTCAGACGGAGGCGTTGTGCACAGCCCGGGCGAGCGAGGCGAGGCCGGCACGAGATCAGGTGGAAGACCCTGAAACCGAAGCCCTGCAGCGTGATCTGTCTGAGCGCCTGGGGTTGGCCGTCCAGATCGCGTTCGACGGCAGAGGTGGCGCGGTGACGATTAAGTATCGCAGCCTGGACCAGCTGGACGGGCTTATCGCCATCCTGAATCCCTCCCACTGACCCAGTCGGTCTGGGGCCCTGAGCAGCCCGCAGGTTTGTTACCCGTAAGCCCGGGCGAACATCGCCACCGTCAGCACAACGCCAATCCCCACCACACCCATGCGCAGCCTGCGCTCGTCCACCCGCAACATCATCCAGGTTCCGGCCTGCCCGCCGATGATCGCACCCACGCCCACCACCAGCGCAGCGCGCCACTGCACATCCGACGAGAACGCGAATATCAGCACCGCCGACGCGTTCATGACACCGGCCAGCACGTTCTTCGTGGCGCCGGCCTGCCGCACGGCCAACCCGGCCAGCGTCAACGCCGCCAGCATCAGCATGCCGATACCGCCGCCGAAATAGCCGCCGTAGATCGCGATGCAGAACTGCGCGATGCCGGCCCAAAGCGGCGGCAAATGGGCGGCCCCAACCCCCGCCCTGCGGAAGCTGCCCCAGGCGAACACCGCGGTGGCGAACAGCACCAGGAACGGCACGAGCTGTTCGAAGAAGCTCTCCGGCGTCTCCAGCAGCAGAACCGCGCCGACCGCGCCGCCGATCAGGCTCAGGACGACGAGCGTGCGGACACGCAGGCCCTCCGCGCCGGCGACGTGGTTTCGCCCCGTCCACCCCGTTGCGAGCTGGCCGGGGAACAAGGCGATCGTGGAGGTGATGTTGGCTGCCCGCGCACCCATGCCGAACAGCAGCAGCGCGGGGAACGTGATGAAGGAGCCGCCGCCTGCCAGCGCGTTCTGCGCCCCCGCAATCAGCGCCGCGACGATCAACAGGGCGTAGAGCGGCAAATGACCCAAAGATCGAACCTTTGCGAACGTGGCCGTCCCTTGTCCCAGAAACGCCTGGGCCGTGGATACAGGCAATCACGCGCGGCACTCGGCTGGCACGCCGGACACATTTTGGTTAGAACGCTGCAGGTACGCTCGGAAACGCATGCATGTCGGATACCGCCGCGCAGAAAGAGACAGCCGATCAGGCGCTGGCGCGCGCGCTGAATGCCGCCAAGCTGCGCCGCATCAACGAAGCCATCGGCATCTGCCGGGATCTGCTGGCCGCCACGCCGGACCTGCCCGGCGCGCTTGGCCTGCTGGGCGGCATACTCGGCCAGGAAGGGCGCGCAGACGAGGCGATCGAACTGTTGAAATCCGCCGTGGCCCGGCAGCCGAACGTCGGCAACTGGCACCTGAACCTGTGCGCGCTGTATCGCGGCAAGAACATGCTGGACGAGGCGCTGGCCGCTGGCCTGGAGGCGATACGCACCAGCCCGGACACCGCCGCACACCGCGTCGAGCTTGCCCTCACCCACCTCACGCGCGGCGAGCGCGACCTGGCATCCCTGCGCTACCGCGAGGCGATGGGCCGCGAACCGGAGCACCCCGCCGCCCACATGGGCCTGGGCGAGCTTCTCCTGTCGCAGGGCGAGTACGGCCCCGGGTGGATGGAATACGCCTGGCGCAACAAGCTGGACCAGGCGCGTGGTACCCTGCCGAAGATGACGGCCGCCCAGTGGAACGGCATGGCCCTGCCTGGCGGCACCCTGCTCCTGGTGGCCGACCAGGGCTTCGGCGACATGATACAGTTCGCCCGCTACATTCCCTGGGTGAAGCAGCGCGTGCCCAGGCTGGCCGTGGGCTGGGGGCCGGAAGTCACTGCCCTGCTTGGCCGTGATCCGGACATCGACATCTGCTTCGCCAAATGGGCCGACGCGCCGCCGCACGACGCCTACGTGCTGCTCTCCAGCCTGCCGCAGATCTTCGGCACCGAGCTGTCCAGCATCCCCGCGCCAATACCCTATCTGAGCCTGGACGAGACCCGCGTGGCGTTCTGGGGCCAACGCCTGGCGCAGTTGCGGCCGCAGCGGCGCCCGCGCGTGGGCCTCGCCTGGTCCGGCCGCCCGACGCACCCCAACAATCTGCGCCGTTCCATGCGCCTGGCCAACCTGGCGCCGATCCTCGCCGTGCCGAACGTGGATTTCTTCGGGCTGCAAAAACCGTTTCCCGACGAGGACCGCGCGACAGCCGCCGCCCACCCGCATTTCATCGACCTGTCGCCCGAGCTGGCCGACTTCGCCGAGACCGGCGCAGTGATGAAGAACCTGGACCTGGTGATCGCCGTGGATACCGCCGTGGTTCACCTGGCCGGCGCGCTGGGCGTGCAAGCCTGGGTGCTGGTGCCGGAACCCGCCGACTGGCGCTGGCTGCTGGGGCGCACGGACAGCCCCTGGTATCCGACGCTGCGCCTGTTCCGGCAAGGTGCGCCCACGGATTGGGCGCCGGTGATGGCCGAGGCGGCGCGGGCGTTGGCGGCGCTTGTGGCGTAAGGAAACAAGGCCTTCTTTTTTGAAAAAAAGAAGCAAAAAACTTTTGCTCCGCTGTCGCGGACTCATCGGATAGGCACGCGACAGCGGAGCAAAAGTTTTTTGGTCCTTTTTTTCAAAAAAGGACTGCTTGCTTCCTTTCCTGGTTCCCATCTGTTCCACCATGTCACAAACAATGGCCCGCCCGGCGCCTGTCGCCTTCATCCCGCAGCGCCAGCCGGTGAAGCCCGCCACCAACCGTTTCCGTGTGCAGTCGGACTACGAGCCCGCCGGGGACCAGCCCACCGCCATAGGCGAGCTGGTGGCCGGCATCACCGCCGCCGACCGTGACCAGGTGCTGCTCGGCGTCACCGGCTCCGGCAAGACGTTCACCATGGCCAAGGTGATCGAGGCGGTGCAGCGCCCGGCCCTCGTGCTGGCGCCGAACAAGACGCTCGCCGCGCAGTTATACGCGGAGATGAAGTCGTTCTTCCCGGACAACGCTGTTGAGTATTTCGTCAGCTATTACGATTACTATCAGCCGGAAGCATACGTGCCGCGCACCGACACGTATGTGGAAAAAGACAGCCAGATAAACGAACAGATCGATCGCATGCGTCACGCCGCCACGCAGGCGTTGCTGGAACGCAACGACGTCATCATCGTGGCGTCCGTCTCCTGCATCTACGGCATCGGCTCGGTCGAGACGTATTCGCGCATGGTGGTGAAGCTGCAGGTGGGCGGCAAGATCGACCGCGACACGCTGGCCAAGGCGCTGGTGGAGCTGCAATACCGCCGCAACGACACGGCGTTCCAGCGCGGCACGTTCCGGCTGCGCGGCGAGAACGTCGACGTGCATCCCGCCCAATTCGAGGATCGCGCCTGGCGCATAATTCTGTTCGGCGACGAGATCGAGCGGCTGGAAGAGTTCGATCCGCTGACCGGGGAGCGCACCGGCACGCTCAACGAGATCGCCATCTACGCCAACAGCCATTACGTGACCGCGCGCCCCACGCTGAACCAGGCGATCGTCCTCATCAAGGAGGAGCTGAAGGCCCGGCTGGACGAGCTGGTGGCCAACGGCCGCCTGCTGGAAGCCGAGCGCCTGCAGCAGCGCTGCACGTTCGACCTGGAGATGATGGAGACCACGGGCTCCTGCAAAAGCATCGAGAACTACTCGCGCTACCTCTCCGGCCGCAAACCGGGCGAGCCGCCGCCCACGTTGTTCGAATACCTGCCGGAAAACGCGCTGCTCATTGTTGACGAGAGCCATGTCACCGTGCCGCAGATCGGCGGCATGGAGCGCGGCGACTATGCGCGCAAGTTCACCCTCTCCGAGTTTGGCTTCCGCCTGCCCTCCTGCATTGACAACCGGCCGCTGAAATTCGCCGAATGGGAGAGCTTCCGCCCGCAGACCGTGTTCGTCAGCGCCACGCCCGGCCCCTGGGAGATGGAGCGCACAGGCGGCACGTTCGCCGAGCAGGTGATACGTCCCACCGGCCTGATCGATCCCGTGTGCGAAATACGCCCCGTGGAACACCAGGTGGACGACCTGCTGGCGGAGATCCGCCTCACCGTGCAGCGCGGCGCCCGCGTTCTGGTCACCACGCTGACCAAGCGGATGTCCGAGGACCTCACCGAATACCTCACTGAGCACGGCGTGAAGGTGCGCTACCTCCACTCGGACGTGGACACGCTGGAGCGCATCGAGATCATCCGGGACCTGCGCCTCGGCGTCTATGACGTGCTCGTCGGCATCAACCTGCTGCGCGAGGGGCTGGACATCCCCGAATGCGCGCTGGTCGCTATACTGGACGCCGACAAGGAGGGCTTCCTGCGTTCGAAAACTTCGCTGGTGCAAACGATCGGCCGCGCCGCCCGAAACGTGGACGGCCGCGTGATCCTGTATGCCGACGTGATGACGGTCAGCCTGCGCTACGCCATCGAGGAGACCGAGCGCCGGCGCGCCAAGCAGTCCGACTGGAACACCGCAAACGGCATCACGCCGCAATCCGTGCGCAGCCACATCGGCGAGGCGCTCAGCTCCGTGTTCGAGCAGGATTACGTGACCGTCGCACCGATCAAGGACAGCAGCGTTACCGACATGGTTGGGCGCGACCTGAAATCCTCGATTGCCGAGCTGGAGAAGCGCATGCGGGCCGCCGCCGCCGACCTGGAGTTCGAGGAAGCCGGCCGGCTGCGCGACGAGATCAAGCGCCTGGAAGCGCTCGAGTTGGGCTTGCCGCCGCCCCCGGCCGCGACTAGCTTCAAGCCAAAGCGCGACAGGACCCCCGAGCCGCTGGGCCCTGGCGGCGGCGGCTACGATCCGGCCAAGCTGCGGCGCGGACGAGGGCCGAAGCGGGCCAGGGCCTGAGGTGGATCGGGTAGCCTACAGGAGAACATCGGTCCGCTGTCTGGCATCCTGCCGGACATTACCGGGCTGACGGTCAGGTTAATGGGAGAACAGCCATGCGTTGGACGTTCATCTTACTATTGCTGTCGCTGCCCGGACTGGCCCGGGCGGAAGCCAGGCAGGACCCGAAAACACAATGTCTGTTCGTGCCGGACATCCGCCAGACGCAGATCCTGGACGACAGCACGATCATCTATCACATGCGGGACCACGCGCAATATCGCGTGAACATGCTGACGCGGTGCTTCGGATTAAAGAACGAACCGGACGGCTACACCTTCATCCAGGACAGTCTGGAGACGGAACAGCTCTGCGCCAATCAGGCAACGATACGGCTGAACAGCCTACGCTCGATCTGTCAGCTGGGCGATTTCACCCGCGTGAAGTGAATCTGTAGAGTTGTCAGTTACGAGGCTGGCGCCTGGAAACAGCCAGTCGTTCGCTAAAAGAACAGAACCTTCGTTTCTTCGAACCTGCAACAACAACCTGCCGTTGGATTGATCGAGGCATTCAAGCCTGCGCAGGAAGCAAAAGTTTTTTGCTTCTTTTTTTCAAAAAAGAAGGCCTTTCTTGCTTGCCCAGGCGTCAATCTCAAAGCGGGCTGGTATAGGCCGACATCAAGACCGAACCTGCCCCGCACCAATCACCTGATACCGGAAGCACGTAAGCTGCTCCGGTCCCACCGGCCCGCGCGCGTGTACCCGCCCCGTGGCAATCCCGATCTCGGCGCCGAACCCGAACTCCCCGCCGTCGCAAAACTGCGTGGACGCGTTCCACAGCGTCACCGCGCTGTCCACGCCGGCCAGGAACGCCGCCGCCGCATCCGCATCCTCGGTGATGATCGCGTCGGTATGCGCGCTGCCATGCCGCTCGATATGAGCCAGTGCCTCCGCCAGGCCGTCCACCACCGCCACTGACAGCACACTGTCCAGCCACTCGGTGTCGAAATCCGCGTCCGTGGCACGCGGCAGTCCTGGGGCGATGGCGCAGGCGCGCGTATCCGCCCGGAACGCGCAGCCGAGCGCTGCCAGGTCAGCCACCAGCACAGGCAGCAGCGCAGGCGCGATGGCTGCGTCGATCAGCAGCGTCTCGGTGGCGCCGCAGATGCCGGTGCGGCGCATCTTCGCGTTGGCCAGCACGCGCCGCGCCATCCCGGGGTCTGCCGCGGCGTGGACGTAGGTGTGGCAAAGCCCGTCCGCATGGGCCAGCACAGGCACCCGCGCCTCGGCCTGGACGCGCGTCACCAGGCCGCGCCCGCCACGCGGGATCAGCAGGTCTATCCAGCCCGAGGCGGCCAGCATGTCCGCCACGAACGCCCGGCTTGTGTCCGGCGCCATCTGCACGCAGGCGGCCGGCAGGCCGGTTTGCGCCAGGCCTTCGGCCATCGCCCGGTTGATGGCGGCCGCGCTGGCGAAGCTGTCCGACCCGCCACGCAGGATCACCGCGTTGCCGGATTTCAGGCACAGGCCGGCGGCGTCCGCGCCCACGTTCGGCCGGCTTTCGTAGATCATCCCGATCACCCCGATGGGGGCCGCGACACGGCGTATGCGCAGGCCGTTCGGTCGGGTCCACTCGGCCAGCGTACGCGCCAGCGGGTCCGGCAAGGCCGCCACCTGTTCCAGTCCGGCCGCCATGGCCTCGATGCGCGGCGGCGTCAGCATCAGGCGGTCCCTGAACGCGGCGTTCCCCCCGCACGCCGCCAGGTCCGCCGCGTTGGCCGCTTCTATGTCACCGGCGCGCCGGCGTATGGCGGACGCGGCCGAACGTAGTGCGGTGGGGGGGGCGCGGGGCCGCGGGGGGCCCCGCCCCCCCGCCCGCCGGGCGCCCGGCGTGACACCGAGCACGCGGGCGGCTTCCCGGGCGGCACGGCCCAGTTCCTCCATTGTCGGCAGTGTTACGGTCTGATCGGCGTCCATGCCTGGCATCGTACCGCCAGACGTCCTATTTTGGCAAAATCCCCGGACGGATTGAAGGACGCCCTTATGAACAGATACATCGTGCTGCCGGCTCTGAGCGCCGCCGCCCTGCTTCTGCCGGCCTGCGCACAGCTACTGGCCGCCGCCGCCCCGCCGACTATCCACAATCCGTCCCGCGTGCAGCCCGGCACCTACGCCGTGGACCCCAACCACACGCAGGTGCTGTTCAGCGTCCTGCATCTCGGCTTCACCAACTACTACGGCAACTTCTCCGGCGTCAGCGGCAGCCTGTCCGTGGTGCCGAAGCAGCCATCGTCCATGGCGGTCTCCATTTCTGTGCCGATTGCCTCGGTCTCCACCACCAGCCCCAAGCTGGACGGCGAGCTGAAATCCGCCGACTGGCTGGACGCCACGCGTTACCCGACCATGGTCTTCCGTTCGCAGACGGTGACGCCCACCGGCCCTGCCACCGCAGACGTCACCGGCACACTGACCCTGCACGGCATCAGCAAACCGGTCACGCTGCACGCCACGTTCGTAGGCGCCGGCGTGAACGTGTTGGACAAGAAGGAGACGGTCGGCTTCGCGTTGAGCGGGACGCTTAAGCGCAGCGATTTCAACGTGACGAAATACGTGCCGTTGGTGAGCGATGACGTGACGCTGACGATTTCGGCGGCGTTCGAGAGAGGGTAAGGAAGCCTTCTTTTTTGAAAAGAAGAAGCAAAAAACTTTGGCTCATCCCGTGTTTCGGGGTGGTCCCGTTATGACGGCTGGACTTGTCTTGTATGATCAACTGGCGGTTGTGTCGGCTCGAAGCGGTTGATCGCTGCTGTCTGTCCGGGCCTCAACGAGAACGACGGCCAGAACATGGCCTCGACGCTGCGCGCGGGCCTGGTGGCCCGGGTGGCGGAACCGGAACTCGCCGGATGTGGAAGGCGGAAGACATTCGGTCGTAGCTGAAGCCAGTTCCAGGCGGCACAACCACATGGTGGTGACACCTTGCCCGGCAAGCCACACGTTGGCGTTCTGCCCCGCCTTCAAACTGTTTTTTCTGGCGGATACAGTTCGCCGTGACCAGTGTGGATTCGCACGGTGCGGGCTTCTGGAACAGTCCGGCCACCAACAGGTTGCCGTGCAGGCGCGGTGACAGCCAGGCCTCTCCAGCCAGCACGCCCGCAAATTGCCCGTAGCCACCAAGACGCCGGGCGATCGCGTCGCTTTTCTGCTCAACCCAGGCCTGATCATTCCTGCGGCAGGCCCGCGCGCGCGTCACTTCCGACCCCTCATCTGCAGCAGCTTCGCCCGGGTAGCCTCATCCAGCGCCAACCGCCCATGCCGCGCCAAAGCGGCAGATGGGTCTACCCTGGCGCCTGCCAGGCGGATCGGCCGGTACTACCGATCACGGGCACAAGGCCGCATTCGTGCGGCACAAATCGCCTCAAGCCGGCAGACCTGGCAGCGGAGGCCAAAAGGCAGAGCTCCGGCCCTTTCCGCTTCCGCAGTGTCTCTTGCTTGCGCGTCCCGGTCACGCAACACATGACCGCGGCGGGCTGTGGACAGCAGACAAGGAGCCGTCCTATGCTCACTATATCGAGACGCTACGCCCGGCGTTCATTACGCCCCGCTGTAAGCAGCCAATAGCGAGGGCGGCCATCAAAACAAGTTTCAGCCTAGCCGGGCGCACAGTCCTGATCACAGGCGCGTCCTCTGGCCTCGGCACCCGCTTTGCGATGCTGTTCGCCCATGCCGGCGCGCGCGTGGTACTGGGGGCACGCCGCGTTGATCGGGTGGAGAGCCTGGCGGCGCAGTTCGCAACAGACGGCCTGCAAGCTTTGGCTGTCCGTCTTGATGTAACGGATGAAGCTTCGATCCGTCAGGCTTACGACGCGGCGGAGACGCGCTTCGGCGTTGTCGACACGATCGTCGCCAATGCCGGAACAAGCGCCGGCGGCCGCTCGACCGAGATCGCAGCCCATGACGTCCGGTCCCTGATCGACACCAATTTCACCGGCGTCTACCTGACCGCAAGGGAGGGCGCGCGGCGGCTGATCGCGTCCGGCAGCCGGGAGCGCGGAGACGGCCGCGTGGTGCTGATCGGATCGATCACCGCGCACCTGACCGGCCAGGGCGATGTCGCATACGCCGCGACCAAGGCTGCCGTGGCCCATCTCGGTAGAAATTTCGCACGCGAATGGGTGCGTCAGGGCATCAACGTCAACGTCGTCCAGCCAGGCTACATACAGACGGAGATCAGCGGCGACTGGTTCAACGCCGAAGGTGGCAAAGCGCAAATTCAGGGCTTCCACCGGCGGCGCCTGATCGGAGCCGAAGCGTTGGACGACATCATGCTTTTCCTTGCGGCCGATGCGTCGCGATGGGTGACTGGCAGCGTCATCGATGTCGATGACGGGCAGTCACTCTGATCTGTGCAACCGCCGCGGGGTCGGGTTGCCGGCCGGCGTAGCGGCTCGGGCACAGACCGTTTGCTGATCGGCACTGCAGTTCTGTCGTGTTCCACGATGCGCTGCCGGCGGCCCCGGACTTGCGCTCCAAAGCCCTTATAGAGCATCATCCGATCAACCGGGGTCACCTGTCGGATAAAGATGCTCGCAACA
>CAXUOA010000024.1:0-18135 GCA_964252625.1 uncultured Acetobacteraceae bacterium | reverse complement strand
CCCCCCCCCCCCCCCCCCCCCCCCCCCCCCCCCCCCCGCCCCCCCCCCCCCCCCCGGGCCGGGGTTAGCTGGTGCCGCGGCAGGCGGAAAGCGGCAGCGAGGCCCTGTTTTGAAGAGTGGTGCGAAGACCGCGCTGCTACGCCTGGACGGACAGGCTGGGCCGCATCGGACCGGCTGCGGCGAGGGGGGCGCTGTGTAGGACGGACAGGCCGCGTCTTTTGTTCAGAAAGAAGATCTCTCCCGCAACCCCGGCCGCCTCGGGCCGTAGAACGGCAGCACGACGAGGGCTCCGGATAATGGCGATTGGTGTTCGACCATCAGGTGAGCTGGCCGCCGGGTTACAGAAGTCCGTCCCGGCGCACTGGCGGGCTTTTATGGCCGAGGGTGTGCTGCTTGTGGTGCTCGGGCTCGCGGCGATCGCGCTGCCATTGTTTGCCGGGCTGACGACGGCGATACTTCTTGGCTGGGTGTTGCTCGTGGCCGGCTTCGTGGGTCTGCTGGCAACCTTGCGCCGACGTGGAGCAGGAGGCTTTGCCTGGTCTCTGCTATCGGCCTGCATGGCGATGGTGGCGGGTGCGGTTCTGCTGGTCTATCCGCTCACCGGCCTGGTGACCCTGACATATGTGTTGATCGTGTATTTCGTGGCGGACGGAGTATTCTCCATAGCCGGTGCGCTTTCCCACAAGCGGGCGCTGGCCGGGCGTTGGGAATGGGTGCTGGTCAGCGGGCTGGTGGATTTCGTCCTGGCAGCCATCATCATCTCCGGGCTGCCAGGCAGTTTCCTGTGGGTGGTTGGAATGCTTGTCGGCATCGACCTGGTAATCGGCGGCATATCGTTGATCGGCATGGCGTCGGCGTCTCGCCGCGCGGGGTGAGCCAGGCGGCTTTGCGGTTGATATTTGCGTGAGGAAGAAAGGCCTTCTTTTTTGGAAAACGAAGCAAAAAACTTTTGCTTCCTGCGCGGGCTCAGCGGCCCTGACTGCTTCATAAGCGCCCGGCTGTTTTCAAAAAAGGACTGCTTGCTTTTTTAAGCTTCAGCCTTGCATCGAATGGGTATGACGCGGGTCAGTTCGGAGCGAGACGGCCGAGAACTGCGTCCTCGTGACGCACAACCCGGCGGGCCATGCGGAGCGCATGGTAGCATTTATCCGCCCGGGCACAGGCCAGAGCGCCATCCAGCAAAGCTACGGCTGATTGTGAAGTTGTGGCGGATTTGAAGGCTTCTATGAGGTTCAGCGCGTCAGTCAGGCCGCCTCGCCGCTCCTGCTCATCCCCGATATAGGCTGTCTGCAGGGCGAAATAGATACGGCGCGCCGGGGTGTCCGCATCCTGAGGTGCCATGATCTGCCGACCGAACAGGAAACGGGCATGCGCCGTGAGTTCGATGCGTGTGCGGTTGCGGAACCGTATCGCGGCGCCGTTGACCACCATCATGTCGCCCTGGCGCAGCTCCAGCACGAGATTGGACATTGCATTCATCCTTCCTGGACAGCTTACCGGCGTTTTTGCCGGCTCGAGCAGCTTGCGCCGCAAAGGTTTCGGCAGTGTTAACGACGTGCTGTGCGGGGCGCCCGGACTGCTTCGGCAGGCCCCAGATGCGGAGCACAATCCTCCGTGCCACCGGACGGAATTATACCGACCGGTCTTGCGGCTGATGCAGTGAAAGCAAGCAGTGCTTTTTTGAAAGAGACTAAAGAATGCACCTGCCGGGTGCTTCTGAAACGATTGTGGCAGCTGAGCCGGCGCAGGAAGCAAAAGTCTGTTGCCTCTTTTTTCAAAAAAGAAGGCCTTTTTTGTTTGCCCAGCGTCGATCTCAACGCGGATTGGTATTTGGCTAGATGTATTTCGCCAGCGACAACTGCTCCAGATCCGCGATGATTTTGTAGCTCGCCTGCAGCTGGTTCTGCGCGGTCGAAAGCTTGGTCGCAACCGCGGCAGGATCTGCGTCCTGCAGGTTGCCGAGCTGCGTGGTCAGCGCCGTCGCCGTCGCTGTCAGCTCGCTTTGCGTGTTGGTGATGACCTGCTGGCGTACGCCCAGGCTGCCGATGTCGGTGTTCAAGGCGACGTCCGCATTGCTCAGGGTGGTCTGCGTCAGGCTGAGCAGCGAGGCCACTTTCGCGTCGCTTGCCGTGGCGGTGCCCAAGGCGGCCACGGTGGCCAGCGAGGCCAGGATGTCACGCGTGTAGGAGCCCGTGCTGGTGGAGCCCGTGCCGGTGGACACCGCGTTGGCGTTCTGGTCGGCGAGCACGCTGGTCTGGACCGTCTGGCCTTCGCCTATGTCGGCGGACGCGGGAAGGTTGCTGGCCTCAAGCGTGGCGGAGAAGGGCGAGGTGGCGCCTGCCCCGGCGGCGGTGAGTATCTGCGATTGCGTGGTGGTGGCGCCGGCGGTGTCCAGGTTGGCCACCGCAGCCTGGATGGCAGTGGCGAAGGCGGATGTGGAGAGCGTGGCGGGATCGGGTATGGGCGGGTTGCTGCTGTCCTGACCGGCGAAGACGTAGTTGTCGCCCACCTTCGTGTTCAGCAGGCTGGCTATCTGTTGCAGCGCGGAGCTGGCGCTGGTGGCCAGGGTGGTCAGACCGGCCTGGGTGGCGGAGGCGGGCTCCAGCAGCTGGCTGGCGAAGCCGGAGACGAGGGTCTGGATCTGGCCAAGTGCGGACTGCGCCACCTGCGCCTGGGTGGCCGCCTGGTCGGCGTTGGTCTGGTAGGCTGTGTTGAGCGCGATCTGGCCCGACAGGTCCAGCGTGGCGCCTGCCGCGTCGCCGAGCCCCGCATAGTCCGACGAGATGAGACCGCTGCTGCTTTGCGCGGTGAGCGTGCCGATCTGCGCGCTGGTCTGGGCGGTGTTGTAGAGCACCGCTGCCAGCGTGCCGACGTCGGTGGCCGAGGAAATGCCGCTCATGAGGTGACCATCATGTTCAATACGTCGAGGAACATCTCTTGCACGGCAGAGATGACTTTTGCGTTTGCGCCGTAGGCGTTCTGCAGCACGACCATCTGGCCAAGCTCGGTGTCCATGTCCACGCCGGTGACGGCGGTGAGCTTGCCTTGCAGCGCGGTCTGCACCGCCTGGGTGTCGCCGGCCTGCGTGGTGGCGTCCGCACTGTCGGCCGCCTGGCTGGCGGTCAGCGTGTTGGCGGCGTCCGTGAGCGTGGACTGCGCGCCGTAGCCGGAGGAGAGCGTGCCTGTCGGGCCCAGGCCTGTGGTGGCCAGGGGCGTTTGCGCCACGCCGTCCTGCACGTTCGGGCCGAGCGCGTAGTTGAGCACGCGCGCGATCAGCGTTGTGAAGCCGGCGAGGCCGCCGGTGTTGGGCGTGAACGCGCTGGCGCCCGCGAGCGAACCCGCGACGGCCTGGGTGCCGTCCCGCACCAGGGAGGGTGTGGCGGTGACCAGCGGGTTCACTTCGATTGTGCCGGCGTAACCCACATAGCCCGTCTGTGTGTTCGGCCCCGTGCTGACGGGCACGGCGCCGGCAGGATCGGTGAACAGGGTCAGACCCTGGGCGGAGAAGCGGCTGGACAGGGTCTCGGCGAACTCGTCGAGGCCGGCCTGGTAGGTGGGCAGCGTCTGGTCGCGCAGCGTGATGTTGGCACCGATGGAGCCGCCGGTAAGCTGGGTGGTGATGTCCGTGCCGCCCAGCAGGATGCCGGCAATGCCGCCGCCGGGATAGGTCGCCTGTGGCCCGGTCGTGGCCGCTGTTGCGGTGAGTTGCGTGCCATCTGTGGGCAACTGGGCGCCCCCGGCGGTAAGCACGGTCACGTCGCCGTCCGGCTGCGGCAGGAAGCGCGTGTCGACCAGGCCGGAGATCGTGGCTTCCGTCTGGTCGCGCTGGTTTTCCAGATCCGCCGTGCTGAGGCCCTGTGCGCGGTCGTTGACGATCTGCGCGCTGAGCGTACCCAGTGTGGACAGCGCGGTGTTGAGCTGGCCCACGCTGGTCACGATGCTGTCCTGCGCGGTCTGGCGGGCGCTGCCATAAGCGCTGGAAAGCGTGTTGATGCCGGTGGCCAGGCTGGCTGCGGCCTGCACCACGGCGCCTTGCTGGGTGGCGTTGGCCGGGTCTGCCTGCAACGCACTGAACGCCGATTGCACGGCGCCCAGCTGGCTGCCGAGGTCGGTGCCCGCACCGACCGTGCCGAGCACCGGCTCCAGCGCCGCGAGCGCTGCCGAAGTGGTGTTTTCCGCGGCCAGCGCCGAAGTCTGGGCGGCAACCTGGCTTTGCAGCCCCGGATCGGTGGCGCGAACCACCAGGCCGGATTGCACGCCGAAATCCTGTCCGTAGGAGGACAGGCTGGTCTGGGTGGCGCTCTCAAGCGCGTATTGCGGGGTGGAGGCGTTGGCGACGTTCTGGGAGATGACCGCCAGGCCCACGGAGATGTTGGCGAGGCCGCCCGAGGAGATGCCCAGAGCGCCGGACAGGGAGCCGCTCATAACGGCAACGCAAGAAAGCAGTCTTTTGAATAGAACCGGAAGACCGTTGTCTCTGGTGCGCTCGATACGAGCGCACAGGCGAAGGAATCTTGCAAATGGTGAAACCAGCGCCGGAGCAAAAATCTTTTCGTTCGTCTTTTCAAAGAAGAACTGCCTGCCTGCTGCCTTTCCATCTTACTGCTTCATGTTCAACGTAGTGGTAAGCAGCTCGTTGGCAGCCGTTATCACCTTGGCATTGGCCCCATAAGCCTGCTGCGCCACGATCAGCTGCGAGAGCTGCGAGGCGATGTCGACGTTCGATGATTCCGTCGAGCCGACGATGAGGCCGCCGGCGCTGTTGGTGTTGGCTTGCTGAACCTGCGCCACGCCCGAGCTTTGTGTAGCGGTGAACGCCTGGCCGTTCTGACGCTGCAGATCGTCCGAATTGGCGAAAGTGGCGATCGGGACTTGTGCGATGGTGACCGAGCGGCCGTTGTCATAATTGGCCACGATGTTGCCGTCGGCGTTTGCCGAGACGTTTGTGAAGCTGCCGGGAGCGGCGCCGTTCTGGGTGGCGCTGGTGAGCTGGTAATCCGAACCGGCGAACTGGGTGACGCCGGTTGCCTGGTTGAAGGCGCCGAGATCGATAGTCATCGGTTGTACGCCGGTGCCGAAATTGGGTGAGATCTGCATCTCCCCTTCGGTGGTCGAACCGGTAACGGCAAGCGCTCCGGTGGCGTTCGAGAGCGAGGCCAACGTGCCGTTCGCGTTGAAGGAGACGCCCACCGTGCCGATCGTGGTGCTGCCGCCCGCGGTGTTGTCCGGCGAGGACAGCGACAGCGTCCAGTTGTTGGAGGACGTTTGCGCCCACGTCGTCTGCAGCTGGTGAGAGACGCCGGCGCCGTCATAGACGCTGGTCTCCGACGTGAGATTGCTGGTGGTGGTGGGTGAGGCGGGCACGTTGGCAACCAGGGCCACGTTGCTGGTGGCCACCGGCGCATATTGCGTCTGCGCCACCTGGATAGGAACGAGCTGGCTGGTGTTGACCGCGCCGGTGGTCTGATTGACCGGGTAGCCGTTGAGATACTCGCCCGCGCTGTTGACCAGATAGCCGTTGCTGTTGGCCGTGAAGTCACCGGTTCGCGTGAAGTAGTCCTGCGACGAGAATTGCGGCGCGCCGGTGGCCGACGCACCGCTCTGTTCCGATACCGAGAAAAAACCCTGGCCGCTGATGGCCATCGCCAAAGGGTCGGAGCTTTGCTGGATGGTGCCCTGCAACTCGTTTTCGTATTCCGGCCTGGCGGCGACGCTGCCCGAATCGTTCAGCGAGGCCGAACTGTCGGTCAGATAATCGACAAAATTCGTGCCGACCGATTTGTAGCCGACGGTCTGGCTGTTCGCCAGGTTATCGCTGATGTTGCTGAACGACGCAGCTTGCGCGTTCAGGCCGCTGATGGCGGTGCTCATCGAGCCGAACAGGGACATCTTGGTGGCTCCTCAAAGAGTTTCGTCAGGCCTGTGTGGCGCGACAGGCAAAGTACACGCCGCGTTCCCGAGGCATTCAGCATGAATTGTGCCAACGTCCGGGTGCAGGCCGGTCGCCTGCAACTTGGCAAACCTGCCGACGCGGCATGGCGGTTTTCGCCACCGCCTGTGCCGGGCGGCAGATTCTGCCGGGCGTAATCTGCTCGGCACCGGCCCGCGGATGCCGTGGGCCACGGCGATGCGCTCCTGGCCGGCGCCTTGGCTTGTCGTGGCCTGGCGCTTGCTGAGCAGGACGGCGGGTGGCTCGCGGGCCGCCTGTCTTCATCGCCCCCGGTATCCCGGCTTGCCTTGTCCAGAGGATTTCGTTTGTCACCTGCTGCCGCCATCTGCATCGCGCCGGCCACGCTTCCTGCAGGCAAGATCGCCTTGCCGACGGAGCGGAACGCCGATTTCGGCAGCTTCCTAGGCGGGCTGATCGACCCGCCTGCCGCGGGAACGACGCCGTCCGGCCCGCCGGTGCAAGCCGGTGCAGCGCGCAAGACGGCCACACCCGAGGCGGCGGCTGCGTCGCCGAAGAAACCCGCGGCAAAAGCAGCTGCGCCGGATAGCGCCGGCAGTACGCCGCTTGCGCCGGCTGCAATGCTGCCGGGTCCGGCCCTGGCGATATCGGCGCCGCCAGCCACGCCCCGGCCCGAGATGCCGGCCGGCGGGGATGACGGCACCGACAGCCTGCCCGGGCCGGACGGCAGCGTGCAGGGCGGCAGTGCGACGGCCGGCCGCCCTGGCCCATCGATGGCCGATCGGCTGGATGACGACGCGGGCCCGGACACCCCGGAGACAGCTGCGCCGGACACGCGCGCAGATCCGGCTGCGGCGGACGCAGCACCGGCGCCACTGACGAAAGGCAAGCCCGCTTTGGCCGCGTCAGCCAAGCCAGGAAGCCTCAGGGCCATACCGGATGCCGCCGGGGTTGCATCGCAGCCGGGGGCGTCACCGGGACCTGCCGGCGCACAGGCGGCGCTCTCTGCCCCGGCCGCGCAGCCGGCGGTGCCGAATGCGGGCTCGCCGGCAGCCAACGCGGCCACGCCGCCCGATACCAGTGCCTCTGCGGGAACCGGCCAGCCCGCCTCTCCCCCGGCCGCACAGCTCGGCCACGCTTTGGCGGCCCTGCATGTCGGCGCGGATGGCAGCAGCAAACTCACCATCAGGCTCGATCCCGCCGAGCTTGGACAGGTGCGGGTGGAGATCACCCGCGGCCAGGACGGCGCATCCAGCGTGAGCGTGGCGGTGGAGCGCGTGGAGACGCTGGGCCGCCTGCAAGCCGACCTCACGCACCTGCATTTGGCCCTGGACCGGGCTGGCGTGCCCGAGCAGCGCAGCCTGGTGCTGCATCTGGCACCGCAGGACCAGCCAGGCGGGGCGCCAACAGGGTCGTTCAGCGGCAGCCAGTCAGGCGCGTCTGGAGGACAAGGCGGCCAGAACCACGGCTTCCCGTCGCCCGCCCGCACGGCCCTGCCGGCCGGCGCTGGTTCATCCAGCGACCAGCAACCGGGAAGCCAGGCTGCCGGAAGCCGCCAGGCAAGCTACCGCCGGATCGACACCGGCATCGACATCACCGCCTAGCAGACAATTTCGGAGCCCAAGCCATGACCGCGATCGGAACCACCAAGCTGAGCCAGGCCGCCGAACAGCCGGCGGCCGTCAACGCGGCTACCGCCGCCGCCGCCGCCTCCGGCACGTCCACCGCCGCGGCGGCGAGTGCTACGGGCACCAACGCGCTGCAATCGCTGGGCAGCAATTTCAACCAGTTCCTCACCCTGCTCACCACGCAGCTGCAGAACCAGGACCCGACATCTCCGGTCGACAGCAACCAGTTCACCCAGGAGCTGGTGGAGTTCACCGGCGTGCAGCAATCGGTGCAGACCAACACGAACCTGACGCAGCTGATCTCCCTGCAGCAAGGGTCCGAGGTTTTGCAGTCCGCGCAGGTGGTGGGCCATCAGGCGACTGTCACGGCGGGCCAGATCGCGTTGCAGGGCGGCAGCGGCGAGCTGACCTTCAACACCACAGCCTCCGAGCCGGTGCAGATCGCCATCGCCAACAGCGCGGGTCAGACGGTGCGTGACGTCTCGCTCACCTCCCAGGCTGGCGCAAACACCTGGACCTGGGACGGCAAGGACAATGCCGGCAACCAGTTGCCGGACGGCGCCTACGGCGTGGCCGTGGAGACAGGCACCAGCAGCGCCAGCGCCACGGCGGTGCCGTTCAGCGTCGTGGGCACGGCTACCGGCCTGACGAATGGCACGGGCGGGTTGCAGCTGCAGATGGGCGCGTTGTCGGTCGGGCTGGCCAGCGTGCAGGGGATTGCGTCCAAGTGACAGCGGCAGGGCGACGAGGCTCTCCGTGAAAGCGGAAAGCCCTTGTCGCGCTGCTGTTCCCGCGGCCGCGATACGTCCTGAGGCATCCGGCCGGGGTTGCCGGCAAGGCAGACGACCGGGCCCCTGGTCCCTGTTTCAAAGAAGGGACGCCTGCTTCCTGAACGCCGGAAGCAGGTCCGTTCGCTGGCGTTAACCGGCGCGTAATCAGGACGGCCGCACTCTACGGGCATGAAACCTGTCCTGGAAGGCCTGCGCGCGCTCGGACCTGCCCGCCTCATGGCGCTCGCCGCCGTGGGCGTGGGCATGCTGGCAATGCTGGCGCTGCTGGCGCTGCACGGCGGCGCCCCGGCGCAGCAGGCATTGTTGTACTCGGACCTGGATCTGCGCGAGGCCTCGCAGATGACCGAGGCCCTGGACCGTGCGCACATCGCCCATCAGGAGCTTGGCAACGGCGACAGGATCACGGTCAGCGCAACCGACGTGGCGAAAGCGCGGCTGCTCCTGGCCAAAGACGGCCTGCCTTCGGGCGGATCGATCGGCTACGAGATCTTCGACCGCAGCGATGCGATGACGAGCAGCCAGTTCCAGCAGGACATCAACGAGACGCGCGCGATGGAAGGCGAACTCGCGCGCAGCATACGCATGCTGCAAGGCGTGCGCGGCGCCAGGGTGCATCTGGTGCTGCCGAAACGCCAGCCTTTCTCGCGCGACGTGCAGGCAGCGCAGGCGAGTGTCGTATTGACAATGGCCGGAGCCGCCAAGCTGGATAGCCAGGCAGTTCAGGCTGTCCTGAACCTGGTTGCAGCGGCAGTTCCCGGCCTCAAGCCCCAGGGTATCGCGATCATAGACAGCCGCGGCAATCTGCTCGCGCGCGCAGGGCAGCCCGCGACGGAAGAGGCGGCGGCGCAGACGTCGGAAGAACTGCACCGCGCTACCGAATTGCGGCTTTCGCGTGCCGTGGAAGAGATGCTCGAGCAGAGCCTGGGCGCTGGCCGGGTGCGCGCGGAGGCGGCCGTGGAGATGAATTTCGACCGTGTGCAGGAGACGGCGGAATCCTACAATCCGGACCAGCAGGTCGTGCGCAGCACGCAGACCACCAACGAGAAGAACACGAGCACGGAGGCTGAAAAGCCGGTCTCCGTGCAGAACAACCTGCCGAACGCGGATGCCGGGCAGGGCCAGTCCGGCACCGCGCAGCAGAAGCAGGAGGAGACGACGAATTACGAGATCGGCAAGACCGTCCGCACGCTGGTGCGCGAGCAGCCGCAGATCGCACGCATATCGCTGGCCGTGATGGTGGACGGTGCCGTGCAGATGGGGCGTGACCGCAAGCCGGTCTGGGCCGAGCGGGGCCCCGAAGAGCTCGCGCGCATCACCAAGCTGGTGGAAAGTGCGATCGGCTACAACGAGAAGCGCGGCGACAAGGTAGAAGTGGTCTCGATGCGCTTCGCCGCCGCCCAGGACGACATGGCGGCCACGGCGCCGGCCGGGTTGCTGGGCCTCGATGTCGGAAAAGCTGATCTCCTGGGACTTGGCCAATCGGCGATCCTGGCCGTGGTCGTGCTGCTGGCGCTGGTGTTCGTCCTGCGTCCCATGGCGGTACGCCTGTCGGCGATCACGCCGCAGAACATGCTCGCCGGCGGCGAGCTTCTGCTGGCAGGACCGGCCGGCGGCAATTACGCCAGCCTGGCGGAGGCACCGGCCACACGCATGATTGCGGCTGGTGGCGCCGCGATGCTGGCCGACGAAAGCATGGTGGACATGATGAACGTGGAAGGCCAGCTGAGGGCATCGTCCATTCGCAAATTGTCGGAAATGGTCGATAAACACCCCGAGGAAAGCCTGTCCATCATGCGCGGCTGGATGACGCAGGAACGTAACTGATGGCACGTGCAGCTGAACGGCAGGAACTCACCGGCCCCCAGAAGGCGGCCGTCCTCATGCTGGCTATGGGCGAAGAGCACAGCTCGCGCCTGTTGAACCTGATGCATGAGGATGAGATCAAGGAAGTGTCGAGTGCCATGTCGCAGCTCGGCTCCATACGGGCAGAGACGGTGGAAAGCCTCTGCCAGCAATTTTCCGATGGCATGGGTTCTGCGGGCTCCCTGGTCGGCAACTTCGAAAGCACTGAGCGGCTGCTGCAGAAATCCCTGCCGCGCGAACGCGTCGGTCAGATCATGGACGAGATACGCGGCCCGGCAGGCCGCACCATGTGGGACAAGCTGGGCAACGTGAACGAAGCCGTGCTCGCGAACTACCTGAAGAACGAGTACCCGCAGACCGTAGCCGTGGTATTGAGCAAGGTGCGCGCGGACCATGCCGCGCGCGTGCTGGCGTTGCTGCCGGAAAGCTTCGCGATGGAGGTGGTGATGCGCATGCTGCGCATGGAAAGCATCCAGCGCGATGTGCTGGACGGCGTGGAGCGGACCTTGCGCGCGGAATTCATGAGCAACCTGGCCCGCAGCACCCGCCGTGATGCCCACGAGATGATGGCGGACATCTTCAACAACCTCGACCGCCAGGCGGAGACGCGTTTCCTCGCCGCACTGGAGGAGCGCAACCGTGAGGCGGCCGAACGCATCAAGGCCCTCATGTTCACGTTCGACGATCTGAGCCGGCTGACTGCGCCGTCCATGCAGGTGCTGCTGCGCTCTGTCGACAAGGAAAAACTGCCGCTCGCGCTCAAGGGTGCGTCCGAGAAACTTCGCGAGATGTTCTTCAAGTGCCTGTCCGAGCGGGCGGGCAAGATGCTGCAAGAGGACATCGACGCGCTCGGGCCGGTAAAACTGCGCGACGTCGACGAGGCGCAGGCCGCTATCGTGCTGGCTGCGAAGGAGCTGGCACAGACGGGCGAACTCGACATCGGCGGCGGCAAGGATGACGAGATGCTCTACTGATGGACGGATCAAATGCAGCCTTCCTGCTGGATGCGCCGCTGTTTTCGGCGTCCACCAGCCAATCTGCCTGTGGCATACTCTATGTCGAGGACTTCAACGACAAGCCGCTGGAGCCTCGTACCGAAATTGTCCATGCGCCGGCGGAACCAAGTTTCTCCGCGGACGAGCTCTCGCAGGCGCGCGAGGCAGGCAGGCAGGAAGGCCTGGCCGCGGCGTTGGCCGACGCACAGTTGCTGCAGGCCCAGCTACAGCTGGCCGCGACGCAATCTTTGGCGGACGGCCTGGCCGCAACCCGTTCGACATATTCTGATATCGTACGCGATTCGGCCGAGCAGGTGTCGCAGACTGTGTTGGCGGTGCTGCAGGCCGCACTGCCGGCGGTCATGAGCCGGCATGCCCGCACCGAGTTGCAGGTTATGATCTCGGCCCTGGCGCCGGGGCTGGCACACGAGCCGGAACTGCGCGTGCGTGCGCATCCGGACCTCACGGAGTTCGTGCGTGAGTCGCTGATGGCTGTGCTGCAGACGAGCGATTGCGTGCTGTCGGTCCGTGCGGACGGCACGCTGCAGGCCGGTGACGTGGTTGTCACGTGGCAGGACGGCCAGGCACGCCGCGACTGCGCGGCGGCGTGGAAGGCGGTTGCGGGAGCGCTCGCGCCGTTGGGATTACCTAGTCTCGAGGAGGTTTGTCATGCCCGTGGATGCTGAGTTCACCGAATCCGCAACACCGTTTTCGTCCGGCGAAGTGCCGCCGCGCAACGCGCGCGATCTCGAGGCGGTGTACGACATACCCGTCACCGTCAGTGCCGTTCTCGGCCGGACGACCATGCAGGTCAGTCAGCTTCTGAAACTCGGGCGCGGCGCCGTCGTGGAACTCGATCGCAAGCTTGGCGAGGCGATCGACGTCTATGTCAACAACCGGCTTGTCGCACGCGGTGAAGTGGTCATGGTCGATGACAGCAGGCTTGGGATCACGATGACGGAAATCGTCAAGGCTGACCGCGGCGGCTGAGGCATATCATGCGGGTCTTGATCATCGGATCACTGTCGGCGGAACTCGGGCGGGCAGCCCAGATGGCAGCGGCGCGTGGAGCATGCGTGTGCCAGGCTGATGACGTTGCAGGTGCGATGCTGCAGCTGCGCGCGAACGCCCAGGATATCGTTCTGTGCGATGTTGCATGTGGCGTGGCACAGCTTACCAGGCATCTTGCCGCTGAGCGTATGGCGGTGTCGGTGGTTGCATGCAGCACGTCACCGGATCCGCAGATCGGTGTGCAGGCCATGCAAGACGGCGCGCGCGAGTTCATGCCGCTACCGCCTGACCCGGACCTTATTGCCGCAATCCTGCTGGCCGCGTCCGGCGCGCCGCACGCGGCCGTCGTTCGCGATCCGGCTATGCTGGCGGTGATGCGCCGTGCCGAGCAGGTGGCCCGGTCTGATGCTTCCGTCCTGATCACGGGCGAGTCGGGAACCGGCAAGGAGGTTGTCGCACGACACATCCACGGCACCTCGCGCCGGTCCGCCGGTCCGTTCGTGGCACTGAACTGCGCGGCCATTCCGGAGCAGCTGCTGGAAAGCGAGCTGTTCGGGCACGAGAAAGGCGCGTTTTCCGGTGCGGTGGCACGCCGGATAGGAAAATTCGAAGCGGCGCAGGGCGGAACGCTGCTGCTCGACGAGATCAGCGAGATGGACACCAGGCTGCAGGCGAAGCTGCTGCGGGCGATCCAGGAGCGCGAGATCGATCGTGTAGGCGGCAGCGCGCCAGTGCGCGTGGATGTGCGCATACTGGCCACCAGCAATCGAAGCATGAGCGCCGAGATCGACGCCAGACGGTTTCGTGAGGATCTGTATTTCCGGCTCAACGTGGTGAGTTTGCGCCTGCCGGCGTTACGCGAACGGCCGGCCGACATACCGGCTCTCGCCACACATTACGCCCGGCACTATGCGGAAGCAAATGGCTTGCCTGCCAGGCCGCTTTCGTGTGCCGGTCACCGCAGGCTGGCAGCGCATGCCTGGCGCGGCAATGTGCGAGAGCTGGAGAACACCATGCACCGTGCCGTACTACTTGCCGATGGCGAGGAAATCGGGCCGGACTCGATCGAGCTGTCAGGGGAAACGCCGGAGCAGGTGCCGTGCGGAAGGAGCGACGTGTTTGTCGCCCGCCGTATGGAGGATGTTGAGCGGGACGCGATCCTGCAGACATTGTCCCATACTTTGGGCAACCGGACTCACGCGGCGGTCATCCTGGGCATATCCATACGCGCCCTGCGTGACAAGTTGCGCGACTACGCGCAAGCCGGCGTCGCAGTGCCTCCGACACAGGCCATACGGGCTGCCGCCTGATGGCCGGCGCACTCACCTTGGGCGGCTTCGGCGCGCGCTACAAGCGTTTCGTCCCAGGAACGGACGTCGGCCTGGCACTCGCCGTGTTCTGCCTTTTGTCCTTGCTTGTCCTGCCACTGCCGACAATGCTGCTGGATCTGGGGCTGGCGCTGTCCATCACGGCATCCGTGCTGGTGCTGATGGTCGCGCTGTTCCTGGAACGGCCGCTGGACTTCACCAGCTTCCCGCAACTCCTGCTTTTGACGACCCTGCTTCGGCTATCCCTCAATGTCGCCACCACACGTCTGATCCTCAGCCACGGCAACGAGGG
The DNA here is from genome assembly GCA_964252625.1 of uncultured Acetobacteraceae bacterium. Taxonomy (GTDB): domain Bacteria; phylum Pseudomonadota; class Alphaproteobacteria; order Acetobacterales; family Acetobacteraceae; genus BOG-908. The sequence goes on along the minus strand of CAXUOA010000024.1, from coordinate 4,319 downwards.
GCCGACGGCGGCGGGACACGTGGTGGCGGCCTTCGGCGGCTTCCTGATGGGCGGGGACGTCGTCATCGGCGTGATCTTGTTCGCCATCCTGCTTGTGGTGAACTTCATGGTCATCACGAAGGGGTCGGGCCGCATAGCCGAAGTGGCCGCGCGCTTCAGCTTGGACTCCATGCCGGGCAAGCAGATGGCGATCGATGCGGACATGAACGCAGGCGTGATCAACGAGAAGACGGCGCGCCGCCGGCGAAGGGAGCTGGAGGAGGAGAGCGGGTTCTACGGCGCCATGGACGGCGCTGCAAAGTTCGTGCGTGGTGACGCAATCGCCGGATTGCTGATCACCTCGATAAACATCGTGGGCGGGTTGGCAATCGGGCTCATTCGCCATGCGATGGCGTTCAACGACGCTGCCAACACGTTTACCACGCTGACGGTTGGTGACGGCCTGGTGACCCAAATCCCGGCTTTGCTCGTATCGACCGCCGCCGGGATCGTGGTCACGAAAGGCGGTGTGGAAGGACGTGCGGACACGGCGCTGGTGGCGCAATTGGGTGGTGGCTACAAGCCGATGGCTCTTGCCGGCGGCGCGGCCGTGGTTCTGGCGATGATGCCTGGCCTGCCCGCGCTGCCGTTTCTGGCACTGGCCGGGCTTGCCGGCGGCGGCGCCTGGCTTCGCTACACGCACCCTGTTGCCGCCCAGGAGGACGACACCGTCGTGCCGGCTGCCGCCCCCGCGGAGTCGCCGGTTGCGGACGCCATGCGCATCGACATGCTGCGTGTGGAGCTCGGCTACGGCCTGTTGCCGCTGGCGGGCGGTGACCAGCCGAAGCTGACCGAGCAGATACGCGGTCTGCGGCGTTCGATTGCTGCAGAGTTCGGCTTCATCCTCCCGCCCGTACGCATTCAGGATAACCTGCAGCTTGCAGCGGACTCCTACGTCATCAAGGTCAAGGAAATCGACGCCGGCCGTGGTGAATTGCGGCCTCTCTGCCTCCTTGCGATGGACCCGCGTGGCGGCGTGCCGGCAATGCAAGGCGAGCGGACGACGGAGCCGGCTTTCGGGCTGCCTGCCCTGTGGATCGACGGTAGCCAGCGTGAAGAGGCGATGGTGCGCGGATGCACGGTCGTCGATCCGCCAAGCGTGTTGGCCACGCACCTGACCGAGCTTGTACGCGAGATGATGGCCGAGCTGCTGTCTTATGCAGAGACGCAGAAGCTGATCGATGAGCTGCCGCGCGAGCAGCAGAAACTTGTCTCCGACCTGATACCGGGCGTGATTTCCGTGGGTGGCGTGCAGCGCGTGCTGCAGGCGTTGCTTGCAGAACGCGTGTCCATCCGGGACCTGCCGACGATCCTGGAAGGTGTGCACGAGGCGTGCACAGGCAATGCGCGTGGCATCGCCGCGATCGTGGCGGTGGTTCGTGCGCGTCTGGCGCGGCAGATCAGCGACAGCCATGCCGGAGCGGGGGGTGCGATCCCGATGATCACCTTGTCGCCAGAGTGGGAGATGGCTTTTGCCGAGAGTCTGGTAGGGCCGGCCGAGGACCGGCAGCTTGCAATGGCGCCCAGCCGGCTGGGTGACTTCATGCGGCGTTTCCGCGAGCTGTTCGATCAGCACGGTGCCGAACACCCCATATTGCTGACCAGCCCCGGTATACGCGTGGCAGTGCGCAGCATCGTGGAGCGGTTGCGTCCGGCAACACCTGTGCTTTCACAAAACGAGATATCCGCTCGCGTGAGAGTGCGCACGCTGGGAAGCTTGTAGGTGGCGTAGGCCTCTTTGTAAAATACGCTGTACACCTGATCGGCTCAGATGCGACCCAAAACGAGCAGGATTATTACGACAACCAGAGCGAGACCCAGGCCGCCGGACGGGTAATATCCCCAGCGCCCGCTATAGGGCCATGTGGGTAGTGCACCGAGAAGCAGAAGAATGAGGATGACGAGAAGGATAGGACCCACGGCGTTAACCTCTGACTACGGGCGCACAACGCCGTGGTGAAAACGTGGTTCGGTCCGGGAAAAATCCCGGCCGATGGACGGTTATGGACAGGCGGGTGCGCCTAGTTGATGTGCTGCAGATACGCCTTGTGACGCCAGTCGCCTTGAGTGATCAGGCGGGACTCGGCAAGGCGGACGGAGTGAAGTTTGCCGTCCAGCTTGCGGGACCAGAAATCCAGGAATTTGTGCAGCACCGGAAAACGGGGGGCGAGGTCGAGATCCTGCCAGACAAAGGTCTGCAGCAGGCCCGGGTGATCTGGCATGTGATAGAGGATTTCGGCGGTCGTGAGGCGGTATCCGTTCAACTGCGTGTCCAGGCGCATGGTTGTCCTCTGATCGAGATGTGTCGGCCAGTCGGCCGTGCGGCATAGGTTGTCCCTGGTGGTTTCTTGGGCGTCGGTGTTCCTGAAGCGAACACCGCTTCCGAGTGTAGAGCATGACCCGAATCTGAGCATCTAGGCAACGAAAAACTATGGCGTTAACAGCGAATTAGCACTCGGGGAGCGGGTGTGCTGCTGAGAGTTGATAGCAATCTGCGACTTTCCATCTGCCTCGGCACTCTTCGATTTGGAGTGCCAACGGCCCACGAGCGTAGCTTCGTGGGTGGGCTGCAATCGTAATAGGAGGAGCGATTTGTACGGGACCTGGCATCAAGCCGGAGAGCGTGACGCTGCAGATGCCTGGCCGGGCCAAGAAGGTGCTCATCGAGAGCGAGAACACTACGATCGTGGAGGGTTCCTGCAAGAAGGGCGACGTCAGCGGGTGCTGTGCCCAGATCCCCGCGTAGATGGAGGGCACGACCAGCGACTACGACCGTGAGAATCTGCAGGAGCGTCTGGCCAGGCTGGCCGGCGGTGTTGCCGTCATTCGCGTGGGTGGTGCCACCGCAATTGAGGTGTAGGAGCGCGAAGACCGCGTGGACGACGTGCTACATGCAATGTGTGCGGCCGTGGAAAAAGGCATCGTTGCTGGCGGCCGCGTGGCGCTGGCGTTCAAGATACCGGAGAGCCTGGCCAGCGAGAACCCGGATCAGAAGTTTGGCATCGACATCGTCCGCGCCGCGCCGTGCTGACGCCGCTGCGCCAGATTGCCGGCGAGCAGGGTGCAATGATCTCCGGCAAGGCGCTGGAGAGCAACAGCTACGATCACGGTTTTGATGCGCAGACGGCCGAGTATAAGGATCCGCCGGCGCAGGCATCATCGACATCACGAAAGTGAGGCGTATAGCGCTGCAGGGTGAGGCTTGGATGCGTCTCTGCTGATCACCACCGAGGTGATGGTGATGGAAAAACTGGAGAAAAAGCCGCCGCCTGCTGGCTGTGGCGATATGGGCGCCATCGGCGGTATGGGTTTCCGGCCCCTATCGTCTCGGGCTGGCTGTTAGAGGAGGATGCGCGGGTTGGTGCGCCTTTTTCTTCGGCGGACCGCGCGACGTTTTTCTTTGAAAAAAAGAAGCGAAAAACTGTTTTTCCTGGCGCCTGCGCAGGGAGGAGTGCTGACGCGGGAGATTTCGTGTGCTGCATCATGAGAGAAGATATAGCATCGTTCTTGTTCTGTTTCCATAAAAATTTGGTTGCTGATTTGACAGGTGTATCCGTTTCTGTCCCCATGCGTTCGCAATCGACGCCTTGGCTTGCCTTGCTGCGCCTTCTATCCGGTCGCCGCCAAGTTGCCTGACGCCACGGTTGGCACCAGGCCGTCCCTATAGTGGGGCGGTGTTATGGAGAGGCTTCATGGCGAACGGTACGGTCAAGTGGTTCAACACCACCAAGGGGTTCGGCTTCATCATGCCGAGCGACGGCGGCAAGGATGTGTTCGTGCACATCACCGCGGTGCAGGCAGCCGGGCTGCGCGGGCTCAATGACGGCCAGGCAGTAACCTACGAAGTGGTGATGGAGCGCGGCAAGGCCGCGGCGACCAACCTGAAGCTGGTCTGACGCCCGTTACGGCGGTTGTTACCGTGGCTTTGGCCGCCACGGGCTTGCTGTGCCGATCGACGTGCCGCCGGCTGGTGGAACGATGTGACCCGTTCCGCCCGCCGGGAAGTGCCGTGCTTTGCAGGCGGATGGCAGGCTGACGGCCAGGTTCGATCCTGGCCGAGTTACGGAGAGGCGCGATTTCTCAGACGATCGATCCGCCTTCCCGTTTCACCGTGGCGACCTGGGTGGCGCCGGCCTGCTGCATGGCCTGGGTGGCTTTCATGACGGCATCCGGGTCGTGGGCGGTGGCAGAGAGGACGAGTTCGCCGGCGGCGGCAGCGTCGTTCCGTTTGTTGCTGTAGGCGTTGTTGGCGGCTATGTGGGCGGCTTCGACCGCGCCGC
>CAXUOA010000023.1:0-18186 GCA_964252625.1 uncultured Acetobacteraceae bacterium | reverse complement strand
AAAGGACCAAAAAACTTTTGCTTCCTGTCGCATCTGCAGCAGCTTGGTGCCTCCAAATTGATCGAGGCAGCTGAGCCTGCGCAGGAAGTAAAAGTTTTTTGCTTCTTTTTTGCAAAAAAGAAGGCCTTTCTTGCTTGCCCAAGCGTCAACCGCAAAGCGGGCTGGCATTAAAGGCCTCAATCACACCCGCCCAAGCCGATACACGCCCTAAGTTCGCGCTACGGGGATCAGATCCAGGCGTGAGGCGTCGCTCTCGTCTTGCCGGACGGATCGTGCGAGCGTCCGGTGCATGGTCTCACTCTCACTCGCGGCGCTTGCCTTCATCGCCATCCATCTGGGCGTCAGCGGCACGAGGCTGCGCGACGCGATCGTGGCGCGAGCCGGCTTGCGGGCGTACATGATCCTGTTCTCCGCTGCCTCGACGGGGGCGATCGGATGGCTGGTAGCCGCCTACATCGCCGCCGCCTATGTGCCCCTGTGGGGCCAGCTGCAGTGGTGGAAGCCGGTTGCGATCGTTCTGATGCTGCCGGCCTTTTTGCTCGTGGTGATCGGGCTGACCACGCCGAACCCCACCGCCGTCGCCCAGGAGAGCCTGGTCGGGCAGGCACCCGTGGGCATCGTGCGCATCACCCGTCATCCGTTCCTGGTCGGCACCGCGCTATGGGCGTTCGTCCATCTGGTGGGCAACGGCGACGTGGCGTCGCTGCTGTTCTTCGCGGCGCTGTTCGTGGTGGCGGTTGCGGGCCCGGCTTCCATAGACGCCAAACGCGCCAGGTCCCTGGGCGCGTCCGCCTGGGCGGTGTTCGCCCGGCGCACGTCCATCGTGCCGTTCGCCGCCATACTGGGCGGCCGCATTACGCTGAGCCTGGCCGAGCTGGGCTGGTGGCGGCCGCTGGCGGCCACGGCGGCCTACGCGCTGATGCTGGGCGGCCATGCGCATCTGATCGGGGTCAGCCCGTGGCCCGGCCACTAGGCGGCAGGGCCGGCCGGATGAGGGCGCGGCGCCGACCGGTGATGCGCGCGCTTTCGATGAAGAATTGTTTTCTTTACCAGGACATACCGTGCGCGCGCTGATTTCTGTTTCGGACAAATCCGGCCTGGTAGCGTTCGCCCGGGGCCTGGCTGATCTGGGCGTGGAGATCCTCTCCACCGGCGGGTCGGCGGCGGCGCTGCGGCAGGCCGGCGTGACAGTGACCGACGTGAGCGCGCATACCGGCTTCCCGGAGATCCTGGACGGCCGGGTGAAGACGCTGGTGCCGCAGATCCATGGCGGCATACTCGGCAGGCGGGATGTGGCGGACCATGTGGCGCAGATGGCCGCGCACGGGATCGCGCCGATCGACATCGTGGCGGTCAACCTGTACCCGTTCGAGGCGACAGTGGCGGGCGGCGCCGCATGGGATGTGTGCGTCGAGAACATCGACATCGGCGGCCCGGCGCTGATACGCGCGGCGGCGAAGAATCATGATTTTGTCAGCGTTCTGACCGAGCCGGCGCAGTATGGCGGCGTACTCGAGGAGCTGCGCGCCCACGGGCAGACGACCCCTGGCCTGCGGCGTCGTCTGGCTGCGGCCGCCTACGCGCGCACGGCCGCCTACGATGCGGCGATAGCGGCGTGGTTCGCCGCCCAGGCCGGGGAGGATCTGCCGCCACGGCTGAACGTGACCGGGGAGCGGCTGCAGGTGCTGCGCTACGGCGAGAACCCCCACCAGCATGCCGCCCTTTACAGGACGGGCGACCGCCCCGGTGTGGCGCAGGCGCGGCAGATGCAGGGCAAGGCGCTGTCCTACAACAACATCAACGACACCGACGCGGCGTTCGAATGCGTGGCCGAGTTCGAGGCGCCGGCGATCGTCATCGTCAAGCACGCGAATCCGTGCGGCGTGGCGGTGGCGGCGGACCTGGCCGGCGCGTGGGACGCGGCGCTGCGGTGCGATCCGGTGAGCGCCTTCGGCGGCATCGTGGCCGCCAACCGCCCGCTGGACGAGGACGCGGCCGAGCGCATCGCCGCGATATTCACCGAGGTGATCATCGCGCCGGACGCGAGCCCGGCCGCGCTCGCCGTGCTGGCGCGCAAGAAGAATCTGCGCCTGCTGTTGACCGGCGCGCTGCCGGACCCGCGCGCGGGCGGCACGACCTTGCGCAGCGTGGCGGGCGGCCTGCTGGTGCAGTCGCGCGATGCGGGCCGGGTGACGCGCGCCGATCTGCGCGTGGCGACGCGGCGCGCGCCGAGCGAGGCGGAGCTGGCCGACCTGCTGTTCGCGTTCGCCGTGTGCAAGCACGTCAAGAGCAACGCCATCGTGTATGCCAAGGGCGGCGCCACGGTGGGGATAGGCGCCGGCCAGATGAGCCGGGTGGACAGCGCGCGCATCGCCGCGTGGAAGAGCGAAGCCGCCGCGCGGGCGGCGGGCGAGACGATTCCGGCGGCCGTGGGCAGCGTGGTGGCGTCGGACGCGTTCTTTCCGTTCGCCGACGGGCTGGAGGCTGCGGTGGCGGCCGGCGCCACCGCCGTGATCCAGCCTGGCGGCTCGGTGCGCGATGCGGAGGTGATTGCGGCGGCGGACTCTGCGGGGATCGCGATGGTCATGACCGCGATGCGGCACTTCCGCCATTGACCCGCAACGGGGGTGGGCTTTCTGCTGCTTTCGTCGACAAAGCAGGCTCGCCTTTCTGTCTTCCGAAGCAACTGAGAACCGTTTGCAGCAGTAATCATCGAGGTTGACTGCGCAGCAGGCCGGGCTAGATCAGTTCACATGCGCGACTTCGCCACGCTGACAGAACGCGAGATCCTTGCCCTGGCCATCAGCTCCGAAGAGGAAGACGGCCGCATCTACGCCGACTTTGCCGAGCGGCTGCGCGAAGACTATCCTGACAGCGGCAGGATCTTCCGCGACATGTCCGTCGAGGAGAACGACCACAGGCGCAGCCTGATCGACCTCTATGCCGAGAAATTCGGCCAGCACATCCCGCTGATACGCCGGTCGGACGTGCGCGGCTTCTCGCCGAGCCGGCAGTTCTGGCATTTGCCGGCATTGAAGATCGAGACCGTGCGCAAGGCGGCGGGCGAGATGGAGGCGCAGGCCGGCCGGTTCTACCGTGCCGCCGCCGGCCGCAGCACGGACGCGGCGATACGCAAGCTGCTGGGCGACCTGGCGGAGGTCGAGGACAATCACGGACGCCAGGCCGGCCACCTGCAGGAGCAGCACCTGTCCGACGGCCGCGGCGACAGGGAAGAGGACCATGCGCGGCGCCGCTTCGTGCTGCAGATCGTCCAGCCGGGCCTGGTGGGCCTCATGGACGGATCGGTCTCCACGCTGGCGCCGGTGTTTGCCGCCGCGTTCGCCACGCACCACAGCTGGAACGCGTTCCTGGTGGGGCTGGCGGCCAGCCTGGGCGCCGGCATCTCCATGGGGTTTGCCGAGGCGCTGAGCGATGACGGCAGGATTTCCGGCCGCGGCACGCCCGTCCTGCGCGGGCTGATCTGCGGCGCGATGACGATGCTGGGCGGCATCGGGCACACCCTGCCCTACCTGATCCCGTCGTTCTGGACGGCCACCTATGCCGCCTGCGGCGTGGCGGCGCTGGAGCTGGCGGCGATTTCCTGGATACGCTGGCGCTACATGGACAGCCACTTTGCCGCGGCCGCGTTCCAGGTGCTGTTCGGCGGCGCGCTCGTCCTGGCCTGCGGCATACTTATCGGCAGTTCGTAGGTGATGCCGGCGGGCTTTGGTTGTTGGACGCCCGCTCGGCAGTGTTGTTGCCGTGGAATTGACGCAGGGGAAGCAAGCAGTCCTTTTTTGAAAAAAAGAGGCAAAAAACTTCTGCTTCCCGTCGTACTTGCAGCAGCCTGGTGCCTCCTGACAGATCGAGGCGCCTGAGCCTGCGCAGGAAGCAAAAGTTTTTTGCTTCTTTTTTCAAAAAAGAAGGCCTTGCTTGCTTGCCCAAGCGTCAGTCTCAAAGCGGGCATAACGCGGCCTGGCCTTGAACAGGCCGGACGACCATCGCGCGTCGAAGGCAGCCGCACGCTTAATCGAAGTGTTCGCCCCGAAACCTGAATCCAACAGGCCTTTCGTGCCTGCGCAAGCGCGAACCTCAGGAATGCCAACCCGTCCGTTCCGGTTACGTTTCAGGCTTTGTTTACGCCGGGCGTGTAGCTTTGCTTTCGAACCGAAAGCGAGGGGTGCCGCGTGTCTTCCAGACCGGATATGGGCCAAAGGCTGCGCTTCCTGCAGATCGACCAGACCGCCCGGGACGCACTCGTGTCGTTTGCGCCTGTCCTGGAGACTTTCCTGCCGTTGATGGGCGACGCGTTCGCCGCGCATTTGCAGAACTGGCCGGAGCTGACGTCCATGCTCACCGATTCCGGTGTGATGGAGCGGGCGCTGGCCGCGCAGCAGGCTCACTGGCGCCGGCTGTTCAGCGCCCGTTTCGATGACGGCTACTTCGCCTCGGCGACCCGTATCGGTTCGGTGCACCACCGTATCCAGCTGGAACCGCGCTTCTTCATGGGCGCCTACGCTCTGATAGGCAGCATGCTGTGCGAGCGTGTGCTCACCACCAAGGCACGCGGCTGGCAGACCGCCGCACGCCGGCAGCAGACACGCACGCTGCTGCACGCGATCAACGCCGCGATCATGCTGGATGTCGATCTGGTGACGGAAGGCTATCTTGCCGAGACGCATGCGGCGCAGATGGCGGAGCATGCCGCGCTGTCCCTGGCGTTCCAGACGCGTGTGGGCCAGCTTGTCGCCACGCTGGACCAGTCCAGCCATGCGCTGCAGGGCACTGCGCGATCGATGTCGGCGACCGCCGACAGCACCACCGGACAGGCGGCGACCGTGGCGGCCGCGGCGGAGGAGGCGAGCAGCAGCGTGCAGACGGTGGCCGTCTCCGCAGACCAGCTCACGTCCTCGATCCACGAGATCAGCCATCAGGTGATGCAGAGCACGCAGATAACCCGCCGCGCGGTGGACGAGGCACGCCGCACGGACGGCATCGTGCGTGCGTTGGCGGAGGGTGCCGACAAGATCGGCCAGGTTGTCGACCTGATCACCAACATTGCCGGGCAGACCAACCTGCTGGCGCTGAACGCCACCATCGAGGCGGCACGCGCCGGCGAGGCCGGCCGCGGCTTTGCCGTGGTGGCCAGCGAGGTGAAGAGCCTGGCGCAGCAGACCGCGCGCGCCACCGAGGAGATCGGCGCGCAGATTGCCCAGGTTCAGGCTGCCACCGGCGACGCGGTGGACGCCATACGCAGCATCACGACCACGATCGAGGAGGTGAGCGCCATTGCCGCCACGATCGCGGCGGCCGTCGAGGAACAGGGGGCGGCTACCGCGGAGATTGCACGCAATGTGCAGCAGGTGGCGCTGAGCACACAGTATGTGACAACTAACATTGCGGGTGTCAGCCAGGCGGCACAGGACGCCGGCCTTGCCGTGACGGAGGTGCTTGGCAACGCGAGTGCAGTCACCAGCCAGGCCGGGATGGTGTCCAGCGAAGTGGAGCGCTTCGTGGCGCAGCTTGGGGCTGCGTGAGCGCTGCGGAAGGAAGGCCGGGGCTCTGCCCTGGAACCCCGCGAAGGACAGTCGTCCTTAGTGTCCGTCTGCTTCCCTTAGCATTTTTTGCAGCCACCTGCCGTCGGATTGATCAAGGCATTTGAGCCTGCACAGGAAGCAAAAGTTTTTTGCTTCTTTTTTTCAAAAAAGAAGGCCTTTCCTGCTTGCGCAAGCGTCAATCTCAAAGCGGGCTGGTATCGAGCCTCGAGGCCCCAGCGGAATTTGGGGCAAAGTCCCGACTCCCCTTATACCGCGCGATCAGCCGTTCCGCCACCTGCCGCAGATCCGCACCGACCACCTGCGGCTGGCCGCCCATGTCCAGCGTGGCGTTGCCCGCCCGCAGCACCAGCGCCGCGTCCCAGCCTGCGGCGCGGGCGCCCAGCACGTCCCACGTATGACAGGCAACCAGGCAGAAACGGGTGTGGCCGCCGCCGAGAACGCCGGACACTGCGCCATAGGCTTCCGGCGCCGGTTTGTAACGCCGGGCCTGGTCGTCGATGCTGAAATTGCGTTCGAAGAATTCCGCAAGCCCAGCCGCCTGCAGCTGCGCCTCGCACGTGGCGCGCGGGTTGTTCGTCAGCGTGAACAGCCGGAAACCGGCCGCGCGCAGGCTGGTGAGCGCAGCGGGCACGTCCGGATGCGCCGGCATGGCCGCCACGGCTTTCTTCAGGGCTGACACGTCGTCATCACCGACGGTGGTGCCGTGCGTGGCGGCCACCATGCGGAGCACGGCGGCGCCGAGCGCTCCGAAATCGGCGTAATCGCCGGCCAGTGTCAGCGCACCGGAATACAGGATCATTTGCGCGAACCATTCGCGCAGGACGGCCCTGGCACCGAACAGGCGCGCAAACAGCGGCGCCAGCGAGTCGAGATCGAGCAACGTCTCGTTGACGTCGAAGACGAGCAGCGGGAGGGCTTCGGTCATGACGGCTCCTGGAAGGGGCGTGCGCTGGACAGGCCAGGTGCGGTTGCGGGGAGCGAGCGCCCCATGGTCGGCTACGGCATCAGGGCCTGCGTCAGGTACGTCATCTCCAGCGCCTGCTCCTCGGCCGCCTCGCGCAGGTTGGCGCCCGCTGCGTGGCCGCCCTCGATCGACTCGTGATAGTAGAACGGCAGGCCCATCGCCTGCATCCTGGCCGCGAACTTGCGCGCGTGCACCGGGCCCACGCGGTCATCACGCGTGGTGGTGAAGATGAACGGCACGGGGTAGTGCACGCCCGCCCGCAGGTTCGCGTAAGGCGAGATCGAGGCCAGGAAGCTGCGCTCCTCCGGTTTCGCGACGGTGCCGTATTCGCCGACCCAGCTCGCACCGGCGGCGATCTGCTCGAAACGCAGCATGTCCAGCAGCGGCACGTCGATGATCACCGCGTTCCACAGATCGGGGTGCTGCTCGAACTCCACGCCCATCAGCAGCCCGCCATTCGAGCCGCCGCGTATGCCCAGGCGGCGCGGCGTGGTGATCCTGCGGGCGATGAGGTCACGCGCGACGCTGGCGAAATCGTCGTAGATGCGCTGCCGGTGCGTCTTCAGCCCCGCCTCGTGCCAGGCCGGCCCGAACTCGCCGCCGCCGCGGATGTTGGCCAGCACGTAGACGCCGCCGCGTTCCAGCCATAGTTTGCCAAGGCCTGCGCTGTAGGTTGGCGTCTCGCTCACCTGGAAGCCGCCATAGGCGTAGAGCAAAGTCGGGTTGCTGCCGTCCAGCCGCATGTCTTTCGGATGGACCACGAAATACGGGATCTTCGTACCGTCTGTCGATGCGGTTTCGAACTGTTCAACGGTATCGCGTGACGAATCGAATTTCGCCGGCAGCGCCTTCACCACATACGGTATGGCGGCCGCTGTCTGGATGGAGACGAGCTTGCCGTGTGTCCTGGATGGATCATACGGTTGACCGTCCAGGGACAGCTCGGTCTTGCCGTCAGGACCGCGGCTGATGCTTACCACCCCAGGCGTGCCCGCTGGCGGCACGGGATGTTCGAGATCGGCGAAGTACAATGACGTGGGCTGCAGGAAACTCGTCACCTGCAAGGCGATCTGGTCATTGCGCACGCTGGTACTGACGATGCTGACCGCGGCGTTGTCCGGCAAGGGGAGCGGGCCAGGCTTCCACTGAGCGCCGGCTTGCGTGAACACCATGGCCCGGCCGCGAACATTGTCGAGCACGCTGGCCACGATGGCGTTCGCCGTCACCGCCACTTCGTCGATCGACTGACGCGGGCCAGGTGCCCACACCAAGACCGGCGCGCCGTCCGGATGCGCCATGTCCAAAGCCACCAGGCTTCCGGCTTGCGTCGCTCCCAGTGCCTCGTTCAGCTTCACCACAAGCTGGTTGTGCACCAGCCCCTCGATCTCCGCTTTTTGCGGAAGCGCCAATTTGGTCACGCCTGTGGCGGAGACGAGCTCGAAATCGTTATGGAAAAAGTCCAGCCCGCGCTCCAGAACCACCGCCCGATGCCCGTGGCCGTCTGCAAACGTGCTGACCTGCACGGTTACGTCTTGCTTCGTGCCGCGGAACACTTCGCTCGCCTGTGCGAGGGGCTGGCCGCGATGCAGGCGCTTGATGATGAACGGGTAGCCCGACTCGGTCATGCTACCGGGACCCCAGTCGGTGCCCACCAATATGCTATCGGCATTTTCCCAGTCGGCCACCTGCTTGGCATGCGGGATCATAAAGCCCCCAGGCACGAAGGCGCCGCTCGACAGATCGAACTCGCGCGTCGTCACCGCGTCCTCGCCACCTTCCGACAGGCTGACCAGGCAGCGCGTGTCGGCGGGATGGTCGCAGGTATCGCCCTTCCACACCCAGACGTGGTGCTCGGCGCGGCCAAGCGCATCCACGTCGAGCACGGTCTGCCAGTGCGGGGCGGCGGCGCGGTAATCGTCCACGCTGGCGCGGCGCCAGATGCCCTGCACGTGGGCTGCGTCCTGCCAGAGATTGTAGACCTGTCCGCCCAGGAACTCGGGCGCGGGGATGCGGTCGTTAGCCTGCGCCAAGGCCAGCGCCTGGTCCAGGAATGGCTGGTAGTGCGGGTTGGTCAGCAGCGGCCGCAGGGTCCGCTCGTTCTCGGCGCGCACCCAGTCCAGCGCGCGCGGGCTTTCCACCTGCTCCAGCCAGAGATACGGGTCCGGCTGCTCAGCGGGGGCGGCCAGAGCGGGCCAAATGCCGCTTGCCAGAAGGAGAGCGGCTAGGGTTTGGCGCATTCGCGGGGTGGCTCCTGGCGGTGAAGGAAGCAAGGCCTTCTTTTTTGAAAAAAAGAAGCAAAAAACTTTTGCTCCCTCGGTTGCACGGCGGCTTTGTTCAGCCGGGCAATGCTGGGCTTGCATGGACGGGGGACGCGCGGCCTAGTGGCGGCGGATCGCCCAGGCGCCGAACACGCCGGCGAGCGAGGCCGCCAGCCCGAACCAGGTGAGCGCGTAGACGAGGTGGTTGTTCACCGGCCGGGGCAGGGCTGCGGCCGGCACCGGCTGGCCCCAGGCGCCGGGCTTTCCCAGCGCCACCAGCACGAACGGCGCCGCGTCGGGCGCGCCGATGGCGGCGCCGATCGCCTTCGGGTCGAGCGTGTAGAAATGCCGGCCCTCCGGGTCATCGGGGGCGGAGAGCCAGTTCGGCGCTTCCGGCAGGCGTATGTAGCCGGTGACCGTCGCCGGACCGGACACGGTGACGGCATGGCCGGTGTCGGTCGGCACCCAGCCGAGCACCACGACGAGCGGTGATGCGCCCGGCCTGTCCAGCCGCTCGACACGCTGCGCGCCGAGGTGGTTGTCGCGGACCTCCACGCCGTAGAGCGCCACGGGCATGCCGGCCAGCGTGCCTGACACCGTGACACGGGTGAACAGCGGGGGCGTAGCGGCGGTGAGAGGCTGCGGTGGTGCCGTCTCCGCCGCATCGATCCGGGCTAGCAGCCCCTCTTTCCAGGCCAGACGCCTGAGCTGCCACACGCCGAGGGCGATCAGGATGGCGAGCGCGATGATCGTGGCCGCGGCCGCTCCGGCCAACGGCGTCCGGCGTACCTGCTGCACACGCTCCTGCGTGGCGCTCACACACCCATCTCGTCGCGCCGCGTGTGGTATTGCTGCACGGTGAAAAAGCTTTTGATGTAGCGCGTCATCAGGATCACCAGCACGCAGGTCACCGGGGGCCAGATGATGGCGTGCACCCAGAGCGGCGGCGCGTAGCGGGTGTCCACCCAGAACGCCGCGCCCACGATTATGGCGCCCAGCACGATCAGGATCGGCACGGCGAACGCGTCGCCGGTATCGGCGCCGGAGAAGTCCAGGCCGCAGACGTCGCAGGCCGGACGTGTGGCAAGCAGTCCGGCGAACAGGCGGCCGCGGCCGCAGCGCGGGCAGTGGCAGGTCAGCGTCGCCCGGGCGACGCTGGGTTCGGGTTCGGGTTCGCTCACTCTACTGCCGGCACACCTGCGCCCAGCACGTAGACGAAGAAGAACAGGAACAGCCACACCACGTCCACGAAGTGCCAGTACCAGGCCGCCGCCTCGAAGCCGAAATGCTGCGTCGGCGTGAAGCCGCCCGCCTTCGCGCGCAGCCAGCAGATTCCCAGGAAGGTGGTGCCCACGATCACATGGAAGCCGTGGAAGCCGGTGGCGAGGAAGAACACCGACGGGTAGATGCCGCCGCCGGCGAAGTGGAACGGCGCCTCGGAATATTCCAGCGCCTGCAGGCAGCTGAAGCTCATGCCGAGGAGGATGGATATGCCCAGCGCCGCCAGCAGCATGCGGCGGTTGTTCTCGATCAGGCTGTGATGCGCCCAGGTGACCGTGCAGCCGGACAGCAGCAGGATCATGGTGTTGAGCAGCGGGATGCGGAACGCGTCGAAGGTGTGGATGCCAACCGGTGGCCACATCGGGGTGGCCGTGCCCAGCACGTGATCAGGGTAGAGGTAGAAGTGGAAGAACGCCCAGAAGAAGCCCACGAAGAACATCACTTCGGAGGCGATGAACAAGGTCATGCCATAGCGCAGTCCGAGGCGCACCACGGGCGAGTGCAGGCCGGGCGTGCTGCTCTCGCGCAGCACGTCGCGCCACCACATCGTCATGGTGAGCGCGACCAGGACGAAGCCCGCGGCCAGCACGAGATAGTTGTTGTAATGGGCGGCGAACACCACGCCGGTCAGCAGCAATCCGCCGCCCAGCGCACCGACGATGGGCCACGGGCTGGGGTCGACCAGGTGGTAAGGCTGCTTCATGCCGGACGAAGCGCCGATGGTGCTTGGGTGGGAGGTGGTTAGCGTGTCCATCGTTCCGTCTCTATCGGGGTGCTAGAAGAAAGCAAGGCCTTCTTTTTTGAAAAAAAGAAGCAAAAAACTTTTGTCCTTCCGGTGCTTCTGCGCGGTGTCCGTCCTTCAGGCAACGGACTGCTTTCGAGGCGTCAGGAGAAAAAGTTTTCGCTTCTTTTCAAAACAAACGCCCGTCTTGCCTTACTACAGATGCCCAAGCTTCACGAGCGTGATCGCAAAAAACAGTATCGCAACCGCGCCGAGCACCACGCCCAGCGCCATGTTGCGGCAACTCTGCCGCCGGACCATCTCGCCCGCCTGCGCCGGGGTGGGCCGGGGCGGGAACTCGTCGCTCACAGCCCGCGCACCATCTTGTCGGCCGCGATGGCCACGAAGATCAGCGCCAGGTAGGCGAGCGAGTAGCGGAAGGTCAGCCTGGCGGGTTTGTCGTCCGTCAGGCTGGCACCCGTCTTGTCCTGCCGGTCCCGCAGCACGCACCAGGCGAAGCCCACGAATCCGAGGCTGAGCACGCCGGCGGAGATGCCATAGAGCGCGCCGGTGTAACCGAGCCACCAGGGCAGCACCGCTACACCGGACAGCGCAAGCGTGTAGCCGAAGATCTGCCGCCTGGTCTCGCGCGCGCCGGCCACAACCGGCAACATCGGCACGCCGGCGCGGCCGTAATCCTTGCAGGCGTAGAGCGACAGCGCCCAGAAATGTGGCGGCGTCCACAGGAACACGATGCCGAACAGCAGAAGCGGCAGGACGCCCACGCTGCCGGTTACCGCAGCCCAGCCGATCAAGGCGGGGAAGGCGCCCGCGGCACCGCCTATGACGATGTTCTGCGGCGTGCGGCGCTTCAGCCACATGGTGTAGATGAACACATAGAAGCAGATGGAGAGGGCCAGCACGGTGGCCGCCGCCACGTTCGTGGCGAGCCACAGCACGAGCACGGAGGCTACGGAAAGTGCCACGCCGAAGCTGAGGGCTGAGTCGGGGTCGATGCGGCCAGCCGGGATCGGCCGCCGGCGGGTGCGGTGCATCAGCGCGTCGATGTCACGCTCCCACCACATGTTCAGCGCACCGGCAGCCCCTGCGCCCACGGCGATGCACAGGATCGCGGTGAAAGCCAGCACGGGATGCAGGTGCCCAGGTGCGAGGAACAGGCCGATCCAGCCGGTGAACACCACCAGGCTGACCACGCGCGGCTTGAGCAGCGCCAGCCAGTCCCGCCACTCGGCACCGCCTGTGATTTCGAGAGAGGGAGCACCACGCGAAAGGGGGGATTGCTCCCCCCTCTCCAGGCCCGAGACGTTGGTGACTGCACCATCCATCACCTGAACCGCGGCAGTTCTTCAAAGGTGTGGAACGGCGGCGGCGAGCTGACCGTCCACTCCAGCGTGGTGGCACCCTCGCCCCAGTAGTTGTCGGCCACTGCCACCTTCGAGGTGAAGGTGCGGAACACGACGTAGAGGAAGATCAGCACGGACAGCGCGCCGACATAGGAGCCGATGGAGGCCACGTAGTTCCAACCGGCAAAGGCGTCAGGGTAGTCCGGGTAACGCCGCGGCATGCCGGCGGCACCCAGGAAGTGCATGGGGAAGAACGTGAGGTTCACGCCCACGAAAGTCACCCAGAAATGCACCTTGCCCCAGAATTCGGGATACTGGTGGCCGCTCATCTTGCCGATCCAGTAGTACCAGCCGGCAAAGATGGAGAACAGGGCGCCGAGCGACAGCACGTAGTGGAAGTGCGCCACGACATAATACGTGTTGTGCAAAATCTGGTCGATGCCGGCGTTGGACAGCACCACGCCGGTGACGCCGCCCACGGTGAACAGGAAGATGAAGCCGATCGCCCACAGCATCGGCGTCTTCATCTCGATGGAGCCGCCCCACATGGTGGCGATCCAGGAGAAGATCTTGATGCCGGTGGGCACCGCGATGATCATCGTGGCCGCCATGAAGTAGGCGCGGGTATCGACCGAGATGCCCGAGACGAACATGTGATGCGCCCAGACCACGAAGCCCACGACGCCGATCGCCACCATGGCATAGGCCATGCCCAGGTAGCCGAACACCGGCTTGCGGCTGAACGTGCTGATCACGTGGCTGACGATGCCGAAGCCGGGCAGGATCATGATGTAGACTTCGGGGTGGCCGAAGAACCAGAACAGATGCTGCCAGAGCACCGGGTCGCCGCCGCCCTGCGGGTCGAAGAAGCTGGTGCCGAAGTTGCGGTCGAAGATCAGCATGGTGATGGCGCCGGCCAGCACGGGAAGGCTGAGCAGCAGCAGGAAGGCGGTGACCAGCATCGCCCAGATGAACAGCGGCATCTTGTGCAGCGTCATGCCGGGGGTGCGCATGTTGAAGATGGTGGTGATGAAGTTCAGTGCGCCGAGCAATGAGCTCACGCCCGCCAGATGCAGCGCGAACAGCGTGAAGTCCATGCCGGGGCCGGATTCGTAAGTCGCGTTGGACAGCGGCGGATACAGCGTCCAGCCGGAGCCGCTCTCACCCATCAGCAGGCCGGTGATGATCAGCGCGAAAGCCGGCACGAGCAGCCAGAAGCTGATGTTGTTCAGCCGGGGAAACGCCATGTCCGGGGCGCCGATCATCAGCGGGATGAACCAGTTGCCGAAGCCGCCGATCAGCGCCGGCATGACGGTGAAGAAGATCATGATCAGGCCGTGCGCCGTGACGATGGTGTTCCACTCCTGCCCGCTGGTGACCAGCGTGTTGCCAGGGTGCTGCAGCTGGGCGCGCATGATGATGGACAGCACGCCGCCGGTGATCCCCGCGATGACTGCGAAGATCAGATAGAGCGTGCCGATATCCTTGTGGTTGGTGCTGAACAGCCAGCGCTGCGCGAAGGTGGGCTGGTGGTGCGCCCCGTGCTCGTGGCCGTGATGGGTGTCGTGGGTCGTGGCGGACATCTTAATGCTCCGACGCCGAGGCCAGGCGCGTGACGCCTTCCAGGCTGGCGTTGTTGAACTTGGCAGGCGCCTGGGCGAGCCAGGTCTTGAAGTCGTCAAGGCTGAGCGCGTGTATGCTGATCGGCATCACGCTGTGGTTCGTGCCGCAGATCTGGTTGCACTCGCCGTAGTAGTCACCGGGCTTGTCCACGTTCACCCAGGTCTCGATGGTGCGGCCGGGAATGGCATAGCGCTGCACGCCGAGGCTGGGGATGAAGAAGCTGTGTATCACGTCGCCGCTGGTGGTCAGGATGCGGATGTCCTTGCCGGCCGGCAGGACGAGCTGGTTGTCGACAGCCAGGTGGCGTAGGTTTTTCTGCTCCGGCTTGAGGTCCTCGTCATGGACCATGTAGCTGTCGTAGTGCAGGCCGCGAGTGTCCGGGTAGGTGTATTCCC
This sequence comes from uncultured Acetobacteraceae bacterium, assembly GCA_964252625.1. Lineage (GTDB taxonomy): Bacteria > Pseudomonadota > Alphaproteobacteria > Acetobacterales > Acetobacteraceae > BOG-908. The sequence goes on along the minus strand of CAXUOA010000023.1, from coordinate 4,022 downwards.
AATACCATTGGTGGCCGGTCACCTTCACCGTCATGTAGGGGTCGTGCGTGCGGTCCTCGAAATACACCAGGCGGAAGCTGGGGATGGCGATCACCACCAGGATCAGCACCGGTATCGCCGTCCAGGCCACCTCCAGCGTGGAATGGTGGCTGAGCTTGCCGGCCACCGGGTTGCGGGACGCGTGATAGCGGAACATCACGTAGGCCAGCAGGGCGGCGACGAAGAGGGTGATGCCGACGATGATGTAGGTGACCAGGCCGTTGAGCGACTGGATGCCTTCCTCGACCGGGCTGTGGGCGTGCTGCATGCCCATCTGCCACGGAGCGGGCGTCTGCGCCGCGGCCGGATGGGCCAGCAGGGCAAGAGCGGCTGCGGAGGCCAGGAAGGCGGCGCAGCGCCTGGCGGAAAGCTTCATGTGGCGTGGGGTCCCGTGTGGTCGGCGGCCAAGCGAGGCCGGTGCTTCATCCGATATCGGAGCGTCCGGCACAGATCAAGGTGCGGTGCCGCAAATCGGCCTGGCCGGTCGGGGAAGGGTAAGGCAAGCGCTTCTTTTTTGAAAAAGATGCACTTGCTTTCTTGCCTACCGCCGCGGCACCCGCAGCAGCGTGAACAGCCCGCCGGGCGGCACCGCCTCGAACACCGCGTCGGATGGGATGTCCGGCCCGAATAAATCCTGCGGCGCGAAATCCGGGTGCCAGCCCAGCGCGTGCGACAGCGGGGCCATCGCCTTTTCCACCATGCGGCGCGGGCCGCGCGCGGCCACGAAATGGTTGACGAACAGGATGTATCCGCCGGGGCGGACAACGCGGCGCAGCTCGGCCAGCAGCAGACGCGGGTGCGGCACCACGGAGGCCACGAACATGCTGGCGGCGATGTCGAAGCTCGCGTCCGGGAAGCTGGTGGCTTCCGCGTCCTGCTCCAGCAGCGCCTCGACATGGGTGAGCGACTCGGCCTGCACGCGGGCGCGGGCGCGCTGCAGCATCTCGGCGGACAGGTCGATGCCGGTCACCCGCTTGCCGCGATCGTAGAGCGGCAGGGCCAGTCCGGTGCCCACGCCCACTTCCAGCACGCGCCGGCCGGGCTGGCTGTTGATGAAGGCGAGCGCACGCAGCCGCGCCGCCCTGGATATGCGGCCGAAGGCGGCGTCGTAGAAGGCCGCCTGTCGGCGGTAGGCGGTTCGCACCGCATCGGCATCGAGCTTGGTCACGCGTAGCGCGTAGCCCATCGGCGTGCGTGCGTCACCATCCGACCCATGCCGCCCTGCGCGGTGCTAGGCCTGCTGCGAGATGTTGACCGCGGCCGCGCGGCCGTTCTGCTGCTGCTCCACTTCGAAGCCCACGCGCTGCCCCTCGTTGAGGTTGCGCAGCCCGGCCTTCTGGACGGCGCTTATGTGGACGAAGATGTCCTTGCCCCCGGTCTCCGGCTCGATGAAGCCGTAGCCTTTGGTGGGGTTGAACCATTTCACGGTACCATTGGTCATGTCTCTCTCTCCTCCGTGCGGTGCCGGGATCATTGGAGAGTCGGGGCGAATTGATGCCCGCGCGCCTGGACGCGCGGGCGTGGCCCCGAAAGCCCGGCTTGCCGCCGGACTTGACGCTAACAAGCTTTGCAGGCTTCGACAACGATCCTGCAAGATGTTGCCACCTTGGTACGCCTCGGCTACTTTGCCGCATCCGGCCTGCCTGCAAGCTGCTGTATGCCGGCCGGCGAACGTGCCGCGGGGGACCTTAAACCGGGCAGTTTTGCGGCTGACGAAAAGAAAGCAAGCAGTCCTTTTTTGAAAAAAAGGACCAAAAAACTTTTGCTTCCTGTCGCATCTGCGGCAGCAAGGTGCCTCCTGATAGATCGAGGCAGCTGAGCCTGCGCAGAGAGCAAAGTTTTTTGCTTCTTTTTTTCAAAAAAGAAGGCCTTGCTTGCCCACGCGTCAATCTCAAAACGGGTTGGTAGTAGATGCTGTATTTCGAGATATGGGTTTCCGAGCACCGCGGCTGGCTGCTTGCGGGGGTCGCCCTGTTCTTCTGGGTGATGGCCAATTACTGGTATTTCCGCCGCGACATCGCGCGGATCAAGCGCGAGAGCATGCCGCATAGCTGGAGCGTGGACATGGCGGCCAAGACGGGCAAGGGCGGCCGGAAAGTGGTCCGCTAAGGAAATTTGCGGCAGCGGGCCTGCGGCGGGCAGGCCGGTTCGTTGCGACCTTGCGCGGTCACTGGGTCACGTAGCCGCGCGTGCCGACCATCGCCGGGATGCGGGCCGCGACGTTGGCGATGATCTCCGCCACGCCCTGCGCCGGCCTGGGCGGGCTGAACAGGTGCCCCTGCACCTCCGTGCATCCTTCCACCCGCAACCAGTGCAGCTGTTCCTCGGTCTCCACGCCCTCCACCAGGGTGTCGAGTTCCAGGTGGCCGCACAGGCCGAGCACGGCGCGTATGATGGTGCCGCCGTCGCCGTGCAGGTCGGCCAGGAAGCTCGCGTCGATCTTCACCTTGTCGAAGGGGAAGCTGCGCAGGTAGCTGAGCGAGCTGTAGCCGGTGCCGAAATCGTCTAGCGCCAGCCTGACGCCGAGCGCCTGCAGGCGGCGCATGGTGGCCAGCACGTCACCCATGTCGCGCATCACCACGCCTTCGGTGATCTCCAGCTCCAGCCGGCTGGGTGGCAGGCGCGTGTCGCGCAGGGCGCTGGCCACGATGGAGATGATGTCCGAGCGTTCGAACTGCACCGGCGACAGGTTCACTGCGACGCGCGTGTTGGCGGGCCAGCGCGTGGCCTCCTGGCAGGCCTGGCGCAGCACCCATTCGCCGATCTGCGCGATCAGGCCGGTCTCTTCCGCGATGGGGATGAAGCGGCCCGGCATGACCAAGCCGAGGACGGGGTGGTGCCAGCGCAGCAGTGCCTCGAACCCGCTGACGCGCCGCGGCTCCAGCTGCACGAGCGGCTGGTAGTAGACTTCGAGCTGGTTGCCAGCGAGCGCCTCGCGCAGGTCGATCTCCAGTGCGCGCCGGGTCCTGACGGTCTCCTCCATCGCAGGGTCGAAGATGCGGTAGGCGTCGCCGCCCTCCGCCTTGACGAAATACAGCGCGATGTCGGCGCTGCGCAGCAGGTCGGTCAGCTGCTCGCCGCCCGAGGGGTAGAGCGCCACGCCGACGCTGGCGCTGATGCGCAGGTGGTAGCCTTCCACCTCGTACATCTTGGAGAGTTCGCTGACCACGAAACGCGCCAGCGACGTGCTGTCGCGCCGCTGCTGCCGGCACAGCCGGACGATGGCGAACTCGTCGCCGCCCAGCCGCATCACGCGGTCGTCCTCGCCCACGCAGTGGCGCAGCCGGTCGGCCACCTGGCGCAGCAGCGCGTCGCCCACCGGGTGGCCGCGTGTGTCGTTCACCTGCTTGAAGCCGTCCAGGTCGATCAGCAGGACGGCGGCGGACAGGCCGTCGCGGCGCGCGGCAAGGAAGCGGCGCGCCATCGCGTCGGTGAAGTAGCGCCGGTTGCTCAGCCCGGTCAGCGGGTCGCGCAGCGCCTGCTCGCCGAGCCGTTCGCGCAGCAGGTAGTTCGACAGGATCAGGCGGGTGGCGACGAAGGCACCGGCCGCCAGCGCCAGCGCCACCGTCAGCACGATCTGCCTGAGGTGGAAAAAATTGCCCAGGGCCACGCTGGTGTTGAAGCTCTGGGTGACGACGATCGGTATCGATTCGGGCGCCTGCACGCCCACCAAGCGGTCCAGCCCGCCGATCCGGTCCTCCAGCTGGCCGCTGGGCGCGTGCTGCGCCAGGACGAACGCCGGATCCGCCGCCGAGGGGCGTTCCAGCAAGGCGCGCCCCAGATGCTGGCTGCGGGCGATGAATGCCGCGTCGTTGCGGCGCTGCACCATGCTGACCACGCCGGGTCCGGGGGTCTGGCGCGCGATCATCTCGGACAGCGCCATCGGGTCCAGCCAAATGACCGCCTCGCCGTCCTCGGCTCCCGCCCTGTCGTGCAGCAGCCAGGTGGTCTGCACGGACCAGCGGCCGCTGGCCGCGTTCAGC
>CAXUOA010000022.1:11097-18669 GCA_964252625.1 uncultured Acetobacteraceae bacterium | reverse complement strand
GGGCGCGGGTGTGTTCGGGTTGCAGTCCGCCGGCGGGATCGCCGGCAGCGTGGCACTGGGGCAGGTGGGCAAGGCTGTCGGTGGCGCGTTGTATGGCGCGCGCGGCGCCGCCATAGGCGAAGTGGGGCTGGGCCTGGCGGGCGGTGCGGCAGGCGGGCTGACCGGTGACGCGCTGGCAGGGACCACCGGCCTGAAATACGGCGCCAACCAAAACGTGGCACAAAGTTTCTACGCCGAGCAGGGCTGGCCGCAGTCACGCATCGACTCGCACATGGCCGGCATCGACTTCAATCAGCCGGTCAGCGTCGTGACCGTGCCGCAAAACAGCCAGCTCAGCCAATGGCAGGTACCGGGCGGCAGCCAGGGCAATTACTTCGCGCCGGCGTCCGAGACGCCCGACAGCCTTGGCATCTCGCCGGTGGGCAGCGATGCCGCCGGCAATGCCGTGCCGAAGGTGCAGACCGGTTACGTCTCCTCGGAGCCCACGCGGGCGCTAAGCTCGCAGGCAGCGGCTGTGAACGACACCTGGTCCACGCCAGGCACCCCGTATCAGACCTCTGGTGGCGGCCAGCAGTATTTCGTACCGAACAAGGGTGCGTTCACGCCTTCCCCCGGAGCTCCACCATGACGGACGCCATCGAACAGGCCCGCGCAGTCATCAGCGCCCGGGTCTCGCAACATCCGAACAACCCGTTCTACAATGCGGCGTCGCGGCAGATGCAGGCCATCGATAAACGTCTTGAGACGGGAGCGCCGCCGGACCGCGCTTTCTACGACTCCCTTACGCACAGCCTGGGACTGATGTGCGCGCGTGAACTCGAGAACAGCGACATGGCGTTCTGCGACGCGGTCTACGCCATGCTTGAGGAAATCCGCCTGCGTACGCTGTGACAACGAGCAAAGGCCAGGCGGCTGGATCGCACCGTAGACTTCGGTTCACGTCTGGATCGGTGACGTCGATACGTTCGGGTGGAGCATAGAACGCAAGCAGTCCTTTTTTGAAAAAAAGGACCAAAAAACTTTTACTTCCCCCCGCATCTGCAATAGCCGGGTGCTTCTGGATTAACCGAAGCAGCTGAACCTGCGCAGTCGTAAAAGTTTTTTGCTTCTTTTTTTCAAAAAAGAAGGTCTTTCTTCCTTGCGCAAGCGTCCAGAACAAACTCGCAAGCTTCAACAATCCGCGCGGTATTTCCGCAACGGCGAGCATTCCCGTCGGTCGGCAGTACCACCCCGGTCTACGAAACACGCCCAGGCTGTCCGGACAGCATGCAGACGCTCACACCCGGAACACGTAGTTTGCCCCAGCCTCACGCTCGATGTCAGGCGGAAACGCCGTGTGTTTGTCGGCATAATAGGGCGCGCGATGGTCGCCTGCCGACGCCAGATTGTAGGTCAGATACAAAAGCCGCCGCGGCTGGGACGTGAAATTGGCCTTCGAGGCGTGCGGCGCGTAGCTGTCGAAGAAGATCACGTCCCCGGGCAACGTCGGGACGGGCTGCAAGGCCAGCGTGCTCTCGTCAAGCGGGTTCCATTCCTCGCCGATCAACCCGTCACGATGACGGCCGGAGACCATCTCCAGACAACCGTTGTCCAGGGTGGCGGCGTCGATGGTCACCAGCGCTGTCACGAAAAGATCGGCGTATTTTCCCCACCCGGCCTGCTGGTCCTGATGCGCCTTGAAGCCTGGCCCACCCGGCATCTTGAAGTTGATCTTGTCCTTGAACAGCACGACCGGGCCGCCCATCAACGCGGCCGTCCAACGCTGCAGGCTGCCGTGGCGGACAAGATCGTCGAGCCCCGCGTGATAAGGGCAGAAATTCTCGATGCGCTGGATCACCCGGCGGCCTGGCTCGGTCAGGCTGTCTTCGTGATAAACCCAGTGCTGGCCCGGCGCTTCGGGCGCATGCTGCAGATATTCCGTCCACCGGAGCAAAGCCGCCATCTGCTGCGGGCCAAAGAACTGCCGCACGACCAGGAAGCCGTCTTGCTGCATGCCGGCAACGTCGTGCGCTGTCGGCTCCCTGTTCCCGGCCTCGACCACGTCCATCGCCGTCGTGCTCACGCCGCAAGCTCCGGCAACAATGCGTGCCCCTTGGCGACGTCCTCGGGAAAATCGATTTCGGTCCAGGGGAGAGAAGTAATGTCCTCGAAGCCGAAACGGCTAGGATCACTGGCCTGGATCATGTCGCGCATGGGTTCCTCGTATTCTTGTGTCCGCCGCCCGGTGGCCACATAGTTCTCCGCCCGGTCCGCCAGTTCGCAAGCTGCGTCAGGCGAGAGACGGAAGAAACCCACGGACTCGCCATGCCAGTCATGCGGCTCGGTGGGGATTTTTCGGAAATCCACGATTGCATTGCCGCGCACGCAGAGCTTCACCGGCTCGTCGCCCGGTTCGATGGTGCGGTCCAGCAGCAGGCAGTTCGCGTGCGGGCTGCGCGTGAGGCGATCCAGCAAACGGTGGTCGTACAGGACATCGGCATCCATCAGCAGTACTGGTCGCGCGCAGCGCAGCATGTCACGCGCCATCCAGAGGGACACCACGCTGCCCTCCCTGTAGTCCGGATTGGCGATCGTGCGGACATCCACTGCCGTATCCGCTGCAGCCAGCGCCGACTCGACCTGCGACGCCGCATGGCCGACCACGATCGTGGCGCTTGCGACCCCGGCCTGTTGCAGCGCCGACAGATGACGCGACAACAGGCTGTGTCCGCCGAAATCCAGCAGGATTTTGGGCTGCGGCGTGCCGTCGGCAGCCAGGTAGCCGAGCCTGCGTCCGATCCCGGCCGCCAGGATGATAGCGTGTATCCCTTGCGTAACACGCGGTGTTGCCGCCGTGCCTCTGTCACTCAAATGCATTGTAACGCCCCAGGCCGGAGATTATCTAGGCTTCTTGACCGCTCGGTCAAACACCCTGTCTCGTTGAGATCGAATGAATTGCCAGACCAAGCACCGTTGAACCGCACCTGTCTTGGCGGCCTGTCCCGTCCGGCCGAGCTTCGGTCATTGCTTTTCTCACCGGGTCTGTCGTTCCTGATGGAGGCGCATAGCGGGCTGTCGGCCAAGATCGTCGAGGAGGCCGGTTTTGCCGGCATCTGGGCCTCCGGCCTGTCCATCTCGGCGTCGCTGGGGCTGCGGGATAACAACGAGGCGTCCTGGACACAGGTGCTCGACGTGCTGGAGTTCATGGCGGACGCCAGCACCCTGCCCATACTGGTCGACGGGGACACGGGATACGGCAATTTCAACAATGTGCGCCGGCTGGTCAGAAAGCTCGGCGAACGCGGCATCGCCGGCGTATGCCTGGAAGACAAATTGTTCCCCAAAACGAACTCCTTCCTCGGCGAACGCCAGTTGCTGGCGGACACCGAGGAGTTCTGCGGCCGCATACGCGCCGGCAAGGACGCACAGACCGACAGCCAGTTCTGCATCGTGGCCCGCACCGAGGCGCTGATCTCCGGCCACCCGATGGACGAGGCGCTGCGCCGGGCCGAAGCCTACCATGCGGCGGGGGCTGACGCGATCCTGGTGCACTCCAAGCGCCGCGACATCGCCGAGATCGCCGGCTTCATGCAACGCTGGGACGGACGCTGCCCGATCGTCGTGGTGCCGACGATGTATTACGCGACGCCCACCGCCATGCTGCGGGCCACCGGCGTGTCCACCGTGATCTGGGCCAACCACCTGGTGCGGTCGTCCATCTCGGCAATGCGCGAGACGGCGCGCAGCATCGCGCGGACCGAGTCGCTCATGGAGGTCGAGGACCGCATCACCAGCGTGCGCGACGTCTTCCGGCTCACCGGCAACGAGGAGCTCGAGGAGGCATCGCTCCGCTATCTCCCGCGCAGCCGCACCGTCCAGGGCGTGGTGCTGGCCGCCTCGCGCGGCGCGGATCTGGGCGAAGTCACCGCCAGCCTGCCGAAATGCCTGGTCGACATCCGCGGCCAGCCATTGCTGCACCGGCTGCTCGCGACCCTGAGCGAGGGCGGTGTGCACGACGTGACGGTGGTGCGCGGCTTCGCCGGCCAGTCCATCCTGGCCGATGGTTTCGCGGTCGTGGACAACGCCGCCTACGCCGAGACCGGGGAGGCAGCCTCGCTCGCCTGCGCCATGCCGGGGCTGCAGGGCGAGCTGGTGGTGTCCTACGGCGACGTGCTGTTCCGGCGCTACGTCCTGGACGGCCTGCTCGCCTCGCCGGCGGACGTGACCGTGGTGGTCGACTCGTCCCTGCGGAGCCAGGCGGACCCCGCCGACCTGGTTGCCGCCGACCGCCGTAACACCGCCGCCTACCTGGATGACACGCCGGCACGCCTGACCGGCACGGCCGTGCCGAGAGCCCGCGCGGACGGCGAATGGATCGGCCTGATGCACACCAGCGCGCGTGGCACGGAGGCTTTGCGCCAGGAGCTGGCCGCAATGGCCGCGGACGGCACGTTGCCGCGGGCCAACCTCCTGTCGGTGATCGGCCGCCTGACCGAACATTGCGAGGTGGCGGTGCACTACATCGCCGGGCATTGGCTGGACGTGGACACGCTGACCGACCTGGCGGACGCGCGGAACTTCTCCTGATGCCTGGGGGTACTTCCTGATGCTGGAGGCGGGCGCGGTCCTGCAGGCGGCAGGCGCGTCCGGGTTCAGCCTCTACACCGGCGTGCCGTGCAGCTTCCTCACGCCGTTGATCAACCGGGTGGCCAGCGACCGCACGCTGCACTACGTGGGCGCCGCCAGCGAGGGCGAGGCGGTGGCGATCGCCGCGGGCGCATGGCTCGCCGGCCGGCAGACCGTGGTGGTGTGCCAGAATTCCGGCCTGGGCAACGCGGTGAACCCGCTCACCTCGCTGAACACGCCGTTCCGCATCCCCACGCTGCTCATCGTCACCTGGCGCGGCCAGCCGGGCCTGGCCGACGAGCCGCAGCACGCTTTGATGGGCGAGATCACGCACAGCCTCCTCGACGTCATGCGCCTCGGCCACGCCGCTTTCCCGCGCACGCAGGAAGCGCTCGCGCCCGCCTTCGCCCACGCGCAGGCGGAGCTGGCCCGCCTTTCGCTGCCGTTCGCCTTTGTCATGCGCAAGGACGACCTGGCCCCGGAGACGCTCGACGAGCCGCCCCGTCCACACCCCGCCGCCGGTGGCCGCACGGATTTGTGCGAGCAGGGCGGCCGCCCGGGCAGGGCAGACATCCTGGCGCGCATGCTCGCTCTGGTCCCGCCCCACGCGCCGGTGATCGCCACCACCGGCAAGACCGGACGCGAGCTGTTCACCCTGCAGGACCGCGCGCAGCACCTCTACCAGGTGGGCTCGATGGGGTGCGCCGCGCCGATGGGCCTGGGCCTGGCGCTCGCCACCGGCCGCCGCACCATCGTGCTGGACGGCGACGGCGCCGCGCTGATGAAACTGGGCGCCATGGCCACCATAGGCGCCTACCAGCCGCCCGGCCTGCTGCACGTGCTGCTGGATAACGGCGTGCACGATTCCACCGGCGGCCAGGCAACCGTGTCGGCCACCGTCGATTTCGCCGGCGTGGCGCTCTCCTGCGGCTACGCGCATGCGTTCAGTTGCGACACGGAAGCCGGTTTTGCCGCGGCGTTCACCGCGGCACTCCGGCAGGCCGGGCCTGTCCTGCTGCACGTGCGCATACGGCCGGGCTCGATGGAGAAGCTCGGCCGGCCGACGGTGGCGCCGCACGAGGTGGCGCGGCGGTTCCGGGATTTCGTGACCGGGGCGGCGTGAGCGAGGAGGGCAAGCAGTTCTTTTTTGAAAAAAAGAACCAAAAAACTTTTGTCTCTGTCAGGTGCGTGGTGATGAGACCAGGTGTTTCACCAACCGGCGACAGCGCACGCAAAAGCTTTTTGCTTCTTTTTCTCGAAAAAGAAGGCCTTCCTTCCTTACTTAGGCCCATGCGCCGCCATGAACGCATCCACCGCCGCCAGCGCACGCGCCATCTCCGCCCGGCCGACAGCGCCTATGCAGCCGATGCGGAAGCTCGGTTCCTGCGTCAGCTTGCCCGGGTAGATCACCACGCCGCGTGCCGCCAGGAACCCGTAGAAGCGGCCGAAATCGAACCAGCCGCCTGCCGGTATGCGGAAGGTCACGATCACCGGGGCCTGGTAAGCCGCATCGATATACGTCTCGAAGCGATGCGCGCGCATGCCGGCAATCAGCATGGCGCAATTGGCCTGGTAGCGGGCGTGCCGCGCGGCCACGCCGCCTTCCTCTTCCAGCTGGTCCAGCGCGGACGCCAGTGCGGCCACCACCTGCACAGGGGGCGTGAAGCGCCATTGCTGGTTGGTCTCGAAGCCGCGCCACTGCGCATGGAGGTCCAGGCTGAGGCTTACGGCGTGTTGGGCACAGCCGGCCAGATGCGCCTGCTCGGCGATGACGAAGCCCAGCCCCGGTACACCTTCGAGCCCCTTGTTGGCCGAGCCGATCACCGCCGTGCAGGGCGTGACGCGCAGATCGATCGGCACGGCGCCAAACGCACTCATCGCGTCCAGGATAAGCCTGCGTCCTGCCTGACGGACCACGTCCGCCACGGGCGCCAGCGGGTTCAGCAGCCCGCTGGTGGTCTCGCAATGCACCAGGGCCACGTCGGTGATACCGGGATCCTGCGCGAGAGCGAGCCGGACCTGTTCGGCCTCTATCGGCCGGTTTTCCGCTACCTCCAGCACGCCGCCCAGCCGGCCGATCCTGGCGGCCATATCGGCAATCCGGCGTCCGTAGGCACCGTTGACCAGCACCAGCAACGTGCCGTCGCGCGGCACCAGGCTCTGCACGGCGGCTTCCACCGCAAAGGTGCCGGCACCCTGCATCGGCACGGCCACATGGCTGCTTTGCCCACCCACCAGGCCGGCCAGCCGGGTGCGCACGCTTTCGCTCAACGCGATGAAGGCCGCGTCGCGCGATCCCCAGTCCCGTCCGAGCGCCGCGCGCGTGCGCGGCGTTGTGTTGAGCGGACCTGGCGTGAGCAGGAGGTCCGGCGGGTCGTCGATGTCTGCCATGCTAGGCGCGTAGCCCGGCGGACCGGCGTCCCGCAATGGCGCGGGCCGGAGGGCCTGGCGTGAAAGCCGTGCCGATCATAGCCGGATTGGCGGGATTATGCCTGGCGGCGTGGCTGCTGCGGACCTACGGGTTTGGCCAGGTGGCGGCGCTGCTCGGCAGGGCGGGATGGCTCGGACTGGCGGCGGTGACAGGTATCCACCTGCTGCAGGTTGCCGCCTCTGCCGCCGGCTGGCGCAGCATCTCGGCGTCCGCCGATGGCCGGCCGGGCCTGGCCGTCTATGGCGCGCTGCGCCTGGTGCGGGAGGGCGTGAACAACCTGCTTCCCGTGGCGCAGATCGGCGGCCCGGTGGTCTCCGCCAGGCTGCTGCAGGCCGGCGGCATGGCCCTGGCGCAGGCGATCGCCACCACCCTGGCCGACCTCACGCTGGAGATGGTCACCCAGATACTTTTCACCCTGCTCGGCCTGGCACTGCTGCTGCTGCTTGTGGACAGCAGTGGCGACGGCGGCGTCGCGGGTTACGTGGTGACCGGCCTGCTGGCCGCGTGCGCCCTGGCCGCGGGCTTCGTGGGCGCGC